>JAAYTU010000075.1 GCA_012523705.1 Clostridiaceae bacterium
AAATTGCGAGTCTGTTAGTTTTTCAGATTAACCTTGTATACCTTCCTTCTGTCCAACGAAAATACCGGTTCTGAAAATTGTCCTGCCTCTATATTTTCTACAGCATTTTGAAAATCGTAAACTCTGGCATCTATCATATCTAAATGATGTAGCAGCTCCGCTTCTAAAAACATAGGCTTCTTCGGACTTCCAAAATCAGCTTCGTTATGATGACTTACCACCATATGCTTTAACAACATCATTACTTCCTCTGATGCGCCAACCGACCTGCCGGCCTGATCTAACTGCTCAACGCCCATAATAATATGCCCCAGCAACTGGCCTTTCCCGGAGTATTCGGCAATTCCCAACTCATTACTTTTTAGCTCGCCTATTTTAGCTAAATCATGAATAATAACACCTGCGAAAAGCAAATCAGAATTTATTCCCTCATAGACTTTACACAGGGCATCGGCTGTGCGAAGCATACGCAGAATATGATATAGCAATCCGCCTTTTATAGAGTGGTGAAAGGACTTAGCTGCCGGGTAATAAAGCAGCTCATCTTCCTTTTGCTTAAGAATAGTCCTGACCAATGAACGAATCTCAGGGTTTGCGATTCTATCAGTATAGAAATAAACCTCTTGTAACATATCCCCGGATTTAATAGGGGCAGACTGAACATAATTGTCTATATACTTCTGGTCTTCATCATCAGCCAGTTTTATCACATTCACTGTTAGCTGAGGCGAATCCTGCCATGAATCAACCTTAGCATTAACATAATACAGTTTATTCAGTTTTAAGTCTGAGTAATCCTGCTCACGGGCGTCCCACATCTTAGCACGGACAGTTCCCGTTTTGTCACTGAAGAGAAGATCTAAATAATTTTTTTTATTGGATGCAAGCTTTAATTCGGCTGACCTTAATATGTAAATACCATTTACAGTATTTCCTACAACTAAATCTCGTATATCAATTCCCTCAAATTTCATTTTTGCCTCCTTCTTAATCTCAAGCCGAAAGTATGGCCGATGGAGCTTAAACCGGATATGTCTGTTTGAAACCATTATATTCTATTGTAAACTAAAAATCATAATAAAACGAGATTTATATATCCCAAACACCAACTATTCTAAGTTCCGGGGATAAAAGAAGGTTTGCTTCTTTTTGAGCTTCATATTTCTCTCCATTTTTATCAACCACTAAACGAATAACAGGCTTATTGTGAAACCCTCTGTTATACTTTGCTACTATGCCTTTTTCGCCCGAATTTAGCTTAACAGCCATTCCTATGGGATAATTAGTAATATGACTTGTGAAAGCATCAAGCAATGCCTTGTCGAAATGTTTCTGACTTAAGGAGCACAAATAATCCACCACTTCATGGGGATACATCTTTTTTCTGTATATCCTGTCAGTAGTTAACGCATCATATACATCGGCTATAGCAACTATCCTTGCCTGCAGTGGAATCACACTGTTTTTCAGATTATAAGGGTATCCGCTTCCGTCGGTCCTTTCATGGTGGTATAAAGCGATATCACATGCTATGGGGGGAATACCCTCTGATTTTTTTAGTATTTCATACCCATAAAAGGTATGCCTTTTAACTTCATTATATTCATTAATAGAAAGGTTAGTAGGCTTTTGCAAAATATTTTCATCTACCATTACCTTGCCGATATCATGAAGGAGAGCTCCTATTCCTAGCTCCTTTAAATGATTTCCCCTCAATCCCACGGCATACCCTGTAATCAAAGAAAAAATAGCTACATTAACACTGTGTGAATAAGTATAATCGTCAACAGAACGAACATCATAAAGATTCATTGTTATAAAATCGTTCTTTAAGATTTCGTTCAGGAGGGTTTCGACAATGTTCAAAATCTTCTGGGCGTTAACAGAAATTTTAATGGTGGGGGAAGTCATGATGTCCTTTACTTTTGATTTAATATCTACTAATATCTCTTCTTTTATAGCCTCAACAACTGTAATTCCTCTTGATAAATCATCCTCAATATATATATCGGTAATACGGTAATTTCGCAATTGCTTAATAATCTCATCTGTTAGCCTGGTCCCAGCCGCCAGAAGAAGTTTACCATCCAGAGTATGAATATCGCATGCCGTACAATAGCCCGGTTTTGCTCTACATAGGTCAATTCTTCTCACGTACAAGAATCCTCCATAATATTGTAGAGATAGCCTATCTAAGCCATGGTCCAGAGCATAAAAAAAGGTCAAGAATAAACAGACAGACTTTAAATAAACTCCAGCTAATTCATACCACCAAAAGAGGATTTATAACATCTTTTACATTTTTCTTCAAAATTTTTAGTTCTGTCTGTGCCTCGGCAAGGGAATAAGAAGACACTCCATAGTAAATTTTTATTTTGGGCTCAGTTCCGGAAGGTCTGACACAGAACCAGAATCCAGAGTCCAATGTGTAATGAAGCACATTGGATTTAGGTAATTGTATCCGGGTAGTCTCATTAGTTTTAAGATCCTTTCTTACCTGCCTTTCGTAATCTGAGAAAATACGTACATCCATGTTACCCACTTTATTTAATTCCATATTTCTTAAAGTTTCCATGGCCTGGGCTATTTTATCCTGGCCCTCTTTACCCTTCAGGACAATGGAATCAGTTTCTTCCTTAACATACCCATACTTCTCGAATAACTCCAGCAGTCCGGAATACACGTTCATACCACGGGATTTATACCATGCGTACAACTCAGCTATAAGCATAGACGCTGACACTGCATCCTTGTCCCGGGCATGGGTTCCAATAAGAAAACCATAGCTTTCCTCGAAGCCAAACATAAAGCATTTCTTTCCGGTATCATGATAAAGCTTTATAAGCTCTCCGATAAATTTAAAACCGGTAAGAACATCTATGGATTCAACATTATAATTTTCAGCAATTGTCCTTGCTAGATTGCTTGATACAATAGTTTTAACAGCAAAAGCATTATCCGGCAATTCCTTTTTCTCATACCTTTGTGAAAGAATATATTCCAATAACAGACAGCCTATCTGATTGCCTGTCAGCGTGACATATTCATTCCTGTCATTTTTTACAACTACTCCGACGCGGTCGGCATCGGGATCAGTTCCTATTATAAGGTCAACCCCTTCTTTTTCCGCCATTTCTATAGCAATCTTAAAGGCTGCCTTTTCCTCAGGGTTAGGGTATGATACAGTAGAAAAGTTCGGATCAGGCTTTTCCTGTTCTTTTACAACCAAAACATTTTCAAATCCAATTTCATTTAAAAGCCTTCTTACCGGCTTATTCCCTGAGCCATGGAGAGGCGTGTAGATAATTTTAGTTTCTTTACCATACTTTCTGGACAGTTCAGAATTTATACAAAGCTTCTTACATTCTTCAATGTATTTGTTATCAATATCTTCTCCGATAATTTCAATCAGTCCACGTTCTTTAGCCTCGGACTCCAGCATGCAGCTGATTTTTGAGATGTCTGTTAATGCATTAACCTCATCTATTACTGCATCAGATTCCTTAGGAGGAAGCTGACAACCATCGCTGCCATATGCTTTAAATCCATTATATTCTTTTGGGTTATGGCTGGCAGTAATCACAACACCAGCTCCGCATTTAAGATATCTTACTGCAAAAGAAAGCTCTGGAGTGGGGCGAAGTTCGTCAAAGAGATATGCCTTTATTTCGTTGCAAGCCATAACTAATGCTACTTCCAAGGCAAATTCGTATGAGCAATTACGGGAATCATAAGCAATTGCAACGCTCTGTTTATCAGGTTCATACTTTTTAATGAAATTAGCCAATCCCTGTGCTGCTTTGCGCACAGTGTATCTGTTCATACGATTGGTGCCCGCACCAATGGTTCCCCGCATGCCCCCTGTACCGAACTCTAGCTCCTTATAAAACCTGTCTTCTATTTCTTTTTCGTCATCCTTAATAGCTAATAATTCATTCTTTGTTTTCTCATCATAATATGGATTCTCAAGCCACTCTTTATATACAGCTTTATATGTCATATTAGCTCCTCCAAAAATTAGAATATAATAAAGATTAAAAAAAAGTATATCATCTTCTTGGCTCAATAATCAACTTAATTGCAGTTCTTTCATCCCCATCTATAATAATCTCTGAAAATGCTGGTATACAGACCAAATCTATTCCTACAGGTGCTAGAAACCCTCTGGCAATAGCTACAGCTTTAATAGCCTGATTTAATGCCCCTGCACCAACAGATTGTATTTCGGCTACTCCATTTTCTCTTACAACTCCTGCTATTGCACCAGCTACCGAGTTGGGATTTGATTTTGATGAAACCTTCAACAGACTCATTTGGCAACCCCCATATAATTAAATATTAAATACCTCATTAATTCTTACTATTTTACTAGCTTTATAAGTTTGATCATCTATATCTATTATTACTGCGTTAATTTGTACTTTCCCTTTAGCAACCTCATGTTGTATAGGCATTCCTAGTGTAAATTTCTTTATAATAAGTTCCTTGTCAACACCGATGACACCTCCGAAGGGACCGGTCATTCCTACATCAGAAATATAGGCCGTACCTTTTTCGAGTATCTTTTCATCGGCAGTTTGAATATGGGTATGGGTACCCACCATACACGAAACTCTTCCGTCAAGATAATAGCCCATGGCAACCTTTTCACTGGTTGCTTCAGCATGAAAATCGACCAGAATACAATCAGCTTGTCCCTTAAGAAAAGAAATTTCACGATCAACTATCTGAAAAGGACAATCAACCGTAGAATCCATATATACGCGACCTAAAAGGTTAATCACGGCTAATTTCAGTCCGTTCTTTTCCAGAACCATACGGCCTTTACCCGGTACACCCTTTGGGTAGTTTGCTGGTCTTATTATATTAATGCCCGAATCAATAATCCTTAATATTTCTTTTCTGGACCAGGTGTGGTTACCCATAGTAATAGCGTCTATGCCAGTATTAAATATCTCTTGGGCAGTGTTATAACTAATTCCTCTGCCACCTGCTGTATTTTCTCCATTAGCTATAGTGAAATCCGGGCGATATTTTGACTTAATTGTATCCATTGAAGCTCTTAGAGCATTTCTCCCTGCTTCTCCAAATACATCCCCTATAAAAAGGACCTTCAATATTTTCTTCCTCTCAAAACACGGGAAGCGTTTTCACGCTTCCCGCCTAAGATTATTTTGCATATTCAACTGCACGAGTTTCCCTTATAATATGGACCTTAATTTGTCCGGGATACTCCATTTCGTTTTCAATTTGTTTTACTATATCCCGTGCGACCATAACCATGGTTTCATCGTTAACCATTTCAGGCTTAACCATAATACGAACTTCGCGTCCTGCCTGAATAGCATACGACTTATCAACCTCAGAAAATCCATTAGCGATTTCCTCGAGTTTTTGCAACCTCTTAACATAGTTTTCTATGGTCTCGCGTCTGGCTCCTGGTCTTGCTCCTGAAACTGCATCGGCAGCCTGTACCAGAACAGCAATAATAGAATTTGGTTCCACATCACCATGGTGAGCCATAACGGCATGGATAACGTCTTCGCTCTCCTTGTACTTCCTGCAGATCTCAGCACCTATAGATACATGGGTGCCTTCAACCTCATGGTCAATAGCTTTACCGATGTCGTGTAATAATCCTGCGCGTTTTGCCAGAGTTACATCCTCACCGAGTTCAGCAGCCATAAGGCCTGCAAGATGGGATACCTCTATTGAGTGTGTCAGAACATTCTGTCCATAGCTTGTTCTGTACTTAAGCTTTCCAAGAAGCCTAATAATCTCTGAATTTAAGCCGTGAACACCTGTTTCAAAGGTAGCACGGTCTCCCTCCTCACGAATTGTGTTTTCAACTTCCTTCTTGGCTTTTTCAACCATTTCTTCAATTCGGGCAGGGTGAATTCTTCCATCGACAATGAGTTTTTCTAGAGCAATCCTGGCAATTTCTCTTCTTATAGGATCAAACCCTGATAAAACTACTGCCTCCGGAGTATCATCAATAATGAGTTCAATACCTGTAAGGGTTTCAAGTGTTCTGATATTCCGGCCTTCGCGTCCAATAATTCTGCCCTTCATTTCATCATTAGGCAATGGAACAACCGAAACTGTTATCTCAGATGCATGGTCTGCAGCACATCTTTGGATGGCAGTGGATAAAACCTCCTTAGCCTTCCTGTTAGCCTCTTCCTTGGCGCGGTCAAAGATATCTTTAACCATTATTGCCGCTTCATGCTTGACTTCACCTTCAATATTACTTAAAAGGTATTGTTTTGCCTCTTCTACCGACAACCCGGATATACTTTCCAGCTTCTCTAACTGCTGTTTGTAAATCTGTTCGATATCGGCCTGTCTTTGTTCAATCTCCTGAATCTGCTTATTCAGTGCTTCATCTTTCTTTTCGAGGGCATCCATTTTCTTTTCGAGAGTTTCATCCTTCTGTTGAAGGCGTCTTTCATTCCTCTGAATTTCTGACCTGCGTTCACGAACCTCTCTTTCAATTTCAACCCTGCTTTTATGAATTTCTTCACGTGCCTCTATCAAGGCGTCGCGTTTCTTTCTTTCTGCAATTTTCTCAGCTTCACTTACTATGCGTTGGCTTTCCTTTTCAGCACTTCCTATTTCGGCTTCAGCCACTCGCTTTCTATGCTCAACTCCCCTTCGGAAGAAAATAAGTGAACTTATAAATGCTATTACGAGTCCAATAACAAGTCCTACAATAATTGAGATTAGATCGATTACACTCACCTCCTCTGCTTTTGTTTCTTCACATCTAATTCATAATCAATAAAGCAAATAAAATAAAATGGCATAATAGAAAACGCATACGAAATGCCATCATAGAACTATTGTATACAGTTTTAAAAACTGTGTCAAGAAAGCATATTTGCTTTGTGCATATTGCATGCCTTTATGGTATTAACCAATAACATAGCCCTTGTCATAGGTCCGACTCCTCCAGGAACAGGAGTAATCGCAGACACTTTTTCTTTGACATCTTCAAAATTTACATCCCCAGTCAACCTGCCCTCAGGTGTTCTGTTCATGCCAACATCTATTACTATGGCACCCTCTTTAACATATTCAGATGTTATAAGCTCAGTTTTACCAATTGCAGCAACCAGTATATCTGCCTGTTTGCAAACAGATTTTAAATCCTTTGTTTTCGAATGACAAATGGTTACAGTCGCATTATTATGAAGCATGAGCATTGCCATCGGTTTTCCTACGATATTGCTTCTGCCTATAACTACGCAGTTTTTACCGGCTACTTCCAATCCGGCATCCTTTATCAGTTCCATAATACCGGCAGGAGTACAGGGTGCAAAAATGGGTGTACCTATCATGAGCTCTCCCACATTATAGGGATGGAATGCATCCACATCCTTCTTTGGACTTATTCTTCTAATCACCTTGGCTTCATCAAGATGCTTCGGAATAGGCAGCTGAACCAAGATACCGTCAACAGAATCATCCTCGTTAAGAGTATCTATTAAACCCAATAGCTGCTCTTCTGTTGTTTCCTCGGGCAGAGCATACTCAAATGATCTGATGCCTACCTCAGCACAATCTTTCTTTTTACTGTTTACATATACTCTGGAAGCAGGATCATTTCCGACAATAACAACTGCTAGGCCCGGGACTACCCCTTTAGCAGCCATGTTTTCAACTTTTTCGCGCATTTCCGCCTTCATTCTTCCTGCTAAATCCTTACCGTCTAATAATATATATGACATGCCTACACTCCTTTATATTAATCTTCATATATTATTACCTGAAAATATTGGTAATGCAATACTCAATCATAAAAACTCTTTGCGCAATTTTTCAGGAGATTTGGGCGATAAATATGCCGGTGGTATATCGAATACCGTTAATGCTCCTGACTTGCCCCGGGCATTAAGCTTCACTACTGCCCTTGCATAGGCCACAAGAATACTGGCTGTAAACTCCGGATTACTTTCAAGATTCAGTGAAAACTCTACAATCTGCTTATGCCCGTTGTTCTCACCAGTATTGCCGCTCCTTATTACGAAACCGCCATGGGGCATTTTATTATGATTTTTGTCAAACTCCTCCTCAGAGATAAAGTGGACGATTGTTTTATAATCAGCAAAGTAGTTGGGCATATTGATTATTGTATTTTCTATAACAGTTGTATCGGTACCCTCCTCTGGCACAACAAAGCATTCCCTGAGGTGCCTTTCACCTGTTGCTAAATCAGGCTGCTCGCCACTTCTGATTCTTGTAATTGCATCCTCCAGAGGTATCGTATATTGAACAGCTTTTTTAACTCCCTTAACTCTTCTGACAGCATCAGAATGTCCCTGACTTACTCCCTTACCCCAGAAGGTATAGTTTTGCCCGTTGGGCAAAATGGCCTCCAGCATCATTCTGTTTATAGAAAAAAGCCCCGGATCCCAACCGGCAGATATAACAGCAGCTTTTCCTGCTTTTTTGCAGGCATCATCCATAATAGCGAAATACTCGGGAATCCTGGCATGAGTGTCAAAAGAGTCGACACAATTAAAACAACTTGCATATTTAGGACCCTGAACAGGCAAATCGGTAGCTGAACCTCCACATAAAATTAGAACATCAATACTGTCCTTATATTCATTTATATTATCAACATGAACTACTTTTACATCTTTAGATATAACCTTCAAGGTTTCAGGAGCTCTTCTTGTAAAAATTGCAACTAGTTCCATGTCTGGATTCTGAAGCAGGGACAGCTCCACTCCCCTTCCTATGTTTCCATAACCTAGAATTCCTACCTTAATGGTTTGTGTCATAAATCATCCTCCAAATCAAAATTTACTCTTCCTTTACCGGCAGTTTTGTTATTTCCATAAATTCAGGGAGAGTCCTGAAAGCTGAAAAATCATTAGATGCTTTTGCCCTCATTTTAAGGCCGGGGTTTATGGCAAAGGCTTGATTCAAAAATCCGATGGTTGCATCCACATCTCCCGATAAGGCAGATACTCTGGCAAGTCCAAACAGTATTTCATCATCATCAGATTTAAGCTTTAAGCCTTCCTTATATAACGCCGCCGCTTCCGAATAATTCTTCAAAGAAATCTCGGCCGAAGCCCAATTGTAGTAAAGGGCAGGATCATCATGAGTCAGCTTATGTGCTCTGTTAAATATTCTGACCGATTCCTCATAACGCCTTACCATCATTAATGAAATTCCTAAATTATAATGAAGAAGGTATGACTCGGGATAGGCCGCAACTGCCTCCTCATAGATCCTTATAGCATCGTACACCTTATCGGTGGATATAAATATTTCTGCCAGAAGATTGTATGCCATTTCAAGCTTTTCATTACCTTCAAGGGATTTTCCCAGACATTCAACTGCCTTATCGGTTTTACCTTTTGCATCAAAAATCGAAGCCATGCTATATAAAGCTCGGCTATGCTCAGGCATGAGCTCCACTGTAAACTTTAAGTTAGACAGCGCCTCTTCTGTTTTACCTTCATGACGCTGGGCTATTGCAAGCCAATAATAAGCTTCGGCTTGGTCAGGATTCAGCTTGGTTAGCTTTTTATACACTCTTAGAACATTGGGCCAATCCTTGCGCCTTCTATACAGCTCCCCGAGTAATTCCCATGCCTCGTCAAACTCATAATCATTTCCCACAATAGTTTCTAATTGATGCTTGCACTCCATCTCCTCGTTTTGCTCAAAGCATAATCTGGCCAGAATATACCGTAGTTTATTGTCCTCTTTATATTCCAGGGCTTCACGGATATGCTTCTGAGCCTCTTTTATTTCACCAACTGCTATATAGCATTTTGCAATATTAACATCAGCTTCCTTTAACTCACCTTGTTCTTCTTTGGCTAAGGTAAATTGCTCTATTGCAAACAGATAGCTTTTTAAGCAATATAAAGCGCTGGCATATCCGAAATGCATCAGAGCCTTGATTCTATATTTCCCTTTGCCTTGGATTCGTTTTTTGTCCTCATCGGGCATGTTTTCCAGAAGAGATAATGCATTCTTGTAATGCTTTATAGATTCATCATAAAGCTCATTTCTGTAGCTTAATAATGCGATGTTATAAAGCACTAAAGGGCTGCCCGAAAATAGCTCGCCAAGAATAGTATAAATAGGAAGGGCCTGTTGATATTCACCATTATCAATAAGCCTGTGAACCGATGTCAGCTGCTGAACTAGATTATTTCTTACCTGCTTATCCTCAAGAGTCAAAGAATTTATAACCGCAGCTGTATTTATCTCAGAATTCCACTCATCAACCATTTCTAAATAAGACTCATATTGCCATGCCAGATGGTTCGGTTTTCTGATCTTTTCTATCAGAGGCATATCTACATTATTCATCTTTATTTTTTGTTTCATGGAAATATAGTCATAAAGCAAGAATGCTCCGGGCACCAGTATACCGAATGCAATTATTAATGCCTCATAGAGTGGAACCGAAATCACCTTGTTCATTATAGAAAGGATTCCAAAGGTTAAAACAAACAGCTGGAAACAAAAAGCAATAACGGTTAAGACCTTAGGGCGTTTAATGCAACGAATCAACATATATATTACAAGTAACGTTGCCAACAGGACAATAAATGATAATGCAATATTATAATTTTCAATGGTATTCTCCAACCAGTTCATTGCTCAACCCCCGGATTAGACATCCTCATTTCTTCCCAACGCTCCCTCGTTATGAGTATACGCCTGGGTTTGCTGCCCTCATAGCCACTTATAATGTTGCGTTCAGCCATTTGGTCAATTATACGGCCGGCCCTTGCATAACCGACCTTAAACTTTCTTTGTATAAAGGAAACCGAAGCCTGCCCACAGTCTATAACTGCTTCTATGGCCTGTTCCAAAAGTTCATCACTGTCATCCTCAATTGCGTGTTGTTCGCTGGTTTTTACATTATCATTAATATTCTCGATAATATCCTGGTCATAGGATGCTCTTATCTGGTTTTTAACAAAGTCAACCACCAGCTCAACCTCTTTATCGGAAACGAAGGCCCCCTTTACTCTTATGGGTTTAGGGACACCTACCGGATAATAAAGCATGTCTCCCTTGCCTAAGAGTTTTTCGGCACCTGCCATATCGATTATAGTTCTGGAATCCACCTGTGAGGATACAGCAAAAGCAATACGTGAAGGTATGTTTGCCTTAATTATACCAGTGATGACATTTACCGAGGGTCTTTGAGTTGCTATAACCAGATGCATACCGGCTGCACGGGCCATTTGGGCTAACCGGCAAATAGAATCCTCCACATCGTGAGGTGCCACCATCATAAGGTCGGCCAGCTCATCAATAATAATTACTATCTGTGGTAGTCTGGCTCCTTCTCCTACCTCATCTATGTATGCATTGTAGCCTAATAGGTCTCTTACACCCTTATCTGCAAAAAGCTTATATCTCATGGTCATTTCTGATACGGCCCAACGAAGGGCCCCTGCCGCTTTATTGGGATCTGTAACTACAGGAATAAGCAAATGTGGAATTCCGTTGTATACGCCCAATTCCACCACCTTAGGGTCTATCATCAGAAGCTTGACATTATCAGGGGATGATTTATATATAAGGCTTGTTATAAAGGAATTAATACATACGCTCTTACCAGAACCAGTGGCTCCGGCAATAAGAATGTGGGGCATTTTAGCCAGGTCTATTACTGCATCTTCGCCGGTAATATCTTTACCCAATGCTACCGCCAGGGAGGACTTATGATTTCTGAAGGCCGGAGACTCGATTACGCTTCTGAGACTGATGGGAGCAACCTCTTTATTTGGAACCTCTATCCCTATGGCCGCCTTGCCGGGTATAGGTGCCTCTATTCTAACACCAGTTGCAGCCAGATTAAGTGCAATATCATCAGTAAGATTAACTATCTTGCTTACCTTGACTCCCGGTGCCGGCTGTAGCTCATAGCGGGTAAATGCGGGACCAACAGACACATTAAGAACCTTTACACCTATACCGAAGCTTTCAAAAGTGCTTTCAAGCTTTTTGGCATTATAAACTGAGGCGTTTCGAAGCCTCTTCATATTGCTCTCGCCCTCTTTAGATTTTGAAAGCAGCTCAACAGGTGGAAATAAATATTCTATTCTGTCATTTGAATAATTAATAATTTCAGCTTCGACTTGAGATGTATCCTTTTTTGGTGCCTTTCGGGAATCCTTTGTAGAATTTGAAGTGGTCGAAGCATCTGAAGCCTCATGAGCCTCTGAACCACCCGAAACATTCGAGAGAGAGACTATTGAAGGGTCGGAATCTCCCCGGGCAACATCAGGCTCCAAAATAGTGAGCTTGTCTTCATGAGTCACCGGTTCATCTCCCATTATAATCCCATCAGAGGATTTGTTTTGTATTTTTGGTTCATCATATAAGGAAATATTGTCCAGGCTCTCATCCAACGGGAAATCCACCACTTGATTGCGGCCCTTATTTCTCGTGCCCATTTTTTCCTCTTCTTCGTCTTGATGGGCTCTGTTCATAAGGCGCTCTTCACGCTTTTTACGAGCGGCACCCACTACTCCGGTAATAGCCTCCGAAGTTCCCTTTGCAACGCTTCTGGCCGCATCAGCCAAGGATAATCTGGTTATTAGCATTGCGACTATGAGTGATAGCGTTACAAGTACAATCATGGTTCCCCATTTTTTAAGCACAAACAATAAAGGGATACCTATGATACCTCCTAGGACTCCACCACTGGCAATAAACTCGTCTCCTTTACCAATGGCACTTTTCCCCTCTCTGTAGAACGCTTTTAAGTACTGTATTAAATCCTTATTCTGATGTTCAACATGATCATAGATTCCTGCCTGAAATATGGCAGAGATTAAAATGAGCAGAATCAATAACAGGTAGAATCGTCTGTCCTGATGTAGCAACTGAGGTTTAAAGATCTTAATAATTCCATGAATGACCACTACCAGAGGAATAACATATGCAGTTAAACCAAATAAGCCTCCTACGATTTGACCTAGGATATTTCCTATATCCCCTGCTAAATCTTTGGAATATATACTTAAGGACATAATGATACCTAAAGCGACCAGAACAACCCCTTGTATTTCAGTTCTAAGCTGCTTGGACACACTTGAAGACCTTTTCCTTGTCCCTTGACTATTTGATTTTCTTTTGACCGAGCCAGGCCTCTTTTTTGGTTTCCGAGGAGCCACTCCAATACCTCCACAAATAATTACAGTATTATTTTGTAAGTGTTTATGCAGATTTAATATATCACATTAGTTTACCCTTTGACAATGTGAGGTATACATGATATTATTTACGGTAATTTCACAGTTTATTTGTGGAGTACTGACAGAAAACAGAATATAATTTATAGATAGAGGCGCATTTTTCAAAAGTAGCTTAAATGAAGGTAACGGGCCTGTTGATTTTAAGTGAAAGGGAAAAATGCCGAAGGATTAGGTGCCGTTTCATCATAGTCCTGGTTGACTGGTTAACAGCCTTTCAATTGTCGCTATAGCGGAGAGCTATCGGTAGGGTAAAGATTGTCATTTATGACTTAATGTAGTCAGGCTGCCGGTAGCAATATTGGTAGCCTTTGTTTTTATTGTAGTTTTACTGTTTCTAAATTATTAACCGAGAGGAGTGCTCATTATGAAAAGAACTTTATTCACCGGGTCATGCGTTGCTTTAGTAACTCCCTTTAACCAAACAGGCGTCGATTATAGTAAGCTCGAAGAACTTATCGAATGGCATATTAAGGAAGGCACAGATGCAATACTGATATGTGGAACCACCGGCGAAGCTTCAACCATGCCGGACGAGGAACATATGGAGGTAATTCGCTTTGCTGTAGAAAAAATAAATAAGCGTGTTCATGTTATGGCGGGTGCTGGCAGCAATGATACAAATCATGCTATAGAGCTGTCCAAATTTTGCGAGCAGGTCGGAGCTGATTCCATTCTTTCAGTAACCCCTTACTATAACAAAACTACTCAAGAAGGTATATACCAGCATTTTAAGGCCATTGCTCAAAGCATAAGCATTCCGGTAGTTTTATACAATGTTCCTTCTAGAACAAATTTGAACATTAATCCTGCCACTTTGCAGAGACTGGCTCAAATAGATAATATTGTTGCAGTTAAGGAATGTAACCTACTCCAGGTGCCTGAAGTCATGTATTTATGCGGTGATAAGCTGGATATATACTCGGGCGAGGACGGTAATGTTGTTCCTTTGTTGGCTCTAGGAGGTAAAGGTGTTATCTCGGTAATGGCAAACATAATCCCGAAGGATACTCATAATTTGGCCCAGTCCTTCCTGGATGGAGATATTGCCACTAGCCGTGAGCTCCAGATTAAAACCGTGCCTATAGAGAAAGCGCTATTTTGTGAAACAAACCCGATTCCCATTAAAGCAGCAATGAATATGATGGGATTTGATGTGGGCCCCTGCAGGCTGCCATTGGTTGATATGTCAGACAACGGTATGGACCAGCTTAGAAAGGCTCTTATAGAATATGGACTTATATAGTTTAAGTCCCTTGTGGAGGTCATGTAATGATTCAGATACTACTGATAGGATGTAATGGTCATATGGGTCGAGCCATAACCCAGTCATGCAGATACAACGAGAACATGACTATTGTGGCCGGCGTTGATGCTGTGGTTAATGTTGATAATGATTATCCTGTTTACGCAGATATATTTGATGTAAAAGAAACCGTTGATATTATTATTGACTTTTCCCACCCCAAAGTACTTAATGTAATTCTAAAATATGCTCTTGAGAAATCTCTGCCCCTGGTTATTGCAACCACAGGGCATAGCGATGAGCAGAAGGACATGATTGAAAAAGCAGCAAGCTCAATACCAATTCTTCTTTCGGCAAATATGTCATTAGGTATCAACCTTATGGTTGATCTGGTTAAGCGCGCTACCAAGCTGCTTCATGGTTCCTTTGATATTGAAATAATTGAGAAGCATCATAACCAGAAGATAGATGCCCCAAGCGGCACCGCCCTTCTCATTGCCGATGCTGTGAATTCTACCCTTGCCGGTAATGAGATGAAATATGTGTATGACCGGCATTCCTCAATGCAAAAAAGAACCCGCGACGAGATTGGAATACACTCAATCCGAGGTGGAACCATAACCGGAGAGCACACCATTATATTTGCCGGCAATGACGAAATGATTGAAATAAAGCACACTGCTGTTTCAAAAAGTCTGTTTGCAGAAGGTGCGCTAAAGGCTGCATCCTTCTTATATGACAAGACTCCCGGCTACTATAAGATGCAGGACATCTTTGAGTAAGACACGGGGACAGGTACCTTTCCTGCTTTCCTGTAAACAAGTTTAAGTAATATTTAAGGGGCTGGAGGTTAAAATTAAAATCCTCCAGCCTCTTTCTTCTCAATCTCACTTATACTAAACATCGATTTAATTGGAATTGTCGTCTATATCGCTTTTCGCGTTACTAACCATATCTGTCCCGGAATTTTTCTCATCAGCCCTTAAATGCTTGTCAACGATCGGATTTATATACGAGTTTATTACAAGGCCGGGCAGGGCGAATCCCAGAAGCATATAATAAACATATACTAAGCTAAGAGCCAGATAGCTTTCTGTCGCTATTACAATTAGCATAGGCCCAAGCATCAGCACAAACAGGATTATCAATATCATTAAATTTGGTAAGAAGTGTCCTAAGCTTAATAGAAAAGCGTTCTTATAAATGTTTTTAATGCTCAGCTCATAGGAAACCATCATTGGATAGATATACATAGTCATCATTAATATTAATATCAATACAATAAGTATAACAGCATAGGCAAAGGGCATAAAGGACTGATCTAATGCCCCTGCTATATTCTTATACAAATATAAGTCGATAAGTAAAAAAGCTATGGCAACAAAGTTTATCAAGCTTACTATCAGGCTTTGCCTGAAGTTCTCTTTAGCCTTTTGCTTAAAATCATACCAGAAGAAAATCGGTATCCCATAGCAATAAGATTTTAGAACATATGTTAACCCTGCCTGAGCCGGCCCCACTGTAATTACGGGAACAGCCAAGAAAAATATCATAACAGGAAATACCAAAACTAACAGTAACATTAATCCGCTTTCATCTGTCGAAATTGGCAATAGATCCACTACATAATTACATAAGAAGTAGGACAGTATCAGTGCCGGAATATTCAGCAGCAGGAAAACCACATTTGCACTCATGAGTTTCCAAAATTTCCCTGTAAAAGCGCGGAAAAACATTACTAAACTGTTATCATCAACATAAGTTCCATCAACAAAAGGATCTAAATTATCTTTCTCTCTGATCATAAACTTTTGCACCCTTACCTGTTCAATATTGAATTATTGTAATATAAAGTCTCTTCTATTATAATAAACGAGTATACCACAAAGTCAAAGCTTATTATTAAATAATGGAAGGACAGGACTTATAAATTACAGACCTGAGATGTGTGGTTAGTATGAGAAGGCTATATATCAAGCAAAAAGTATTTTCCATAAGAGATCGGTATAGTATTTTTGACGAGCAGGGACAGCCTGTATTCAATGTTGAAGGCAAGATCTTTTCATTTGGTGCAAAGATTCATCTCTATGATGCCGCCGGAATGGAGCTGCTTTATATTGAACAGAAGCTTTTCAGGTTTCTGCCCGAATATCATATATACAGCGGCAATACATTAATTGCCGTAATAAAAAAAGAATTCTCCTTATTTAAGCCAAAGCTGAACATTCAAAGTCAATTTGGGGATTATTCTTTCATCGGCAATCTGTTTGGTATGGACTTTTCAATAGTCCGAGATAATATGGTAATCGGAGAGCTCCATAAAGTCTGGCTTTCATGGGGTGATAGCTATGAACTTATAGTTGAAAATGAAAATGATGTTCCTCTGTTTTGCGCCCTTTCTATCGCTATAGACCATTGTATTCATAATGAAAGTGATCGGTAATACAAATTAAGAACAGCAACTTTTATGTATTGACAGAGACAAAATCAATATGTATAATAAGTCTTGCTGTTAAAATTGTATTTGCAGCATGTAAAGACCACGATATGCGGCCGTGGTGGAATTGGCAGACACGTACGTTTGAGGGGCGTATGCGCGAGCATACCGGTTCAAGTCCGGTCGGCCGCACCAGAGTAAACTCCATCGAGAATTCGATGGGGTTTTTTAGTACAAAGCATCATTTATCCCGGGAATGCTGTGCAAAGCTTTTGTTAAAGCTGAATTATTCCGGGACTATGCTGATCTCAATGTGATGGGGTGCGTTGTTAATGGATTCTATACAGCCCGGCTATAAAGACGGCATAAAGGATGGTATACCAATAGCATTAGGTTATTTGTCTGTTTCTTTTACATTCGGTATTATGGCTGTTAATGCCGGTCTGCCTGTTTGGTTGACTGTCCTTATCTCAATGACAAACCTTACATCTGCCGGTCAATTTTCTGGAGTAGGCACCATAATTTCGGGTGCACCATATATTGAAATGGCTCTCACACAGCTAGTGATAAACCTGAGATATTCTCTGATGTCGCTTTCACTTTCGCAAAAACTAGACAAATCCTTTACCAATCGTCAAAGACTGATCCTCTCATTTGGTGTTACAGACGAAATATTTGCGGTAGCCAGTCAAAAAAGTAATGAGATAAATATAAAATATATGTATGGGCTGATTACCCTTCCCTATTGGGGCTGGGCTATTGGCACATTAATAGGTGCTGTGGCAGGCAGCATTCTCCCAGAATCCCTGTCATCTGCCCTTAACATAGCAATCTACGGAATGTTTATAGCCATTATCGTCCCCCCCGCCAGAAAATCAAGACCTGTACTTGGCGTTATTCTATTATCAGTTGCAATAAGCTTTCTTTTCAAATATATGCCCTACCTTAATAATTTGTCCGGAGGCCTGGCAATTATAATATGTGCCATTGTTGCATCAAGTCTAGGAGCAATATTGTCACCTGTAAAGGAGGAGACCTAAATGAAGCATTTGATTTACATTATAATCATGGCAGGCGTGACTTATTTAACACGAATGCTTCCAATGGTAATATTCAAGAAAAAAATAGAAAGCACTTTTATCAAGTCCTTTCTATACTATATCCCTTATGCTGTTTTAGGTGCCATGACCTTTCCGGCCATACTTTCATCAACCTCATCAGTCTATTCTGCAATAGCCGGAGCAGCTGTGGCCATTATTCTGGCTCTAAAGGAAAAAAGCCTTATAACTGTGGCTATATCAGCCTCTCTTACCGTCTATATTGTAGAACTGATACTTTTTTAATGTAGGACTGGGTAAGATAAGGAACCGTCCCCTGTCTCATTGTCTCACTCTTACTTGTGATAAAGCTTCTTTGACTGATATTGGGGTTCGCAAGTAATATGAACTCCAAGCTTATGGAATACATTCTCGTCTACCCCAGATAAAATAACAGAAGAGTGTGCCTGGCTACCGCGTAATTTAGGCAGCTGCTGCATGGCAAGAGCTGCAGTAGGATTTGTAGCAGCACATATGGATAGAGCAATGAGTATTTCATCAGTGTGAAGCCTGGGGTTTCTGTTCCCCATGTGTTCGGTCTTAAGTACCTGAATAGGTTCAATAACAATGGGTGAAATCAAATGGATATCATGGTGGATTCCACCAAGCTCCTTGAGCGTATTTAACAAGAGAGCAGCTGAAGCCCCTAATAAAGGGGTAGTCTTTCCTGTAATAATTCTGCCGTCATTTAGCTGCAAGGCAACTGCGGGACCTCCCGTTTCCTCTGCCCGTTTAAGGGCAGCATCAACCACAGGGCGGTTTTTGGGTGATATTCCTAGCTGCTTCATCAAAAGCTCAAGCCTGTAAACTTCAGCTTTTTCGGCTAATCCACGCTTTACAGAGCAGAAGGTGTTGTAATATCTTCTGATTACTTCCTGCTTTGAAGCCTCACATACAACATCGTCATCAGTAATACAGAAGCCTACCATATTAACCCCCATATCGGTGGGGCTCTTATATGGCGATTTACCCTCTATCCTTTCAAAGGTAGCATTCAGTACAGGGAAAATCTCAATATCCCTGTTATAATTAACTGACGTTTCTCCATATGCCTCCAGATGGAAGGGATCTATCATGTTCACATCGTTTAAATCGGTTGTAGCCGCCTCATAAGCGAGATTAACAGGATGCTTCAGTGGCAGATTCCATATGGGAAAGGTCTCAAACTTAGCATATCCTGCGCGGATTCCCCTGTTATAATCATGGTAAAGCTGAGACAGGCAAACAGACATTTTTCCGCTTCCCGGCCCTGGTGCAGTAATTATTATAAGCGAATGTTTTGTTTCGATATAGTCATTTTTCCCGCATCCTTCATCGCTTACTATAAGAGAAACATTTGAGGGATAATCAGGAATAGGATAGTGCTTATATACCTTCATCCCAAGATTCTGGAGCCTTTTTTGGAAGGCATCGGCGGTCTGTTGCGAACGATACTGTGTTATAACAACGCTTCCCACATATAGCCCTATATCACGGAAGGCATCAATTAATCTTAATACATCAAGATCATAGGTTATTCCCAGGTCACCCCTGAGCTTATTCTTTTCTATATCGTCAGCACTAATAGTGATAACAATTTCGGCTTGATCCTTAAGCTGCAGAAGCATCTTAACCTTACTGTCAGGCTTAAAACCAGGAAGCACCCTAGATGCATGGTAGTCATCAAATAGCTTCCCGCCAAACTCAAGGTATAACTTACCCCCGAAATATTCTATCCTTTCAAGAATCTTTTGAGATTGCAATTCTATATATTTGTCATTATCAAATCCAATTTTCTGCATGATAAACTCCCGGCACAATTACATTTTTCTATGAATAAAAATTCTTTTTCTTTCTCAACGATAACACAATGAATTATTCTTTTCAATCATAGGAAACCACAGCAATAATTAACGGGGGTTAATCCGATTCCCCTAATAGTCTTTCAACACCACTCATAAAATCATACCAGTTAACATCCTCCATATAAATACAGAAGACCACTTCGTTAATTTCATTATCCTCCACAAAATCAATAATATTACCTGTTATACTTCTGTTATAGAATCTTGAGTCTACAACATAGATTTCTTCATAGTGGGGAACTAAGAATGGCACAAAAGCATTTCCGAAGGAATCCTTTAT
Organism: Clostridiaceae bacterium; assembly: GCA_012523705.1. Lineage (GTDB taxonomy): Bacteria > Bacillota > Clostridia > DSM-8532 > DSM-8532 > DTU059. Next base: position 20,152 of record JAAYTU010000075.1, read on the forward strand.
AACAAGAATCCTTTTGCCGTTATTAACATCAGTAGTTACTTTGCTCCAGCTTGCACCGCCTGAGCTTATGAATGTAAGATATTTCTTGGTTATATCATCCTTATATTTCAGGTCAATAATATCAGCCTTCTGAGCCTCAGCTCCTCTATAGGTTATAAATTCATGGCTGTTACGGGGCTTGTAGGCTATGAGGTTGTCAGGGTTAGCCTCTAAGCTCTTATCCAATGTTTTGGTGTAGGAGCTACCTAAAAAATCTCCCAGATCTATCTTTTCATACTGGTCAAGGCCTAATGGTCTCTCCCCCTTATTTTCCATAAATGAGGCATAAGCGTAATAAGCACCCAGCGCGGTCCAGTGATGGTCAGTTCTGAAATAAATATACTCATCACTGTGCTCATTAAGGGCATGGAAAACATCTACCGATGATATACTCCTGTCCATTTTACTTTTCAGATAATCCAGTGCATCATTCTGAGAGTCTGTCATTCCTTTATACTTTCGAAGCTGCATAAACTCTGAATTTGTAGGCGGAATCATTGAATATATTTTTACATCATCCCCAAGCCTTTGCTTGTATTTATTTAATATCTCTGCATAGTAATCAAAGCTTTCCTTGTTAAATTTAAACAGCTGAACGGCCTTGCCATCTATCACCATCCAGTATCCCACATTAGGTCCGTCTCCAAAATCTTTTTCCACATCAGGTTCCGGGGTTGGTGTAGGAGTGCTTTCCTTATCTCCCTGAGAAGGAGTATTCTCTCCGGGATTAGGTGTATCAGTGTTATCTATGGGGTCCTTTGTCTCAGGCTGAGGATCTGATGGCTCCGTTTCTTCAGGCGGCTTTTGCACATCTTCATAGGATTTTACGAGAGTAATATCAGGCCCCAATATAGCCAGAGCCTTGTCAATGTCCTTACTTACCATAACTAGATTATCCCTCAAGATGAAGGTGTCGCTGTAGTATTCCTCATAATCCCTTTGGTATTGACCTTCAATTATGCTGGAAAAGAGTAATTGTGGCTTTTCCTTAAGGGCTCTGTTTTCCAAAGCTGATTCTGTCGGCTTATTAAAGTTTAAAAAATTAATAATGCCAAGGACAGTAATAAACAATATAAAAAACAATGTGTCAATTCTTAGCTTCTTCACAGTAAAACCTCCTCGTAAAAATGCCACAAAATTAAAACTTAAAGTACATAAACGGACTATAGGATTGTCCTACAAGATATATTACTGAAATAATAAGTACTATTACATTGAGTATTGGCATTCCATACCGTCTAAGTAAAACAAAGAACTTTGATTTCCGTTCCTTAGCCTTATTGGTGATATATTTAGCTATTGGCGTACATGCAATTAAGGCAATTATAATGAAAATAGCATTATTCCAGAAATAAATGCTTAATTCGGGGCTGGAGAGTGCATGATTCTTTAATCCAAACATTATTCCCAAAAATTCAGCTCCCTGGCTCATATCGGTATGATAAAAGAATACCCAGCCTACCAGCACAGCCACCGCGAGATATATTCTTGAAATAAATGTTGGTATTTTCTCAAACAACTTTAACAAAAATGTTTTTTCAATAAAAATCAGAACGAAATAATATAGTCCCCACAATACAAAGTTCCAGCTGGCTCCATGCCAAAGTCCTGTCAAGGCCCAGACAATGAGTAAATTCCTGAAGTGATGCCTTCTGTTTCCACCAAGAGGAATGTATACATATTCCCTGAAAAAGCTGCCCAGAGAAATATGCCATCTGCGCCAGAATTCTGTTGCTGATTTGGAGATATAAGGGTAGTTAAAGTTCTCTTCATATTTAAAACCAAACATACGGCCAAGTCCTATAGCCATATCCGAATAGCCCGAAAAATCGAAATATAACTGCATGCTATACATGAAAATGCCAAACCATGCTCCTAAAACCGGTAGCCTTGAATAGTCCACACCTATAAAGGCCTCCCCGGTCTTTGCTGCAAGTCCTGATAATATGACCTTTTTGCCAAGACCTATAATAAAACGGCTCACACCGTAGTTGAAATCCTTAAGATTTTCGACTCTATTATCAAGTTGCTCAGCAATGTCCTTATACCTTGTAATAGGGCCCGACATAACCTGATGAAAAATAGAAACATAAAGTAAAAGCTTGAAGGGAGACTTTTGAGCCTCTGCCTCTCCCCTGTACACATCCACAAGATAAGTAATAATTTTGAATGTGTAAAATGATATTCCTATTGGTAAAGCAATCTTGCTAAGCTGAATATTGGCTCCGGTAATAAGATTAATATTATCAACCAAAAAGCCCGAATACTTAAAGAAGCTTAACACTAGAATATTAAGTGTAATTCCAAGTGCCATAAAGGCCTTACCTTTAGAAGTTTTGCTGTGGTTTTCAACCATTAATGCAAAAAAATAGCTGATAAATGTAGAAACCAGCAGCAATAAAATCCATACAGGCTCGCCCCAGGCATAGAAAAACAATGATGAAATAATTAAAATCCAATTCCGGTATGTCCTGTTATTTACTATATAATACAATCCTAAACATATAGGCAAGAAATTGCATAAGAATAATAAGCTTGAAAATACCACCCGATATTCCCCCTTGGCTAACGATTCATTTAAACAATATAAAGCTATCACACATAAGAATACTTTTCAATTGCAATTACGGGCTTATTTTTTGTTTGCAAAAATCCTTCTCTTATTATTGACAAAAGCCGCTTAACAGTATAAACTTACTAGAAATATAGTTATTTGCGTTGATCGGGAAAAATATCACATGAAGAACTCCAGAAAACTTATCATATGCTGAGAGATAAGGTTTAAAGTGTGAGAATAGCTCGCCCGGGAGCTATCTGGCTGAAAAACAATTATTGTAATTGATTATTAGGCTAGGTCGGATGACAACCGTTATCATGTCTGCACATACAAAGTATTATTGACTCATTTATTCTTTGATGTGCTGGTGAGGGGCTGTTTTCACAGCAAAAAGAGTGGTACCACAGAACACGAAAGTTTTGTCTCTTAATATTATGTTAAGGAGCAAGGCTTTTTTTGTATTATTTTAAGTACAGCCAAAGATATTTCCACAAACCGGAAATACTTATTATAACAATAAAAAAATAAGGAGAGAGGAATATGAAAAAAACTTTAGCTATTATACTCATTTTGACACTTACAATGACTATCATGGCAGGCTGTGGAGCCTCCCAAAATGAGAACGAAATTAGAATTGGTATCAACTATGAGCTTACCGGCGATGTTGCTTCTTATGGTCAGGCTTCAGTTGAAGGTATTGAGCTTGCTCTTGAGGAAGTCAACAATGCAGGCGGAATCAATGGCAAAACGATCAGATGGATCAAATATGACAACAAATCAGATAAGTCACAAGCCACCACCCTTGCAACAAAGCTTATGACTCAGGACAAGGTTATTGCAGTACTTGGCCCAGCTACATCAGGAGCTTTTAAGGCTACTATTCCTGAGGCTATGAAGAATAAGATAGTTGTTGCTTCAGGCTCTGCAACAGACGATTCAGTTACTATTGATGATAACGGAGTAAAGGAATATGCTTTCCGTATCTGCTTTACAGACTCTTATCAGGGAACAGCTATGGCGAATTTTGCTCTGAATAACCTGTCAGCAACAAAGGCGGTTGTTATCCTTGATAACAGTAGCGACTACGCTAAGGGACTAGCTACAAACTTTACTTCTACATTTGAAGCTGGCGGCGGCAAGGTTGTTGCTACAGAAGCATTCGTGTCCGGTGACACCGATTTCAACGCTATTATTACAAAGATTAAGGGCGAATCCTTTGATGTTGTCTTTATTCCCGGCTACTATAACGAAGCTGGCCTTATAATCAAACAGGCTCGTAATCAGGGTATCGATGCACCAATCCTCGGCCCTGACGGATTCGGAGCTCCAGAGCTTACCGAGCTTGCCGGTGCAGATGCATTGAATGATGTATACTTCTCCAGCCACTTCTCATCCCTTGACAAGGATCCCAGCGTTATGGGCTTTATCGAGAGTTACAAAGCTAAATACGGTAAGGAACCAGATCAGTTTGCAGCTTTAGGATACGATCTTGCCATGTTCGTAATAGATGGTATCAAGCGTGCTGGAAGTGAAGATCCAGTAGCTTTAAAGGATGCATTGGCTCAAACTAAAGACTTTAAAGGTATTACCGGTTCATTCAGCATGGACGAAAACCATAACCCTGTTAAAGCTGTAGTTGTTGTTGGTATTGAAAATGGTGTACATGCTACAAGCCAAAGGGTTGAACAATAATCCATTTTTGTAGTAGAATCAAGTATAAGTGGGGGTACCATGGTCCCCCCACTTATATCTAAACTTATAGTTACTATACAGTCATTAGTCTATTACTTAAGAACACAATGATTGTCGAAGGAAGGGAAATCATTTGGAACAGCTACTTCAACAGATTATTAACGGAATATCCCTTGGAAGCATATATGCACTTATCGCCTTAGGCTATACTATGGTTTACGGTATTATCAAGCTGATAAACTTTGCCCATAGTGATGTGTACATGCTTGGAGCTTTTATAGGCTATTTTTCCATGACAACACTTAAGCTTGGTTTCCTGCCATCATTATTGCTATCAATGCTGTTTTCCATGATTCTTGGCGTTGTTATAGAAAAGGTTGCCTATAAGCCTTTAAGGAATGCGACCAGAATTGCAGTCCTGATTACTGCAATCGGTGTCTCTCTGTTCCTTGAATATGTTACTATGGCTATTGCAGGTGCAAATGTACGCTCCTATCCCCCATTAACCGGAATTCTTACAGAGTCCTTTAATCTGATGGGTATTACCATTACAATGCAGCAGATTCTGATAGTTACGATAACAGTAGTTCTTATGATACTACTTCAGTTTATTGTTAAGAAAACAAGAATAGGTAAGGCAATGCGTGCCGTATCATTAGACAGTGATGCAGCTGAGCTTATGGGTATAAACGTTAACAGTACCATTTCCTTTACTTTTGCTTTAGGTTCAGCCCTGGCAGGAGCAGCAGGTATTCTGGTGGGTATATACTATAATTCAATTAACCCTCTTATGGGAACGCTTCCAGGAATTAAAGCCTTTGTTGCAGCTGTTTTTGGTGGTATAGGCATAATACCTGGCGCTATGATTGGTGGTTATTTTATTGGAATAGTTGAAGTTTTAGTATCAGGGTACGGAAACTCTATGTACCGTGACGGTGTAGTCTTTGCTATTCTAATTTTGGTTCTTATAATTAAACCATCCGGTTTATTGGGTAAAAATACAAGGGAGAAGGTGTAATTTAAGTTGAAAAAATTAATTGAGACAAACTGGATAAGGAAGCTTATTTCACTTATATTAACCTTCGGTATTATCCAGCTTTTAATATCACTTGACATAATAAATAGTTATTTGCAAACCACACTAGCGACTATTTGCATTAATATTATTTTGGCGGTCAGCCTTAACCTTATTACAGGCTTTACCGGCCAATTTTCCTTAGGCCATGCGGGATTCATGTCAATAGGAGCATATACCTGTGCTCTGATTACCTTAAGGGTTCCCTCTGTTTTAGGCTTTATCATTGGTGTCTTTGCAGGGGCAATCATGGCTGCAATAGTTGGATTCCTTGTAGGCTTACCAACACTAAGGCTCAGAGGAGATTATCTCGCAATAGCCACATTAGGTATGGCAGAAATCATTCGTATTATATTCCTAAATCTGGACAGTATCACAAATGGTGCCGCCGGCCTGCAGGACATTCCTCATTTTACTAACTGGCCCTGGTTGTTTGTTTTTACTGCCGGTACTATACTTATTATTTCTAACTTTATCAAGTCCTCACATGGCCGGGCATGTATTTCTATCCGTGAGGATGAAATCGCTGCCGATGCCATGGGAATTAATTCAACTAAATATAAGGTTATGGCCTTTACTATAGGTGCGTTCTTTGCTGGAATTGCGGGAGCCTTATATGCCTCCACCTTTAATTTTATAGATCCGAAGATATTCAGCTTTTCAAAATCTATAGACATATTGGTAATTGTTGTTTTAGGTGGTCTGGGCAGTATCTCTGGTTCAGTTATAGCCGCTATTCTTCTAGCCATTATTACAACCTATTTACAATCCTTTGCTAATGTCCAAATGATTATTTATTCGCTCCTATTAATCATTATTATGATATTTAGACCGCAAGGCTTAATGGGCTCTAAGGAGCTTTCCCTATCTATGTTCAGCAAAATTGGTGAAGGCTTTAAGCCAAAGAAAAGGAGGGTTTAGAATGTCAATACTAACGGTGAATAAGCTTACTAAATCCTTTGGCGGCCTGACCGCTGTCTCAAATGTAAATATGGAGATAAATGAGGGTGAATTATTAGGTCTGATTGGTCCTAACGGCGCCGGTAAAACCACCCTGTTCAATCTTCTGACAGGCGTATATGTGCCTACATCAGGCATAATAAATCTGAATACTGATGGAAAAGCTGTAACCCTTAACGGTTTAAAGCCTTACAGTATTTGTAAAAAGGGCGTAGCCAGAACATTCCAAAACATTCGTCTATTTAAGGATTTGACAGTGCTTGATAATGTTCGTATTGCTATGCATAAAAATATTAAATATGGCTTGATTCCAAGCTTTTTCCACCTTCCTTCCTATAAAAAAGAGGAAGCCAGACTTATAGAAAAAAGCATGGAATTACTTAAGATACTAAACCTTGAAGATAAGAAGGACGAGCTAGCTAGAAACCTTCCTTATGGCGAACAGCGTCATCTGGAGATTGCCCGTGCCCTAGCAACAGACCCTGTTCTTCTGCTGCTAGATGAGCCGGCGGCCGGAATGAATCCTAATGAGACTGCTCAGCTGACCGAGTTAATCGGCTGGATCAGAGAAAAGTTTAAACTGACTATACTGCTGATAGAACACGATATGTCGCTTGTTATGAATATCTGTGAACGCATATATGTTTTAGATTATGGTATGGTCATTGCAAATGGCACACCTGATGAGATAAAAATCAATCAACGCGTTATAGAAGCTTATTTGGGGGAGGATTTAAACAATGCTGGAGATTAAGAATTTAAATGTTCATTTTGGTGTAATCCATGCCCTCAAAAATGTTTCACTAACGGTAAATGAAGGTGAGATAGTCACATTGATAGGCGCTAATGGAGCTGGTAAAACCACAACCCTTCGTACGATTTCAGGTTTGAAAAAGCCAACTGACGGATTCATATTTCTTGACGGAAAGGATATTACCAATACTACTCCTCAAGAAAGAGTTAAAATGGGAATCTCCCAGTCTCCCGAAGGCCGTCGCGTCTTCCCTACCATGACTGTTCTAGAAAATTTAGAGTTAGGGGCATACCTTAGAAAAGATAAAAAAGAAATCGCTAAAGATTTAGAGATGGTCTATGAAAGGTTCCCCAGGTTGAAGGACCGAAGGAAGCAGGCTGCCGGTACCCTGTCAGGTGGAGAGCAGCAAATGCTTGCGATAGGACGTGCATTAATGAGCAGGCCAGAGATCCTTCTCCTTGATGAGCCCTCCATGGGGCTTGCTCCGTTGCTGGTTCAGGAGATTTTTAGTATAATAAAAGATATCAACGAGGCTGGCACAACTATCTTACTGGTAGAGCAAAATGCCAGTATGGCATTGCAAATAGCAAATCGTGCATATGTTATGGAAATCGGTTCTATCGTACTATCCGGTAAAGGATCAGAGCTCATGCAGAGCGACGATATCAAAAAAGCATATTTAGGAGGTTAGAATTATGTTTGTAAAAAACAAAATGACTGCAAACCCGTTTACAATCTCCCCAGACCAGACGGTTCCGGAAGCTCATGAAATAATGACTGTTAACGGTGTAAAACGCCTTCCGGTTATGAAGAATGGTAAACTTGTTGGTGTTGTATCAAAAGAAGATATTTTGCAGGCCTCTCCCTCCAATGCAACCACATTCAGCATGGGTGAAATTACTTACCTGCTCTCTAAAATGAAAGTAAGTAAGATAATGAACAAAAATACTATTACTATTTCGTCCAGTGCTCTGTTAGAAGAAGCAGCAATATTAATGAGAGACAATAATGTCGGTTTCCTTCCTGTAGTTGATGATGAAAAGCTTGTAGGCATTATTACCGAGACTAATATATTTGATTCATTTATAGAATTATTAGGTTTTCGTGAACCGGGTACCCGTCTTACAGTCGAGGCTAAGGACGAGCCTGGAATAATGGCAAACCTAACTGGAATCATCGGCGAATTTGGGGCTAACATTACTCATGTAGCAGTTTATAGAGGAGCTAACGGGAAGAGCTCTGTTGTTATAGGAATTAATTCTCTGAATACATCAGAGATGGAAAAATCAATTGAAAGTCACGGCTATAAAATCCAGTATAAGCTTCAGAACAAATAAGGGCATAATCTTTTATGATTATTATGATGAAGCTCCGCAATAGGCTTATTGACCGCGGAGTTTCTTATTTTATTATACGGCTTCAGGCTTTACACCGGGTTTGTTTTTTAATTCTATGTATAATCAACATTACCCCATTTTTTCTGACTAATCCTTCGAAAGTATATACAGAGGGATGTTTATATGAGAGAAATAGATAAAAACGCCGTAAAGGCCCAAAAGGATAAAACCTATTTGGAAGAATTTATATCAAAAAACGAACCATTTATAATGAATACAGCTCATAAAACCCTTGGCTGTTTAGCCGTCTAATATCATAAGCATGGACCTTAGAAGAAACGGGATATAATATCCCGTTTCTTTTTTATACTTGTATATCTAATAATAGTTTAGTAGGATTTAATTATAGATAAAGGAGTGGTTTTTTTGAACAGATGCCCCTGGTGTGGTACCGATGAATTGTACATTAAATATCATGACCTTGAATGGGGTGTTCCTGTTCATGACGATAAGAAGCACTTTGAGTTCTTAGTTCTTGAATCTGCCCAGGCTGGCTTGAGCTGGATAACCATATTGCGTAAAAGAGAGAATTATCGGGCTGCCTATGATGGGTTTGATCCTAATAAGGTCGCCCAGTATGATGAAAAGAAAATTTGTGAGCTGCTTCAAAACGAAGGCATAGTCCGGAACAGAAGGAAAATCACTGCTTCAATCAATAATGCCCGCTGTTTTCTAGAGATTCAGAAGGAATGGGGTAACTTCGATAAATATATCTGGAATTTTGTAGATGGCACATCAGTCAAAGGCCGATGGACCGATTTGTCACAGGTCCCCACTACCTCACAGCTTTCAGATAGGGTAAGCAAGGATTTAAAATCACGGGGCTTTACCTTTTTAGGAAGTACTATAATCTACTCCTATCTTCAGGCTACAGGCATTATCGATGACCACCTGACTACATGCTTCAAATACTAGGCTCATTTTCAGATATAGAGTCTGTTTTAGCCTTATTGCGGTTTGGAAATGCTGCATTAATGGGAACAGCAACTGCAATCCCTATCAAGGTATCTATAATACGTTCTATTGCCATTTCTAACGGGGTCTGCTCACTTGTATACCCCAAAACAATTACTATATAGACAATACATGTAAGAGCTGTAGCCTCGGGCCAGCCCAATCTAACAGGTATATAGATAACCGGGATAAGCAATACACAAAGAATTAAATAGAACAGAATTGAGTTATGAGATATACCCACCTCTAATAAGAATAGCAGCACCAAGGCACCGGTAACACCTCCGATCAGAGTGCCGATAATTCTAGTAATCCCTGTACGAATGCTGTTTTTGGTATCGGGTTGAATACATAAAACAGCCGCGATACTGCTCTGTATAGGATCTGTTCCTCGGAGAAAATCAATTAGGCAACATATAAAGACTGCCACAACTGTCTTTACAGTGCGTAGTCCTATTTTAAACCTTTTCTTTTTCTTTTCAGGTTTCTCTTGTTTTTCCATACCTAAACCCGTTTTAGTTCACAATAAGATTATATGATACATCTACCACTTCTTCATCCTTAATAACAAAGGCAAGTGTAGTGTTCGCATCAGTATAGGTATATTTGTCGTTTTTCTGATCATAGTCGTTACCGTATTTTGAAATAATATCATTGAGCTTATTGCTGAGAGTAATCCCTTCCCTAGTTTCAACACCGTCATTCATAAACACAACCGAAAAGATATACTCAGTATCATCATCCCCATCTGTATATGTGTATAGCTCGAAGCCACTATATGTGTACACCCTGTCAATTCCCTGAAAGGCGCAGCTTGGAGATTCAAAATAGTGCATAGGCTCACCTAAGGCATCTAAAACGGGCTCTGCCTTATCATTCATATATATAGAAATGCCGTTATGCTCAAAAAAGTATTTTGATTTTTCCTCTGTAGTAACGGGAGAATTAGTGTTGTTTCCCGTTGATTGAGGCTCGGTCGGTGTTGGAGATTCGCCACCGTTATTAGAGCCACAAGAAGCTAAAATAAGAACTATAGCCATCATTATTGTTAATATCTTAAATTTTATTTTCATAACTCCTCCTGTTTAATAACATCAAATACCTGTCGTTACTTTTCTTCAGTGCGCTTCAGGTTAAATTTCAGTAAGTATCCGTACTCTTCAAGCTCCTGATACTGCTCCTGCTCCATATTATAATAATAAGCAGATTTATCATCCCAAAGGGCCTTCAACTCCGGATCATTTCTTTTATCAATAAGATTAAAATTATCCTTTAGGTACTTTCCAAAAAATACTGATGTTTTTTCGGCCCCCGCAAGATTTAAGTGAAGTCCTGCATCATAGGTATCTGTATTAAAATCCAGCCCCATTTCATCAAGATAATCGAGCAGGTTAATATATAATAAATCATTTTTAGCCGCATAGTCAACCATCTGCTCATCCCATTCATCATACCAATGGGGATAAAGGCTGGGGGCTTTGAGCAAAACAAGCTCTATGTCATTATCCTTACAAAGCTGTGTCATCTTATCCAAATACTCATAGCAAATATCTCCGAACTTATAATCTGCCAGAGCTCTAGGCTTCGGAAATGTATCCACTGGCTTTGCGTCAACCCTCATAAGGTACCCGTTGTGAGCTATCTGGTCCTTTTTAAACCAATATTTAAAGTCCTCCTCTGAAAGCTCATTCCATCTAGAATGATATCTCAACAGCGGGAAGACATATGTAATTAAATCCTCCTCGGGCATCATGGCAGCCTTCGCGGACCTAAGTTTTGTCAAAGATAAGGGCATACCATCTATACTCATACGATTATAAGCCTCATTCTGTGGCTCATCATACATCATTGAGAGGACACTGAATACAACAACATCGGGCTTTTCATATTTCAGGGTGTCCTCTAAAAGATAGTACGAGTGCCAGATAAGCTGCTGAGCACTTCCCCGGATATAGCTGGTAATACCATACTCCTCCCAAAGAGTAATTGGTGAGAAATTTTCGTAGACCTCGCAATCACCAATAAATATGACATCATGGTCTTTATTTTTTTCATGATAATACTCGGAAATCAAAGCACCCTCAACTATCTTTGTCATATACTTGGGCATTAGAAGGCTCTGTAAAAGCACATACAGTCCTGCAATTATCAAAAATATTATTAAAATGGATATTATTTTCTTGTTTTTCATTGATCCATAAATTCTCCCTTAAAATAAAATACTCTTTCCCTTATTTTACTTCATTATCCTGTACTAAAACTGGTTATAGATAAATTGATTGCTGTCAAAGCCAATTCCATAGGCTCCAAGGATTAGTATGGAGAAAAATAATAGTATATAAACTGAATATCTTAATACCGGTCTCTTATTTGCAATTTTCTCCCTTACACTTCCACTTCTTTGTAATAGGCTAAAACCGATTAATATGATTACCCCAATGACCAAAACTATGTAGTCTGATACATCAAGGCCCAGATCCAGCAATGAACCATTAAACAGAACTCCGATATCTAGCTTGGTAAACATGGACACAAACATTCTGAAGGAAACCCCCACATCCCTGTAACAGTCTAAAATTCTTAAGGACGATAAAAGGAGGACAGTGCGTATAACTTGAAACAAACGGAATCCAAAGGTTCCTTTAACCTTAAATCTTTCATGAAACCTAGCGTATAGCGGATCGAACTCCTGGGAAATCAGAATTATTACTCCGTTCAGCAGGCCCCATACAATAAAGTTCCAGCTTGAGCCATGCCATATACCTGTCGTAAACCACACTATCAAGGTAGACAAATACACCGGTAGCCGCTTCCCTACCTTGTCTCCAAAACGTGCTCTGGAGGATCTGGAGATATTAAGCATGGGCTTACTCACTGATAAGGGATAGAATACATAATCCTTAAACCAGGTCCCCATACTAATATGCCATCTCCTCCAATACTCTGTAATGGATTTTGAAAAATATGGGCGGATAAAGTTTTCCTTAACCTCAATACCCAGCATCTGGGCTATACCGATTGTAATATCAATCCCACCTGTAAAGTCAGCATAGAGCTGAAGAGCATAGAACAACATACCGATAAAAACATAGATGCCATCATAGGTATCAGGATTCTTGGTTATTGTCAGAACCGCAGTAATGATTCTGTCAGCTATGACCATCTTTTTGAAATAGCCCCACAGTACCCTTTGAAAGCCAAAGGAAAAGGTTTTGGCATTGAAGCTGTGTTCTTTATATAAGGTCTTGCTTAAATCATCAAAGCGGCTTATAGGTCCTTGAATCAACTGGGGGAAAAAGGATACAAACAGCGCCATCTTACCTATATTTCTTTCAGGCTCATACTTTTCCCTGTACACATCAATGATGTAGGACATGGATTGGAATGTATAGAATGAAATCCCCATAGGCAAAAGCAGATTGACATATGAAATCTCATTCATCTTGAATAAAGTAAGTATTGAGTTTATATTGGATAGAGCAAAATTAGTGTACTTAATTACTGCCAGAATCCCAAGATTAAAAATCAGGCATAATAGCAGCCATCCCCAACGCTTCGACTTTATTTTTTCTTTGTAGACCTTTTTTTCTTCTCTGGATAAATCACGGTTTTCCTTTAAATAAGCCTTTTGCTTTTTAGTAAGACCATTCAGCTTGATACTGACAAAATAGGTCGAAACAATGGTTACAGAAATATATAGCAGATTGCTCCAGCCCGAAAAGTAGTAAAAAACAAAGCTGGAAATCAAAAGCAGCTGCCATTGAAAACGCTTAGGTATAATATAGTATAAGCCTATCAGCAAACAGAGAAAGAATATAAACTCATACGAAGTGAATAACATATGCCCCCCTGATCTAATCCTCGTCAAGCAGCCTTTCAATCAATCCATACAGCGCTTCTGCCGAGTTAAAATTTTCCGGTATAATTTCATGAGCCGGAATAGCAACATCATATGCATCATTGATATCGGCTATGAGAGTAATGATATCAAAGGAATCTAATATTTTATCGTCAATTAAGCTTTTATTAGTATTAAAATCAACCTCTGGATGAAGTTCCTCGAGTATTTCCAATAGTTCTTCCATATTTCCTCCTATCGGTTGGCATACATTTCTTTTAATGCCAGCCTATTAATCTTACCATTTGATGTAAGTGGCATTGTGTCAATCTTTTCCACAAGATGAGGCACCATATACCTTGGCAGCTTATTCTTGCAATAATTAACTACTTCTATTTTAGATACATCACCAACATAATACAGAATAATTTTCTTTTTGTCATTATCAAAAATACAACAAACGCTCTGTATGCCTTCCATCTGATTCATGACCATTTCAATTTCTCCAAGCTCAATGCGATGACCCATGTGCTTAATCTGATAATCCTTTCTGGAAACAAAGATCAGCTCTCCCCTATCGTTTAGCTTACCAATATCACCGGTACGATAAATCAGCTCCGGGTAATAGGGGTTCAATGGATTTTGAACAAAGGCCTCATTAGTCCTTTCAAAATCGTTGTAGTAGCCAAGAGTCAACGATGTTCCCCGTATACAGATCTCTCCCTGATCACCTGGTTCTGCAGGCTTATCCTGATCATTTAAGAGCAGTATTTCTGTATTATTAAAGGGTCTGCCAATAGGAATAGCTTCGTCTAAATCAAATTCCCTGTCAACAACATAGTAGCATGACATTCCCGTAGCCTCGGTCGGCCCATAGAGGTTTATAAATCTGGCCTCAGGAAGTGTCTTCCTCCATATATTAAATTGCTTTATGGGAAAGACCTCACTGCCGAAGGCAATAGTGTGCAAATATTCCGGGACATTATCCTTCAATGCACCAAGTCCTGAAATCAAGGTCAGAGCAGGAACTACCCAGCAAACTGTGTTAATCTTGTACTTATTTAAAAACTCGATCAGCTTGATTGGAAACATAAACAGCTCTTTTGGTATGATATAGGTCTTGGCTCCAAACTTTAAAGTAGGGAATATCTCCTTCAGGCAGGCGTCCACATAAAGGGGGGTTTGATTTCCAAACACTGTATCCTCAGATATTTCCAGCACATCTGATAAAGTTTCGATATAGTCTATTACTGATCTGTGACAAGCCACGACACCCTTTGGCCTACCTGTAGAACCTGAGGTAAAGACTACATATATTGGATCAGTATCTATGGCCTTACTCCTGATATTATCGAGTGCCGCTTGGTTAACAGTCTCCTTAACCATTTCATCATAAGCATATACATCACCTTGATAATCGAAGGTATTAATTAAATCCAGGGTTGTGTCATCACATATTACTGCACCTGGCTTAAGATTCTGAAATATAAGCTCTATACGGTGCCTGGGCATTTCAACATCAATAGGAACATAATAGCATCCCCCATAAACAACTCCTAAAAAAGTTACAATTGTGTTGGGATGCTTTTTCATAAATACCACCACAGGCTCTTTGTATCTGCCCTTCTCATGCAGAAATGAACCTATGGCCCTTGCATTATCATATACTGTTTTAAATGACAGCTCGATACTTTCATTGGCGTAAGCAATTTTATCGGGATAAACATTGGCTATATTATCCAAATACTCAAGTATATTGTTTTGTCTTTTCATATACTGACATCCTTTTTTTGTAATCCTGTTAATTAGTCTGTAATTATCTGCAGTCTTTTATTATTATGGTGTTTTGAATGCTCCAGTGAAAAATATTATGTAATAAGGTTTTTATATTCCTCCTTCACAGAAGCACCGGAAAACTCAATTGATTTTACTGCCAGCACCTCCATAACATCCAAAAACCCCTTACCGGCATAACCATCCTTCTTTAATAAAGAAAGCTCTGTACAGCCAAGTATAATAACCTGAGCTCCTGCATCTCTAAGCTCTTTTTCAACAAGCCTGAACTCATTTATATCATAGGGCATATTTGCCTTAATGCTATCGTATATTATGCCCATAATCTTTTTCTGAGAGGCTATTGAGGGAATAACAGTTCCGATACCTTTTTTCTCAAGCTCTTCAGTAAAAAAACCTGCGGAAACTGTGCCGTCGGTAGCCATAATTCCAACCTTCCGGATATCATTCTCCTTCAGGTAATTAGCTGTTTCCTCAATCATATTGATTATTGGAATACTTATTCCTTTCAAAAGCTCATCAAAAAAATAGTGAACTGTAACGCAGGGTATTGCTATAATATCAACACCCAGGCATGCCAGGGAATTACCAATTGCTATAATGGCATTCACAGGGCTATCCTGACTCTTGCCAAGAATATAGTCGGTTCTGTCAGGAATATCCGGACGATTATATATAATCATCGGAACATGCTCCCCGTCAGCTTTTGCATCTGTCATTTTAACAATCAGTTCATAAAAGTAGGCAGTTGCCATTGGGCCAAGACCACCTATTACGCCAAGCTCTTTCGTAAGTATTCCTCCCTCGCAGGTATTAAACACACTATTTTTCAGGTGTTCGCGGGTAGTTTTCTTTATCAAATCTGTAATAATAATTGTCTTTTCCCACTCTGGCAGAGAATGCATCCATCTCCGCATCGGTCAACATAAAGGACACAAGCTTAGGAATGTGTATACACGCGTCAAAATGGTACCATCCCTCTCCATAATTGACCAGATGCCAGTAATGTTTTGCCTCTCCCGGCTTTGTCAGCCTTTCTACCCTCATGGTTTCCATTCCAATTCTGTTTAAAAGCAGCTCTGACATTGCAAAATATGTGAAGCAGTCACCTACTTTGTTCGTAAAACCATTATATGCCTCATACATCCAGTCTGTTTTATCGGAAACACCGGTATAGGTAAGCAGGGTATTAACATACTGGTATATTTCCCATGCCTTTTCTCTCAAGGTCATGTCAGGGGTTGTAATCTCAGCAAGAACCTCATCAGCGATGACCTCAAGCTGTTCCATGGTAACCTTCATTTCCTTAACGGTAAAAATTGCTTCTTTACTTGAGGTGTTGCCCGAAGAATCAGTCGCTGTGTATACTACAGGATATTGTCCTGCTACTTTCTGATTTACCTGAGAGCTGTCCACAGACACAGATATCTCTCCATCCCGGTTATCGTAAACATAAACGCCTTTTTTGAAGGAGACCGGATTATTAATATAAATAGTATTGTCCTTTACACCATATATTTGTGGAGATTCAGTATCCTTAACAACTGTCAGAATAGACTCAATTTCTGTCTCATTCCCGCCTTCATCTGTCAATAGAAGCTTAACAGTCTGATCACCCACAAGAGAAAAGTCCGGTGTCTCTTTATAAGTAACAGAAACATTTGTCATATCCTCAATGTTTGTTACGAATTTACTTGCTTCGATGCTGTCATTTTGCCATATGCTTTGGGCAACGGCATCAGCCTTAGGGGGAGTCAGATCGGTAACTGAAATATTAGATTCATAAGTGGTATCTCCAATCATAACCTTTGCAGGATAAATCCCTATCTCGGCAGGAACACTTTTGGGCTCAAGCAATACAGCATTGGGAAGATCCTCAGGATTCTTTAAAAATGCCTCGAGGTTTAATGCTCGATTTTGTATATCAACCTTTACTATATCGTTGGTCTTCGAAACCCTAAGTTTTGCCTTATACTCAGACTTATTCCCTGAGGTATCCTCAAGAATTAACTCCACCTCTCGGGTGCCAATTTTACTATACTCAGGCTCAGCCTTATATGAAACTGTAACATTTGTAGCGTCAGTTATTTCCTTAATAAACTCTGAAGGCTTCACTGTTCTGCCTTCATATAGGTCAACATCCTGAATCTGAGCTGTTGGGGCAGTGGTATCCTTTATCTCTAATTTAACCTTATATTTTGTCCCACCAACTTCAATTTCAATTTTGTGAGCACCTGGCTGATTAATATTAATCCAGGTCAAATCGGTAACGTATTTCGCATCGGTGCTGTTATCCTTCAAAAACACATTAGCACTGGGTAACTCAGTTCCCGCTTCTGTGACAACGGTTTTATTAATATTTCTATATTTAAAGATATTAAAAAGAAATAAACCCAGCGCAACAATTAATACACATACCAATATATAAAATCTATAAATATTTTTGTTTGGTCTCATGCTCATACCAGCCTCCAAATTAAGTGAATCTGATAGTTATATTCTGCATTTTTACAAAAAGCTTTCACTATAAAATAAACCGCTATCTATTTTAGCATAAAACGATGTAAAAACAAATACTGGCCAATCAAGAATGGGACAGGAAACAATTGCATATCTCTGTGTCTTTGCTGAGAAATATAAAGGGGCGGTATTAAAGATAATCTAATATCTTTCAAGTGCGTCTTTACTGCGATATATAAAGGGACGGAAGCTGCGTAAAAAGCAAGACACAGAACCGTCCCCTGTCTTATTGTATTGTTTGTTAAAGCCCTTATGTTTCTGATATAGTCTTGCCACCCTCTACCAGAACCTTACTGTTTGTAATTACTCCCGACATAATAGCCATAACCAGCCCTGTTACTATCAGCAGAAATTCAATGGCTATAACATCGGCCAAAGGACCGAATATCAATATGCTCAAAGGCACCATGACGCTTTGTATCATATTAAATACACTGAATACTCTTCCTTGATAATCGGTTTCCACCTTCTGTTGTAATAATGCTATGGCCGTTGTATTAAACGCCGGAATAACAAGGCCGGCTATCATTGCAAATACAAGATAAAGCCAGAATACATTGACCAAACCCAGACCAATGGTCGCTATTCCAAATATCAAAATTGAAAAACCAATTGTATATATTTTATTTTTTAAACCGCCCCAGGCTGTCATAATGAGTCCGCCCAGAATCATTCCACCGGCAAGTGCGACTTCAGCAAATGTAAGCCGCCAAACTTCCGGCCCGAAGCTCCGGGTCACCTGCAGGGGTGTTAAAAAGGCAACTGGTGAAACAAATATAAAAATAACAGCACAATAAATAAAGCAATCTCTGATAAATCTATAGTTAATAACAAATTTTAATCCTTCCCCTAAATCCTGAAAATATCCCTTGGGCTTCCTGGCTGTGGCTCTTTCGTGGGGGGGAACATGTACAAAAAGAAGTAATGTGATTATAGCAAAAGCAGCTGTAATTACATCAACAAAGAAAACCACCTCAATAGATGCTACGCTGAGTAATGCACCACTAAGCATTGGAGATAAAAGCATTGCCATGGACTGAATAGTTCCATTCACAGCATTTACCTTAACAAGCTTATCATCAGGCACGAATTGTGGTATAAAGGCATTCACGGCAGGAGTCTGGATGCTTGATCCCAGAGACCTGATTACTGATACTACAAAAAGAAGCCATAGCTTGTCATAGCCAATAAAAAACAGTACTGCCAATACCAAAGTTGCTAGGGCAATCAGAGCGTCCGATACTATTATCAGCATTTTACGGTTATGCCTGTCAGCCCACACTCCAGCAAAGGGAGAGAGGAAGAGAGTCGGTAAAAAACCGCAAATTATAGATATAGTCAGCATCATTCCTGATTGAGTATTTAATGTAATATACCATGTTATAGCAAACTGAACCAGAGACGAACCAAAAAGTGATATGGTTTGCCCAGCTAAAAACAACATTACATTCTTCTTCCAACAACGTTTAGTATCCAAAAGAATAGTCCTCCATCTTTATCTCATAGTAAAATATTACTGAATTAGTATACTCTACTAAGCAGGGAATGACAATAAACACTCCATTAATTTTCCTTAATTATACCTTAATGTTATATAATTATCCCCTTATCAGATATAAAATAGCATAAAGCCATATATAATTACAAGTCAATCTGGCAGGAACAGGTAACGGCGCTTTGCTAAAACCAGCAAAATACTTGCTGAGGTACTATGGTGTGATATAATATTAATCAGAAACACTAATTGCTAAGAAGGCAAAATAATATAGATAGCATGAAAGATGAGTAATAATGAGTAACAGTTTTGAAGAGCTAGGTATCGTAACACCAATTTTGAGAGCGTTAACTGAAATGGGCTTTGAAGCACCTACACCTGTGCAGAAAGAAGCAATTCCACATATTCTGAACCAAAAGGATTTAACCGTAAAATCTAAAACCGGAAGCGGAAAAACAGCCGTTTATAGCATTTCTATGCTTCAGATGCTTGATCCCGGCCAACCTGGCCCCCAGGCATTGGTACTGGTTCCGACAAGGGAGCTTGCAGTTCAGGTAGAAAATGAATTAAAACTTATTGGTAAACATACTCCCCACAAAATGACCTCTGTATACGGCCAGCACAATATATCCATCGAAACACAAGCTCTTGAGAAAGGGCCGTCCATTGTTTCAGGCACTCCTGGAAGAGTCTTTGATCATATCAGCCAAGGAAATCTCATAACCAAGAACATTCGCTTCTTAGTGCTTGATGAAGCCGACAGAATGCTTGACATGGGCTTTATAGATCAAGTTGTCAGAATAATTAAAGAGCTTCCCAGGGACAGGATAACTCTGTTGTTTTCTGCTACTATCCCTGTCGAGGTCAAGGATATTTGCCAGAAATATATGAAGGATCCTGAAATCATCGAAATAGAGTCTCCTACAATGACAGTTGACACTATAGAGCAAGTATACTTCCGTGTCGCACACAACGAGAAACGAGCTTGGCTGGATAATCTTCTTCTGATGGAGCAACCCCAAAGTTGCTTGATTTTCTGTAATACGAGAATGACCGTTGACAGAGTTCATAAATTTCTTTTAAGAAAAGGTTATGCTTCCCACGCACTTCATGGAAATATCCCGCAGAACAAAAGGCTTAAGACAATGGGACAGTTTAAGCATGGTAAGGTGCAGCTCCTTGTTGCTACTGATGTAGCTGCTAGGGGTATTCATGTTGATGATTTATCCTTGGTTATAAATTATGATGTTCCGATTGAAAATGACAGCTATGTTCATAGAATAGGCCGTACAGGCCGAGCAGGAAATGCCGGAAAGGCAATTTCTCTCGTCACCAGCGATGATATAATGACTCTTTATGAAATAGAAGAGCATATCGGAGTAATGATTGAGGAAAAGGAGCTACCATCTGCATCCGAAGTAAAACAGATTACTGAGAATGCAAAGGATTGGATTAAAGCCCATGCTCATAATCTGCCCACTAATAATGAAATGATTAGAAGTCCGCATAGTAAAGGTGCCCCAAGGGGTAAAAAGCCTAATCGGGCTGGAGTAAGGATATACAACCAGAAAAAACCTCTGACCAATAAAGCTAAGAGCCAGAAAGCTGAAGCTTTAGGGAAACAAAAATCATCTAGCCGCAAAATCACCACAAGTATTATGATCGGGTCTACTCAAAAAGCAGTCCCCCCGGTCTCTGGCCCCAATATCGCCTATGGGAATTCAAAGAATAGTATAGCATCAACTGAAAAGCAATCGCTGATCAAAAGACTGGTCAATCGCATATTGGGATCAAAATAAAAAGCACCCTCGAAGTATAGCTGTTTATTCTGCTTCTGTTGCCTTACTGTTACAAGTTTTTTAAAAAACATGTTGAAGCATAAAATACCATGCTATTTATGCTAAAATTAAGGAAGTAGAATAAACATGACGGGGTGTGCCATGAAATATCTAAAAACAGTAGTTACTTTTATTTTAATTCTTTCTTTTACCTTCTGCCCTTCGGCGTTTGCCGCTGAGGATAGCCAGTTGGATGATTCAATCACCAATGTTCTAATAACATTAAGCCTCAATAATCTAGAAACCGTTCCTACAAAAGACTTTCGAGGTTTATGGGTTTCTACTGTGGTAAATATCGACTATCCTGTGAAGCCTACTACAGATTCAGAGGTGCTGAAAAGCGAAACTGTAAAGATTTTGGACTACGCGAAGAACACTGGATTTAACGCAGTGTTTTTGCAGGTTCGTCCAACCACCGATGCCTATTATGATTCTGAAATTTTTCCCTGGTCTAAGTATTTGACAGGAAAGCAGGGAGTAGCTCCTACAAATCAGTTTGATCCTCTTGAATTCTGGGTCAGCGAGGCCCATAAGCGGGGTATTGAACTCCATGCATGGATAAACCCCTATAGAGTTACGAAAAAAACCGCCAAGGAGCCTGCTCATGATTTTGCATCCCTACATCCATCAAATCCAGCCAGAAAGAATCCCGGTTGGGTGGTCAAGCATTCCGATGGTAATCTGTATTTTAATCCCGGTATTCCCGAGGTTAGACGGCTAATTGTTGACGGAGTTATTGAAATCGTTGAAAACTATGATGTGGATGGCATCCACTTTGATGATTATTTTTATCCCGACAGTAATTTCAACGATGCCGATACTTACAAGAAATATAACACATTGAACAGAAATCTGGGGGATTGGCGCCGGGATAATGTAAATTCTCTGGTAAAAGAAGTATCTGACGCCATTAAGGCAACAGGTCGCACTAATGTCAGGTTTGGAATAAGTCCCTTTGGTATATGGGCTAATAAAGCCAGTAATCCCGCAGGAAGTGATACAAAAGGCCTCCAATCCTATTATTCTCACTATGCCGATTCTCTTTATTGGATCAATAATAATCTTATAGACTATATCCTTCCACAACTATACTGGAACATAGGATACTCCATTGCAGATTATGAAAAGCTGGCCATCTGGTGGGAAAACGCTGTTAAGAATTCTAGTGTTGATCTATATATTGGCCACGCCGCTTATAAATCCAACGATAGCGATTCCTCAAGTCCTTGGTATGGAACAAGTGAGATAGAGCGTCAGCTGAGGATGAATGAAGCAAGTAGCATCATAAAAGGAAGCGTATTGTTTACATATAACGAGATGGCAAAAAGACCTGATCTTACTTACTCGGTTAAATCAATTTTTGATGCCAGGGACGGCAAACTGCCACTAAGAAAATTAAAAATTACCCGTCCTTCCTCAAATATTACTACAAGCCTTAAATCCTTTTATTTGAACGGCTCTTCAGATGCATCATTGCCTCTTTATTTAAATGGCAAATTGGTTGAAAACCGTTCTCCTCAAGGCTACTTCGGGATACTTGTTTCTCTTTCTGAAGGCGTAAACACCTTTACCTTTACCCAGGACGGTGAGAAGCAAACCTGTACCATAACAAGGAAAGCATCCTCCTCAGGAGCACAAAAGATGAACAGTGTTGAAATACCTGTTTCTTCTACCTTCCCCCAAGCGCAGGAATATTGGATGCCCGGAGAAAAAATTACCCTTTCCTGTCAGGCTCCTGCTGGTGCAAATGTGAGTGTCAAGCTGAACGGTACCTCCTATAATATGAAGCAGACCTCTGGTCCTTCAAATCCTTCCGGGTTATATAAGGCTACTTATTCACTTGAATATACAATACCCACATTTACAGGAGCTCCACGTAACGTTGACTTAGGTGCACCTGTTTACACCGTTAATTACAAAGGAACTGTGAAAACCCAAAAGGCCCCTGCGAATATTGGTGTTATCCTGGAGGGCTCACGCTTCCTTGCTAAAGTTCCTTATGATGTAGTTGATACCTATAATGCACCTGTTTCAGGCAATGGAGCTGCGTACGAGTTGTACAAAGGCATGGTGGATTATGTCACGGGTATGACCGGCAGTTATGCTCGTTTATCCTCAGGGCAGTGGGTCTTCAAAAATAAAGTTGAAATTTACTATGACTCCTCTTATAAAAGACCAGTCGTAAGATCTGCAAAGTATAATATTGGCGAGACATGTGATGTTTTTGAACTCACCTTTACTTCTCCCGCTGCGGCTATAGTTTCCTATGATGGTGAAGATGTAGTTCTTACTGTGTCGGCTCCATCCTCGGCAGCACTTCCTTTCCTTCCAGCCGACAGTCTGATATCACAAATAGACAGTTCAACTACGCTCTTTAAATCAGAGTATGTCTTAGCCAAGAAAGAGGATAAAACCATTGAGGGCTATTATATTGAAAAAACCGATACCGGAATCAGGCTTGTCCTGAAGCACAAACCTGAAATAACAGACAAATCATCCCCTCTTACCGGCATTACAATAATGCTGGATCCGGGCCATGGAGGGTCCGAGCCGGGTGCAATAGGTCCGTTAGGGTATCTATATGCAGAAAAAGATTTGAATCTGGACTTTTCCTTTAAACTGAAGGAAGAATTAGAAGAATTGGGTGCTGATGTTCTTATGACCCGAACTGATGATTCAACACTTTCATTACAAGACAGACTTAGCATGTCACGCAAGGCAAGGCCTGATATGTTTATATCACTGCACTCTAACAGCATGGCTGATAATGTCGATATATCCAAGGTCTACGGTTTTTCCGTCTTCTACAGGGAACCCCTTGCAAAGGAATCGGCACAGCTTGTTTATGATTATGTAATAGATGAACACGGCCGCAAAAAGCTTGGTGTAAACAAGAAGAACTTTTATGTGACCAGAAATACCTGGGCACCTTCATTTCTTCTTGAAAACGGATTCGTGCCCAATCCCTTCGAATTTGAATGGTTAACAGATGAAACCGAGCAGCAAAAGCTTGCTAATACTGTAGCCGAAGCAATAGTTGAATATTACAAACATTAACACAGGGAGACGGTCCTTTTGTGTTTTGCATTTACATGTAACACAAGGGGACTGTCCTTTTGTGTTTTGCAACTCCATGTAGCGGCTGCTGCCTGCTACCATTTAGCGCTCCAGAGAAACATCCGGTTTTTAGTCGCGCCCGCTACGCAATCCATGCTCCGCTTTAAATGGTAGCAGGCACCTCCGCTTAAAGCGCACAGAAGGACGTTTCCCCTGTAATACCTCTGTGTTAAGTCCCCCTGTTAAACGTTTCATTTCAATAAAAACAGGCTTATCTCCGTATTATCCGGGATAAGCCTTATTTTATAATTGGAAATCTGATTATTTTGTAGTCTGTTGTTCAACTAAGCTTGATGCGCCAAACTTTTCTCTTAGTCTAGGCTTTTCAATCTTTCCTGTCGGGTTGCGAGGAACTTTATCAAATATAATCCTCCTTGGCCTCTTGTATCGAGGTAAATCCATGCAGAATTCTTTTATTCCCTGCTCGGTGCAGCTATGTCCAGGTTTTAATTCAATAATGGCAGCTGCGATCTCCCCAAGGCGATCATCCGGAAGTCCAATAACAGCAACATCCTTGATGGAATCATGTGTCCGCAAAAAGTCCTCGATTTGAACAGGATATAGGTTCTCTCCACCGGTGATTATTACATCCTTTTTTCTATCAACCAAATATATGAAGCCGTCCTCGTCCATCTTTGCCATATCTCCTGAATATAGCCAGCCGCCCTTTAATGTGGCAGCAGTGGCCTTTGGATCATTGTAATAGCATTTCATAACGCCTGGGCCTTTTATGCAAAGCTCCCCTACTTCACCTTGAACAACAGGCTCGCCTTTATCATCACCAATCTTAATCTCCCAATTATGACCTGGTATTCCTATAGCGCCGACCTTGTGAATATTTTCTATTCCCAAATGTACGCAGCCAGGACCGATAGACTCGCTTAGACCATAATTGGTATCATAGTCATGATGAGGAAAATACTTTTTCCAACGATTTATAAGACTTGGAGGAACGGGCTGGGCACCAATGTGCATAAGTCGCCATCTGGACAAATCGTAGTCCTCTAAGTTCACCGCTCCACTTTCAATTGCATCTAGAATATCCTGTGCCCATGGAACCAAAAGCCAAACAATAGTAATCTGTTCTTCAGAAACTGTTCTTAATATCCATTCTGGCCTGATTCCCCTTAAAATCACAGCCTTGCTTCCTGATATCAGGCTGCCAAACCAGTGCATTTTTGCTCCAGTATGATACAAAGGAGGAATGCATAAGAAATTATCCTCCCTGGTTTGTCCATGGTGGTTTTGTTCAGTATGGCAAGCAGACATCAAACTGCTGTGAGTATGTAAAATAGCTTTTGGGAAACCTGTCGTTCCCGATGAGAAATATATAACTGCATCATCTTCATCAGATATTTCAACCTTGGGATCTGATGAGGGGCAGTTTGCAGTAAGTCTGTCATAGTTCTCAGCATAAGGAGGACGTCCCTCTCCTGCATAGAACAATAGTCTTATCTTTGGGATCTTTGAATATATGCTTTCTAATCTACCAATAAATTCAGGGCCAAAAATCAGGGCTGATGAATCAGAAAGGTCTAAACAATACCTTATTTCTTCTGCCGTATAGCGAAAATTCAATGGTACTGCAATGGCTCCGGCCTTTAGTATCCCAAAATAAATAGGCAACCATTCTAAACAGTTCATTAGTAGAATAGCTACCTTATCTCCCTTTTTTACTCCCCGCTTGATCAATAGATTAGCAAACCTGTTGGCTTTTTCGTCAAAAACCTTCCAGGTCATATCTCTGCGGTATTCTCCGGCAGGATTATTCTCAATCAGTTCATATTCGTGCCAGATAACATTGTGAGAATCTTGCAGTTCCAGATTGATTTCAGTAAGACATTTTTCGTCCCCGTATAATTTAGCATTACGAGTCAAAAATTCTGTGATTGGCATTTTCCGTCCTCCCATTCTACAAATTATGAAATAAAAAAACAAATACTTAACTACTATAATACCATTTATCATTATAAGATTTTATTATTTTTAAATCAACCTCTATTTAGTGCTTCAGATAAAAAAGCTCTTTAATAAAAAAACACAATCTCCAAATAATTAAGATGTTGAAGACTGTATAGCTTCAACATCTTTTATTACTGTAATTCTATAAATGCACGAATTTTATATGCGTCATCTCTTTTCTCAAAAATAAGCCAATCTCCAGTGAACTCTGGCTCAGGTTCCTCAACTCCGCTGCTTTTGCAAAAAGCATATAAATTATCATTTAATACAAATATTTGAGGAATATATTCATTATTAATAATATTGATTTTTTGACACGTCGAAATAATATCTTCTAAATTACTTTCTATAATATTTTCATCATTAATATGCCAATCTATATTAAACGATATCTTACTGCTTTCATCTGATTCTTGTATTGGAATATCATCCACATTTAAGTCTTTGTATGCTCCGCCTAGTGATATACCTACTTTCTTTGAATTTGCTAATACTAAATCGCTTCTGATCTCATCCCTATTAAGATGAAGC
>JAAYTU010000076.1 GCA_012523705.1 Clostridiaceae bacterium
ATGGGAGTATTGCATACCATTGATTTGTAATCATTTCATCTTCTCCTTGAACAAAATATTATAGGATTTGTAAGTAAAAGATTTGCTTAAAACAATCAAGCTAAATTGCGACCACCACTGAGTGCTTTAGAATGTAAATAAAAAGTCATATTTATATTTAATTTAAATATTTTGTATCATTTTTTGATAATAACTGATTACAAATCAATTGTAAGTCTGACTCTTAAAGGTAGAATTAAGTTTGTCTCCAGATGAAAAAATATGTCGATATAATGGCGGAGGGTTAGGGATTCGAACCCTAGGCCGGCTCATCACCGGCACGAAATTTCGAGTTTCGCACCTTCGACCACTCGGACAACCCTCCATGTTTTATCCTGAATGCCTGAAGTACCAGGCAGCTCTGCCGGTCTGACGGCAGTCGTATGCGAAATTAATTATAATGTATTTAAAATGGTAAATCAAGTGCTCCTCAGATTCTTGAAGAATTCTGTCAATATTAATTGACAGGCATCCTCCATTATTCCACAATATACATCCGGTGTATGATTAAAAAGCCCTTCTCTAAGCAAGTCTACCACAGAGCCACAGGCTCCGGCCTTTGAATCATAGGCTCCAAAATATACTGCCTTAAGCCTTGAATTTATAATGGCTCCTGCACACATGGGGCACGGCTCTAAGGTGACATAAATTTCTGAATCCTCAAGGCGCCATCTGCCGAGTTTTTTACATGCCTCATCTATGGCAATAATCTCGGCATGTGCCAGTGCGTTATTATCTGTCTCTCTATGGTTATGGGCCCTTGCTATAATCTTTCCATTGTTTACTATAACGGCACCTACGGGCACCTCTCCAAGGCTTGCGGCCTTTTTTGCTTCTATGAGTGCCTGCTCCATATACGGGTTTATCATCATATTCTATCCTTGTTATATTAGCGGTCTCCTGTTTCGCCCTAATGAAAGAACCCTCTATCTAAGCAAGTAAATTGCTTAGCCAGCAGGGCTCTCCCATCTTTATATTAAAGAATCCTTAAGAAAGGCTTTGCACTACGCCATCAAATATTACGGCACCATGCATATTACAATTTTATCATAGTAATGTGAAGATTTATTGGCAATTACATGAAAAATTTGTTTCAAGGTGTTTACAAGTATATTTCAATTGCCCATCCTTCAACATTACTTTACTCAATCACGATTTTCAGTACCTTGTACAGATTATCAATGAATATATTTATGTCAAAGGTCTTTCCTCTGTCTGCTGCTTTAAAGCCTGTAGCATATCCAACGCTGCTGACTGTTCCAGATGCAGTATTTCCTGTCACGACAAAGTTATAGGAAGTAATACTACGCTCTACTCCGTACTGATCCTTTGCACTGATTGAGAGCTTGCTACTGTCTGATGACAATCCTAAGAGTGACTTGTTTACAAGTTCACTGTATGGGACGGTGACCGTGTCTGTGTTGATAATTGCCCCATCGTACCTAACTATAATCTCCTTAGCCTGTGGAACAGCATCGCTGAAGACGACATCCTTGGTAATAGGAATTATTCTGTCCCCATTATTAATATATACAGTGAGGGTAGCCGCTTTCTCTTCTCCGTTAGTGTTAATATTAACAGGTGTATAAATTCTAGTCTTTGAATCGAAGCCGGTTAATCCGTTTGAGGCACTAATGTTTACAATCATATTCTGGTTAATAACCGCTCTTTTTGAATCATAAAGACCGTGAATAGTAATTGTCTGCCTGTGGGTTGATATTCCGGATGCGTCTGTATAGAACAAGTCAAGATCATCAACTCCAAAGGATGTTATCTCACTAGGCTTAATAACCTTAATATCAATCTCTTTACTGTCAATTACCTTGGAGCTCTGGTCAAGCAGTTCTATTACATAAGTATCTGTACCAGGTGTCGTAGTCGAATATATTGTACCTGTGCTAGGATCAAAAACTGTGCTTCCGATACCTGTCTTTTTAGTAATTACATAATAGTATGAAGAGTAATTTGACTTAACAGCCTTATATGCCGGTGCAGGCATTTTATCACCATACTGATCTTTGAATACTACTTTCCCTTCAAGCTTTGTTGATAGGGATGAATCATTTGTCAGTATTGAAGCAAAATCTGATTCTACACCTTCTATAGCCTTTGGAACAGATGCATCGAGGGCTGTCAGGCTGATATGGTCAAATTTGCTGGTGGCAGTGGTTACGGTTATTACTACATTAGTTGCTGTAGGTGTGACCATAATATTTGTATCACCTGTGGCATAGTCTCTGTCTATACTTAATGTTCCACCAATAGCAGTTAAAGCCGTGCTCTTATTCATAAGAAGTGTGCTTCCTGAACCGCTAAAATCAATATCTTTTAATGGAATGGTTTTGCTAAAGTTATCTACTACAGAAACAGGCAGAACCACAGGACTTCCTTGCTTGATAGTTCCTGTAGGAGCAGACAGGGTAACTTTGTCAATCTTTGGCTCAGGAACCACTTCAATGGTCTTAGTAGCTGTAACCCCTGTAGTTGGTACTGAAATCACAATTATTGCATTACCGTCTATCTTATAGCCTGTGTCCTTAAACTTAATAACTGTGCCAAAATCCTTATGATCTACAATTGCTGTATCATCAAGTTTAACTACCTGAGGATTAGCTGAATAAATCTGGACATTACCTATTTCATCAGCGCTAAGAACATTGCCGTACCGATCCTTCATTGTTACAGGCAGGAAGTATTTATGTGCATTGGTTGTCATTGCTGTAACATCTATGCTCTTGTCTTTATAATCCTCATCATCTGATGTAATTTCGCCAAAGCTTATGCTTTCTATTTGGGCAGAAGCTGCTACTTCAAAATCTTTAGATTCTGATACTTCAGAAGCCAAATTAACAACTGTAATCCGTACAGTAGAACCTATTTTGAATGTATTAGAATCTGTACCCTTAACTGTAATAACTCCGTTTGATAGAGATACTCCATTTCCTTGAGGTGCGGCATATACAAAGCTTTCATTCAACTTAGAAGTAACATCCTGACCATATTGGTCCTCAGCCTTTACTTTTACAGTTATATCATTACCCTTCTTAATGGCTACTTCACCAGCAAATTTAATGGAGGTAATCTTTGAAGGGGAAATGCCCACTGTAGCTGTTAGAGCTTTATCTGAAATTCCTGTTACAGTAATTACATAGTTTCCGTCATCTAGATTTTTATTAAACTCAATAGTTGCAGTTTTATTTTCATTACTATACACAATTGCATTTATTGCAGGCTTTTTATCGCCCATTACTACATTTATATTAACCTTTGATGAATCAACGGTATTGCTAAATTGCAGCTCAAAGGTACGAACATCCAAAGCCCTGGCTGTCATAGTTATTTCTTCATCCTTAATAAAGCCGGCATCGATAGCGTTCTGCTTTTTAACGAAACCTGATTTAATAAGGCTATCAATTAGTTTTTTACCGTCAGCGTTTACACCGGACATTGCAGCAGTGTAAAGGATACCGGCAGCATCGTCTCTGATAAGCTCAGGCTTTCTGCCATATTCTATAGCCTGGGAAGCTGTAACAATACTAGCATCTATTGCGTCATTCAAAACATTAGCTGTTGTAACATCAGAATAGCCCATTCCAGATTTCATAAGGAATACCATAAAGGATGTACCGCTTATGGGATCCATAGGCCCAAACCTTACCTTGGGTAATATGGTACTGTCTGTACCAAGGGTGTATTTGTTCTTAACGGCATAAGCGACATATCTTTGTGCATAACCATTCGCCCAATTAGGGATTTTATCTCTATCCACAACATAGGCTAAAACTGCTTCCACCTCGCTGTCGGTCATAGCAAGTGCCTCAGCCTCTTTTCCTGCAGCCCTGATTGCAAAGGTAAGGCCTTGAATCCTGTTCAAGGGCTCATCTAGTTTAAGATCTGCAGGCCCTCCTGCCATCAATCCAATAGCTTGCAGCTTAAGCGCCTCTTCAGTGTTCTTAACAGCAGCTAGAGCGGGAACCGTCATTGATGCGAGCAATACTACAGTAAGTATCACGGCCATAAACTTTCTTAGGTTTCGCATTGATAAAAACCCTCCTTTTTCATAAGTAAGCGAGTAATGTTATGCCACATAATATGGGCTATTTTACTAATATATAAATTATATCACCACCAATTTACAAGGGCAATATGAGCAACACAACTGCAATATAAGATTAATCTTCAAACATAAAAGTAGCCCCGGAAAGCTTTCGCCTTCCGGAGCCACTGTTAACTGTCGTTATTACACGATACTCAGTTGTAATTATGGTTTATTGTAGACCATCTTTTCTTTGTTGTTCTAAAACAGTTTTAACTAAGACATCGCGGTAGTTGTTAGCACCATCAGTAATATTAGACTCGGAATCAGCACCTACTGTAACCTTAACGTCTACTGATTTGCCACCAACTGTTACTGTCAGTGTGAAGGTGTCGCCTCTTTCAGCTCCTTCAATTTTAACCTCTTCGGAATCATTCTTTGAAACCTTGAAGTTGTTCTCAGCGTATCCATCAGCATTTTCAACTACGGAAGCTACCTTGAAGGTTGCGCCGGAAAGATCAAAGTCATCACCATACTGATCTTTAGCTTTAAGATCAATATCAATAGTATCACTGATAGTGAGTATTGTAGCATTTGGATTCAATGTTACAGATTCCTTAGCAGTAAGTGAATCAAGTTTACGATCCTCATCTGAGAAGGTAATGCCCTTGCTCAATGTATCGAGGGTTTCACCTGTCTCATCACCTTTCGCATCCATAAGCTTTACCCTTACCTTAACGGTATCGGAAGCATCCTTACGCAGGAAGTTAGCTGTCTTAACATCGTAGAGGTCACTCCAATAAATAGCAGCTGGTGATACCTCTTTAGCTGTATTGCCTTCGAATATAAACTTATCAGCTGATACTTCGAGGTATTTAGCAGGAATGTCAACATCCTTGCCATTGTAGGTACCCTTAACAGCTACTTTTCTCTGAGTCACAACAGTTGCATCATCGTTGATATTTTCAAGAACTTTGGTCGTAGTAAGGCTTCCGAGTTGTCCTGTTTCAAACTCTGTATTAGCAGTGCTTACAAAGAACTTGTTAATGTCATCAATGCTGAAGGATCTAACTGCACGGATGTCAATTATTGTAACTTCGACGTTCTTAGCAGGGCTTACTTGCTGAGCCTTTTTTTCAAAGCTCTCAGAGTCAGGCTTGTACTTAACAATTTCAAACTTGAATGGGAAGCCAGGCTTAGCAGTCTTCACATCATTGTCTTTAATAGGATCAGCGTCTTTAATAGGATCAGCAGTTAATGTAATGCTCTTGCCAGTATTGATCTCAATTTTATCATCTTTTGTTAAGTAGTAGCTATCATCGCCATCACCAATCTTGAAGTATCCGTTATCGCCTAAGTAGGTCATGCGGATTGAGAATTTATAATCTTCAAATTCACGTCCATTAAGTTTCTTATTTTCTGAAGCTTTGAAGAATGTGTAAGCGGCTTCTTCAGACATTTCGCGGCCATACTGGTCTACGAATGTGAAGCACTCAGTATCATTTTTACCGTCAAATTCAACAGTGGTTGATCCACCTTCAACTAAAATGTCAGCAATCTTAACGTCCTTAATACC
>JAAYTU010000077.1 GCA_012523705.1 Clostridiaceae bacterium
CCTGTGCTATGTTTTCATTTACCAAAAGTGTCTCTAATGCGTTACAAACAGCAACATATTGAGTCTTGGAATCAACTGTAATATCTACAGCCTTTTTTACATCAGCGCCCTGATCTATATATAGATGGCATATGCCATCAGCATGACCAAGAACCGGGATTCTTGAATTGTCCATAATATATCTTACAAAATCGTTAGAACCCCGTGGAATAATAAGGTCAATGTACTGGTCAAGTTTGAGCATTTCTGATACTTCAGCCCTACTCTCCAAAAGATTAACCCAACCATCGGGAATTCCAGCTTCATTCGTAGCAGCTGCAATGATCTCATAAAGGCATCTATTCGTGAGCCTAGCCTCGCTTCCACCCTTGAGTAAAACGCTGTTGCCGCTTTTTAAGCAAAGAGTCGAAATCTGAACAAGAGCATCAGGACGAGATTCAAAAATAATACCTATCAGTCCTATGGGGCAGCTTATCCTGTATAGCTCCAGATCATGGTCTAGCTGGGTTGCCAATAATGTTTTTCCTATAGGGTCCTCAAGACTAATCAGGCTATTAATTCCATCGATAACTTCATTAAGTTTGCTTTCATCAAACTTAAGTCTCTTGATTAAGGGCATGGCAAGATTATCGGCGAGGCTTCTTTCTATATCCTCGTTATTGGCTTTAAATATTTCTTCCTTGTTTTCATAAAGCCTTTGTGAAATTATCTTAAGGGCATTATTTTTCTTCTCGGTGGATATTCCCGAAAGAGATATAGAAGCTTTTTTTGCATTTTTCGCATTTAGAGTTAAATTATCAATAATCATAAGATTCTTCTCCTAAAACATAATAATCCTAAATCAATTCTCTTAATCAAACGTAAGTATGATATAAGTCCTGAGTTCTTTTGAATAATTGTACCATAATTTTTTAGTACCGACACGCATTTAATCACTCTTCCATATATATTTTGCGTAAAATCACTTATTCCTTGACGAGAGTATACAAAAAAATATAATATATAATCTGTATTTATTGTACGAAATGAGGAGCAATTGTGAGTAAAGCTAAAGAAGTTCTTAATAAAGAGATTGAACGCAGAAGAACATTTGCAATAATATCCCACCCTGATGCAGGTAAAACAACATTGACCGAAAAGCTGCTCTTATATGGGGGCGCTATTCACATGGCCGGCTCGGTTAAAGCCAGAAAAACAGCAAGGCATGCTACTTCTGACTGGATGGAGATCGAAAAGCAGCGTGGTATATCAGTTACATCAAGTGTAATGCAATTCAATTATAACGATTTTTGTATTAATATTTTGGATACTCCCGGCCACCAGGATTTCAGTGAAGACACCTATAGAACACTGGTTGCAGCCGATAGCGCCGTAATGCTTTTAGACGGAGCAAAGGGTGTGGAAACACAGACTATAAAGCTTTTCCAAGTTTGTAGAATGAGGGGTATCCCTATCTTTACATTCATTAATAAAATGGACAGAGCCGTCAAAGATCCTTTTGATCTAATGCAGGAGCTAGAGGATGTATTAGGAATACGTTCTGTCCCTATGAATTGGCCAATAGGGATACATGGTGACTTTAAAGGTGTCTACAACAGACAGCTTAATCAGATTGAACTTTTTACCAACGACAAGAGTCACGGTCAGGCGATTATTCATTCAAACAAAGGGGATGTTAATGACCCAATATTCAAGGATTTGCTTGGAGAACCATATTACTCAAAATTGATTGAAGATATTGAGCTCTTAGATATAGCTGGTGACAGCTTTGATTTAAACAGGATATTAAAGGGTGAACTCACCCCTATATTCTTCGGTAGCGCCATGACCAATTTCGGAGTTGAGCCGTTCTTAGAGGAATTCTTAAGGATGTCTCCACCCCCCGGTGACCGCGTGTTTGACGAAAATCTCATGGAAGCAAACAGCGAGGATTTCACTGGCTTTATATTTAAGATTCAAGCTAATATGAACCCAAATCATCGGGACAGATTAGCCTTCATGCGTATATGCTCAGGTGTCTTTGAAAAGGGTATGCAGGTAAACCACAGTGGTTCAGGCAAGCAGGTTCGCTTAGCCCAACCACAGCAATTTCTGGCTCAGGAAAGAGAAGTAGTAGAAAAAGCTTATCCCGGTGATATTGTTGGTCTTTTCGATCCCGGTATTTTCCGGATAGGGGATGTATTGAGTTCACTGAGCGGGCTTGAATTCCACGGCATACCATCCTTCCCTCCTGAGCATTTTGCCAGAGTATCGGCTAAGGATACCATGAAGAGAAAACAGTTTTTGAAGGGTATTACACAATTAGCTGAAGAAGGGGCAATCCAGATATATAAGGAACCTGATATTGGAGTTGAGGAGTTTATCATTGGCGCAGTTGGTATTCTCCAGTTCGATGTGCTGGAACACAGACTAAAGAACGAATATAATGTTGATCTGAAACTCACTAGCCTCAACCTCCGATATGCTCGATGGATAACTGAAATAGAAGGTCGTCCGAATGATTTGAATCTCACATCCACATCAAGACTGGTTAAGGATACTAAGGATAACTATGTTTTACTCTTTGAAAACGAATGGTCTATCCAATGGGCTCTGGATAAGAATAAGGGACTATCACTGAGAAATATATCTTAACCTTAAAAAGATTACAATAAAAGAAGCTATCTCAAGAGTTTAATATTGAGACAGCTTCTTATTATCCTCATATTAATCAAATCAAATACGATTTAGTTTACATAGTATATATCTTATTTGGTGGTACTGTGTCAATCCCACAGTTGTTTAAAACTTCTATTGCCTTTTCTGTATCCTCTACTCGTAAAATAACCAGGGCTTTTTCAGGATCAGAGCTGCCAATAAAAGCATACATATATTCGATACCTATTTCATTGTGTTCTAAACAAGTCAAAGCATCGGTAAGACCACCTGGAGAATCGTCCACACAAATAGCAATTACCTCAGTCGTGCCCACTGAAAAACCATCCTTCTTTAATAGCGATGCTGCTAAATCAGGATCATTCACTATAAGTCTTAATATACCGAACTCAGAAGTGTCGGCAATAGATAGTGCTCTGATATTGATATTATTTTGTCCTAAAACACGGGATACTTCTGCTAATCTTCCGGAAATATTTTCAATAAAAACTGATACTTGTTTTACCTGCATGACCTCACCCCACAAATCTACTCGTTATTATAATCATACCACAGGCAAAACCATAAAAACACTAAAATACTCAAATTGCCCTTTAGGAAAATAGTCCTTTATGGAAGTTTAAGCTTTTGTCCCTCATATATATAATCATCATTAAGGCCGTTTAATTGTTTAATATCATATATATATGCCCGTATGTCCTTTTCCGGGAAATTACTTTGTGCAATACTCCAAAGAGTATCTCCTTGCATAACTAAAATTTCCTCATAATCATCTTTAGCTGCTTGAGAAGCTCCGGCAGTAATATACATGCTCATAAAAACAACCATAAGAACAAACAGCATGATAAATCTTGCAAAACGGCTTTTATTTTTTAATGTAAACCTTCTTCTCCTAATGATTATACTCATAATATCACCTCAGAACATTTGTTCTTTTATGTAAATTATATCGAACAGGTGTTCCTTTGTCAAGATTAAATCGAACATTTGTTTGACAATTGTTCTGTTCAATTGTATAATTGTTTTAAAGATTAGGTTAACTTAAATTGATCGAAATATCCTTAGGAAATGGAGGTTTTGTGAATGCGTCAGCAAAGTGCCGAGAAACAAAAAAGGATTCTTGATTTTGTGAACAGTTACATCATTGAAAAGGGCTTTCCTCCTTCTG
Organism: Clostridiaceae bacterium; assembly: GCA_012523705.1. GTDB lineage: Bacteria > Bacillota > Clostridia > DSM-8532 > DSM-8532 > DTU059. The sequence continues at coordinate 3,824 of JAAYTU010000077.1, forward strand.
TCCGCGAGATTTGTAAGGCAGTAGGTTTCAAATCTACATCTACTGTACATTCATACTTAAAAAAGCTTGAAGAAGACGGTTTAATTATCAAAGACGCAACTAAGCCTCGTGCACTTAAAGTTATAGACGATTCGGCAAAAAACCTTGAAGGATATGTAGCTGAGCAAGAAATCGAAAATGTGCCCCTAATCGGTAAAATAACAGCAGGTGCCCCTATTTTAGCTGTGGAAAATATTGAGGACACTTTCCCTATACCTGTTAGATTCTTGCACAATTCAACCTCTTTCATGTTGAAGGTTAAAGGCGAAAGTATGCTAAACGCTGGTATTCTTGACGGTGACTATATTATAGTAAAACAACAGAGCACAGCAAATAATGGCGATATCGTTGTTGCTTTAATCGAAGACGAGGCAACAGTCAAGACATTCTATAAAGAAAAGGATCATTATCGTCTGCAACCAGAAAACCCTGACTATGAACCAATTATACTGAAAGAACTAATAATACTTGGAAAGGTTATTGGGCTTTTCAGAAATTATTAAATATATGATTATTGATAATATAGTTAAGTTAAAGGAAGCCATTGCCCGATATAGCTTCCTTTTTTCATACATTGTAATTATCCTTATATTTTGTGATTGATAACAAGCAGCAAATGTGCTAAAATAGCAAATGTTCAATTATCGGGGTGTAGCGCAGCTGGGAGCGCGCTTGGTTCGGGACCAAGAGGCCGGAGGTTCAAGTCCTCTCACTCCGACCA
>JAAYTU010000078.1 GCA_012523705.1 Clostridiaceae bacterium
ATGAAAAAGATTCCTATTCAAGCGTAATGCAAGCTTTGATTAGGAATTTTTCTTTTTCCATCAATTCCTTTATAGTACTACTAGTACACCAGGCTTAATTTACCTGTAATTGCCTAATTGTAATCACCCCCCTTAAATAGTATAATATCCATTGAAATCAATTACCTTTATCTCAACAAGGTAGTTCTAATTATGCTCCGGAGGCAATATGAAAAAATTTATTTTCTTAATAATAGCTTCAATGCTGATAATTGTATTTACCCCACAACAAATCAGAAAGAGTCTTGAAGCTTATAATCCAATCAAAAATGGTACCCAATCTTCGGAGTCTGATAATACTAGGCCTCCGGTAGAGGCTTCTGTTGACACCCCTGAACCAGCGCTGTCTGAGTCATCTGAGCCTGAACCCCAGAATCCCAGCACCTCTGAACCGGATAGTGAGTCCGTCTGGACTGAACCTGAGCCTAGTATCTCTGAGCCTGCCACCAGTCCTTCAATCCAAGATCACGGAAATAATATTCCGGCTGAGTATCAGGCACTTAGTTATTTTAAGCCCGAATTGACAGACAGATATATAGCATACAGAAAAGCGAATCCTGAATATGATTATGAAAAGGTAATAGCCTATGTAAATATTGGTATTGATAAACCCTTTTATTCAATCATTCATTCAATAGAGGACACCCACTCTACTAAAGTATTAGTAAACAAATATCACAAGCTGCCTGATGACTTTGCTCCCGAATTGGTCCAAATCCCCTCTTCCATGTGTGCACCGGGAATGGGAAATCAGTATCTTAGGAAAGATGCAAAGGTAGCATTCGAAAAGATGCATTTCGATGCTAAGGAACTGGGACTTAATATCACTGCTTACGGTACATACAGGAACATTAGCCTTCAGCATGATATCTGGAATAGTAAAGTAATCTCAGGAAGAACTGTCGAGGATGTTGACAGACTCAACTCCCGTGGCGGCCATAGTGAGCACCATACCGGACTGGCTATTGACGTTATTAGAAACAACTATACTGTATTAAACTCTGAAGAATATTTGTGGTACAAGGATAATGCCCATAATTATGGCTTTATTATCAGGTATCCCGAAGGAAAAGAGCATATAACAGGTTACTCCTACGAACCTTGGCACCTCAGGTATCTAGGTGTAGAGCTTGCCACTGATGTTTATAACAGTGGTCTGACATATGAGGAATACTATGTTATGAATATAGAATAACAGCGAAAACCTTTGTATGTGTTTTGACGCTGTTATTGGTTTAGTTTATAAAGGTTGCAAATGGTATTTACCCTAATTCAGTTCAACATTCCATATTCTGCTCATGGGGCCTTTGAAGGCAGTAATATCGTCTCCACTTAACAACGATGACTCTTTAATAATCTCTTTGTTATATACATACATATTCTTTCTTTGAAAGGTCGGTATCTCCACAGCTAGTCCTGTAGAAAGCTTCAAGGCCTTTTCGTATATGGATTTGCGTTCTTCCCTATCAACCGAGTTGCGCCCTTGAAGAATAAGCTTATTAAGCTCAGTAAGCATTGACTTTTGTTCATCGGATCCATTTTCAAACAGATAGAAGAGGCCGGTGGCTGATGGAGCAATGCTACCATTTACTCCGGAATCCGAGTACCATATCGGGAACATATCCGGATTAAATCCAGCACTGCCCCTTGCAGATGCCCATACCTGAATGCCCGAGTCATATGCTGTATTAAGCTTGCTTAACAGGTTAACATCCGATTCAATATTTACCTTAACACCAATCTTTGCTAAAACCTTCTGTGTGTCCAGAAAAATCGAGTAAGCCGGATGAGACTTTGCATTCTTTGTGGGTAATGTAAACTTAAAAGTAACCTGTTGCCCTGATTTTTCATGGCTTTCAGGATAAGTCATAATCTTCTTTTCAGCATCATATTTATATCCGGCATCGACAAATAACTTTTTTGAGGTCTCGCCGGTTTCATCATAGGGGAATAAATCTTCAGGGTTATTGGGATAAGCCCAGAGAATCCTGGACATTGTACGATGATTTGTGCTTGCAAGCTCCTGGTAGTGATTGTCAATAGCCAACTGAGCATTGATGGCATGGGCAATAGCCTTTCTTACCTCAATTTCGGGAATAGCCTGCCCTTGAATCCCAATGTATCCATAGTCATTATTGTGGGCTAGAATATAGCTAAGTTTTGCATAATCTTCTTTTGCCGAGGTAATATCATTTACTGTTTCCATACTTGCTGACGGATTGGTATAGTGCACCTTAGCAGACTTCACTGCATCAAGCTCGCTACCGGCAGCAACCTCAAGATAATGCAATGTCTTTATTTTGGGGGAGCCTAGAAGAAAGCTATCATTAGCTGAAAATTCCACCACATTGCTCTCAAAGTTCTCGAAAGTGTACGGTCCGGCTCCTAAAGGCTTATCATTCTTAGTCTTCAGAAAGTCCATGAACTCTTTATTGCCAGGGGCAACTCCATTCTCATTTAAATTTCCGGTATAGCCCTCGGTATAATAATGTAAAGGTGCAACAAATATCCCCATCTTGTATATGGCGGCCGGATCTGTTCCAGCAAGAACTATCTTTATATATTCTCTTTCTACCCCATCATCACAGGTCATGCTTCCGGAAGTAATGCCGCTTATACTCTGCACGGCACCCTCTTCATTATCTTGAGCTTTAATATATAGCTCCCTGACATAATCCTGAATAGTAAGATGGTTTGCCCTTTCAGAATTTATAGCATTTTCAGACAAATCATATCCATGGGCGGCTAGAATATTAGCCCAAAATACTTTAGCATCGACCTTATCCTTAGTCAGGTCATAGGCTATCCCGGTGGCATCTTTAAATATTCCTGTCTCGTTAACTGTACCATATTTCCACATAACCATGGCAAATGCTGCCTGCATAGTGGGATTAGCTGAGACCTGCTCAACTTTATATGGGGAAAAGTAATTCGGTATATACTTAGTATAGTTTGCATTGACATAATCTATGATTGCCTGCGAAAAGGCTTCGCCCGCTTCATCCAAATAGCTCCAGAATGCTACCTGCTCATCTAATGAAACACCTTGAGCCGCATTAATAACCATTGATCCATCTTCGCCAGTTTTTATACCCGATTCAATGATGGAATCAATCTTTCTAATAGTCTCTTTGTCGGTCTGTAAACGATACTCATCAATACCCTGAATGGCCATTGTGTAAAAATCTGATGGCCCGTCATATTGGGGATCGCATAAAACATAGGTTGTAAAGAGTACATCCTTAGCTGATACAGGCTTGCCATCGCTAAAGGTAATACCGTTTTTTAATATAAAGGTATAGGTTGATATTGAGTGTGCAGGACCTTTCTCAACACTGTAATCATAAGTCAGGCATGGTTCATCAATACCTGCAACGGGTGCGCCATGCTTATCATAGGATAATAGTGGAAGCTGTGTCATGCTGGTGAGCTCAATATCGTTTACCGATTCGGCAAAGAATGGACTAAAGGTGCCCTCAAGCGTACCTGTTGATAAAATCAGAGGATTTGTTGCATTATTTCCCATCCTGGCTGTTTTAGAAGCATCATATCTATCAGTAGGAACGTCCGGTATTACATCTGGAGCTTCAGGGACTGGCGAACCACTGGGCGATGGTGATTCAGTCTGTACTGCCGGTTTTTCCCCGCAGCTTACCAGACTGATAACTAAAGCAATCATCAATAAAAAAGAAAGTATTATCCTTATATATTTACTATTCATAAAACTCTTTTCCTCCAAATATCTCACATTGTCCTTAACATAACAATCTATTATAATCACGTTTTCAATACTAAGCTTTCAATACTAAATTATAATATATTAAAAAATATTATCACGCAAATTCATTTGGTAAAAATTGCCGACAGGAGGTTCCCTCTCTGGAACCCGGGAATCTTGACCTAAATTTTTATATGAAGTAAACTTGAACTAAACATATGTTCCCCCCCTTAAGCAATCCGTTCCATTTATATTATTTAAAAAGGAGCATGCCTTGCCGAATAAGGAAAATACAATCTCTGAAACAGCTGAATTGCAAAATGATGATTCCATGCACATTAAGATCTCCGTCAGAGATCTTGTTGCTTTCTCTGTAAAGGACGATGCGAAATGGAGCTTTTCCTCATATCGTCTTGCATATGAGGGCAGTCTGGCCCATTCTAAAATTCAGGCTATGAACAGGGAAGAGGGTAATTATACCTCTGAAGTTACACTTTCTACCTCCGCAGAAGCTTTGGGGTTTGTGGTTGAAATAAGTGGAAGAGCCGATGGAATCTGGCGTTTTGATGACAAGACCATAGTCCATGAAATTAAGACATGTACCACCCCCCTTTCTGAAATACATGAGGGCTATAGCGACTCTCACTGGGCACAGGGAAAATGCTATGCCTTTATGCTGAGTGAAATTGATGACTTAGAAAAAGTTACTGTACGTCTAACATACTATAATAGGGATACTGAAGAGCAAAAATCCTTTGACAGGGTATTCTCCCGTGAAAAACTGAATCGGTTTTTTAAGACTTTAATCTATCCCTATGCATCCTGGGCCTTAGCACAACAGAACTGGAAGCAGATAAGAAACAGCTCCATCGAGAGCATAAGCTTCCCCTATCCTGCCTATAGGTCAGGCCAGAAGCTATTAGCCTACAATGTATATAAAAGTATTGATGACAGTAAAAGGTTGTTTGCCCAGGCCCCTACAGGAATCGGAAAAACCATGGGTGTGCTTTATCCTGCTATTAAGTCTTTAGGCCAGGGAAAGCTGGACAGACTTTTTTATGCGACTGCTAAAACAACCACCAGAAGAATCGCCGAGAATGCATACAAGCTATTAAATGAGCAAGGGCTGAGGCTAAAGGTTATAACACTGACCGCAAAAGATAAAATATGCCTTAATGATGTTAAGGATTGCAAGCCTGATAAATGTCCATATATTCTGGGATATATGTCCCGCTCCAGGAAAGTAGTAAAGGAGCTATTAAAAGGCCAGGACTTCTTCCCGAGAGAAGAAATAACCAGAGCAGGGCATCGTTACGGCATATGCCCCTTTGAGCTGAGTCTGGACCTGTCTCTTTCCTGTGACCTTATTATTTGTGATTACAATTATATATTTGACCCCAGAGTATATTTAAGACGTTTTTTCGAACAAAAGGGTCGGGAAAAATATCTGATTTTGGCAGATGAGGCTCATAATCTCTTTGACAGGGCTCAACAAATGTTTTCATCTGAGATAAAGGTAAGAGAATTGTTGGATGTTTCAAAGGAGATTAAAGAGGATTTGCCTCAGATCCGTAAAAGAATCCTTAAATTAAGAAGAGCTTTGTCTTCTATAGAGAAAGAATCTGGTGGATTATCTTATGAAGCCGGCGGCATAAAATATAACTCCTTTAAGAATCCTCCACTCAGTCTTATTGAGCCCCTGAAGGAGTTTATCAGTGAAGCCGAAGACTGGATATCTGGCGAAAGAGAGGATAAGCCCTATTCAGACATACTAGTCAATCTCTTTTTTGACATTCTTCATTTTATTAATATACTTGAACTATATTCAGATAATTATCGCACACTTATTACAGGTGCAAAAACAAATTTGAGACTAAAGTTACTTTGCCTAGATCCAAGCTTTATGTTGAATAAGACTATGAACGCTGCCAGAAGTGCTGTTCTTTTTTCAGCTACATTATCACCTCTATGGTATTTTAAGAGTATTCTGGGCGGGCGCCATGAAGATATAACTCTACGCCTTCCTTCCCCTTTTCCAAAGGAAAACCTCTTACTGTATAATGAGAATCGCATTGAGACTCGTTTTCGGTATCGAAGTAAATATCTTGAAGCCACGGCTAAGGCTATTTATAACTGGTGCATAGCCCATAAAGGAAATGTAATGGTTTTCTTTCCTTCCTACAAATATCTGTTAGATGTATTGGAAATATTTAAGAATCTGGACTGCAGCTTTGAAATAATGTGTCAGGACAGAGATATGGATGAAGCATCAAGGGATGAATTCTTAAAATGCTTCGATGTATATGGCGATGTCAACAGAGTAGCCTTTTGTGTTATGGGAGGCGTATTTAGCGAGGGAATAGATTTAGCGGGTGATAAATTAACCGGGGTAATAATTGTTGGAGTAGGCCTTCCCCAGGTTTCCCCCGAGCTTGAAATTATGCGTGAGTTCTACCATGGCCAAAAGGGAGATGGCTTTTCCTATGCCTATGTCTACCCGGGAATAAATAAAGTCCTTCAGGCTGCAGGCAGATTAATCAGAACTGAAACAGATAAGGGAGCCCTGTTACTGATTGATTCAAGATTTGCATCAGGTGAGTATTTAAAGTTGTTGCCTGATGAATGGCATCCAATACCAAAGTCCGGCTCAGGTAAGGATCTGGCTGAGACGGTCAGAGAATTCTGGGAGGCTTGTGAGTAGACAGGGGAAGGGTTCTAAAAAATCTTTTAAAAAATCCCCAGGAATTTATCTCTAGTCTTGACATTAACGCGGGTTATTGTATCTGAAGTAACCACGTAGGCAACATTGTCCTTGCCAAAATGTACACTTTCAATATTGGATTTAGCTGTATATTTATCCATTAACTCTCCCTTATAATTTATAAAGAACACCTCAGATTCTGCCAGCACAGCAGCAGTCTTATTTTTCGTCGAAATAGCCGATACATTTCCATTTACTTTGTAATCAGCTTTTTCAGTTCCATCCTTATTGTAAATCTTAATGGTGGTTTCATAATGCTTTTCTCTTGAAAGAATATCATCGTTAAGAAGTGCCACTACCGGAAATTCGTCATTTATAACATTGGCTGCTGTAACGGTGAAATCCTTATATTTATTATTCCATATAGTCTGATAAGCATTATTAATGGCCATAACGCTCCGTTCAGCGAACAGAAAAAGATTATTCTCCTTAAGAGGATAAGCTCCACCGAATATTTCATTTAAGCCCCTGATACTGGCCTTTTGATTCATGCTGCAATCAAAAAATTCAAACAGTCCGTTTGCCTCAAGACCTGATACTTCTATGCTGCTGAGCATAAAACACCCAGGATTGTATTCGGGTAGGCTATAGGCTTTAAAGGGGTAATAGTTTGATACATTCCTTAATGAGACTTCCTGGCCATCCTTTGAATATGCTCTTATGCTTCTTTTATAGCCTGATTGCTTGCTTTGGGTTATCAAAATCACCCAATTATCAGAAATAGAAGCATTAACTATATTCTCATCAATATTCTTTTCCCAGACAATTCGTCCATTATATATCAGCGCAAAATATCTGCCCTCTAAATCGGCAACCAGAATTTCATTATCGTATGACATCACAAAGGGCTTTTTTAGCGTTACTGGAATATAGCTCTTTTCTATTCCTTCAGAATCCAATATTCTGACATAGCTTGTTGACGCCACAACTAAATCCTTTGAAGCAGGAATACAATATATTCTTTCGTTCAAATCGAAGGTCATTATGGGCTTTACTGTTTCCTTCAGCTTGTCTATTCCCTCTGTATTGGAGGCAATACTGTCATAAACCCCACTAAACCCTTTGGTAAAAAGCTCGGAGGGACTGATGTCAAAAAACGAATAGAGAACAACTACTGCGATAATTGCTAATATGATTAAAAACAGGGCCAGCTTAAGAAAGCTAGAGCCCTTTTTGCTTTTCTTGTTTTCCTCTGGCATGTAAAGCTTGAACTCCTTATATTAATATCTGAATCAGAATTATATACATCCTTGAAGAAATCTTCAAGTAAAACAATTATACACTTTTTAAGCGCATTACTGTAAGGAATTTAAAAATCAATCATCCTGTCTCTATAATCCTTTATAAGTTCATCGCCCATGTATTCTATAAGGTCAAATATCAGTACTGACAAATTCTCTCCGGTCAGTCTGCTTGAGGGGTTGAATCTGCCCATATAATCTGCCTCAATTATTCCTAAGGTATATGCCACAGAAGCAGCATTTCTGGCATAGGCTGGAATCAGATCATTATCGGTAAATGGCGTGGATGTATATGGGTATGCAGCCAGATTTTCCAGGCCGAGAGCAGAGACTATCATCTTTATGGCCTCTGCCTTTGTGACATAATCGTTAGGGCCAAACCTTCCCTTCCCGTTTCCTGCTGTTATACCCTTTTGGTATGCGGATTTTACTTCTTCGTAATAAAGATCTCCAGCGCCTATATCGTTAAAGGGTGATATATCAACCTGCTTCTTACTTGATGTTCGCCTTGCAACTGTGGATACTCTTACGTCAGGATCTGTTGGAATATCCTTGATGGCATTCATAAGTACATACACAAACTCTCTTCTTGTAATATATCTGTCAACCTTAAAATCTTCCCCCGTTCCCGGCAGAATCTCAAGCCCAAACAGTATACTAATGGGTTCTTCGGCCCAATGACCGTTCAGATGCTTAATATCCGGTACCATTAGCCTAGTCAGGCTAATAGGATTTGAAAGGCTCTCTGTGCCTGTATAGGTTTTTAGTACATCTGTCGGATTTCCATTTTTATCGAACTCAGGAAAACGAGCCGTATAATCCATGGTGGATTCGGTCCATTTTTTCTGTACATATCCGCCCGAAAAGCTTATTTGGAAAGGTTCATTTTCTACATATTCAATCTGGTGCATTGTAGCACTGGAAATAACCATGTCAACAGCTCCACCCCATTTTTCAGGCTTTCCTCCACTATGTTTTTCTGTTTCTACCAATACATTGAGCCTCTGAGTCTCAGTATTACTCCAAAACTGGTCATAGGCATATGTTCTTCCGGTGGTGGTTACAGTAACAGTATCGTTGCTCTGGTTTGCACCTATAGAATAAACCTTCTCTTCAAGGAATTCACCGGTTTGAAAGTTTATAGCCGCTTTCGGGTCCGTGATTGTTGATTGGGTAAAATTCGATTTTATTAATCTGTAGGTCTGTCCACCAACATTTATAATCTCTGTAGGCATACGGCTTAACCTTGTTGCCTCGGTTATCTGCCCGTTAATTTTTGTCTGCCGTTCAGTTATATATATGACAACTCTGTTCAATGTTACATTTGATTCTGCGTTACTGGCCCTATAGGTATATGTAGATGTTACCACATCATTTTTATCAGTCTTTTTAATAGTTAAGGTTCCTGTAAGCTTAACAGGCTCACCTGTTAAAAAGCACATCTCAGTATAATGATACTCGTTTTTTTCAATTGGTTCTTCAACCGATATGCCGCCTGAAAAACCCATATTCCCCTCAACCGCCAACACCTCGACGGGCATAAGTATTACTGATACTAATAACATAACCGCAATTATAGCTTTTTTATAGTTCTTTTTCATTTTAACCTCCTGCTAAGGTTTGTATCGCACCTGAGCATACTTTAGTAAACAACTGTAATGTCAAATTTGATTAGGTCTTATCCTACTGGCAGAGAATAATTACTCCATCTTTATTTTGACTATGTCTGATAACCTTTATGTTTTCCCCAAGCTTGATGGATTTAAAGTCTCCCACTTTTCCATCCTTAATTATTATGGCGTTAACAGGGATATTGATTTCTATATCATCACTTTCAACCCAGGCGTAATCTGAATTGCTAAAAATGCTTGCCTCTGTTAAAACCAATGCCTGTCCTAGAGGCTCTGCCTCAGTATCACCACTATCCCCTTCTCCTGCATCGGCCCCCGGGGCATCAGCGGAAGCATCTGCCTCATATCCTATGCTCTTTACCCTTCCTGCTACAGGTTGGTCTGCATAGGGGGCGGTGGATAATAATAGTATCTTATTATCAAGCTCAACAATATAAACAGTTTGCTGAATATACTCTTCCCCAAAATCACGGAAGTTTCCGATTCCATTTGCTTCTACAAGGCGACTTGTATAAAGATCGATATCAAAGGTCTTAGGAGTATTGGTGAATTCCCAACTCACTCCATCAAGCCTTGCAAAGGATTCAACCGTTATAGTCCTTTGGGGTTCAATATCACTTATGCGACCTCTGTAAATATTAATACCACTATCTTTTTGTGATTCGCTGACCAGGACATTTGTATGATAATAATTGACGAAGGGTTCTTTCGTTGCAGACAGCATTACCGGATCCAGAGTATTAAGGGCACTTATATCTACTAACCTGCCATCCTTAACTATAATACTGTTTTCGTCATAAAGAACCTGTGCAGAAGTATTCTTAAGGTAGAGATTGTTGTTCAATCCCACATTCATAAGATTATCATTTAATAAAAACTCATACCCCTGATTCTGACTAAATACTGACTTAACAATCTTAGCTTTACCATCATAGTCCATTCGTGTCACGAAATATACAGTACCTGAATATCTTCTTAAAGGCAGCACTGTATAATCCTTGCTATAAGAGAAGCTCTGTATACCCATGACAGGTGCATTTTCCCATCTTCCATTAATAAATTGTTGAACCCTAGATACCATAAGAGATGAACTAAATCTGTTATAAAACTCAGCTTGCCCGCGATATATGCCATGAATAGGCCTTGTCACTTTCTCAATATCGATGCAGGCAATATCAATATTATCGGCATCTGCTTGCACTAATAGTCTGACCTGATCTCCAGCCATTATGTCATTTGCACTGCATGGGCGATTGTTTTTGTATACAGGTATACTTGATATGTTATAGCTAATAAATGTGCCATTGTCCCTTTTGATAACCAGATTATTAAAACGGATATAATGAACTATGCCATAAACAGGCATGTAATAACTCTTTGCACCGAGCTCTTCTATATATCCATCCGCATCAAGCTTTAGAAAAACTTTATCCCCTGGTTTAATCTGGCTTATATCAGAGGGGAACGAATCTCTCTTAACAGTTATGTAATCGTGGCTATATGTAAAATTACGAGTACTAATTAGCTGATCAAATGAGTCAGGATTACTCCCAGAGCCGTCTTCAAAATATAATGTTAAATAACCCAGGGACAAATTGTTTTCCTTTACAATTCCGCTTATGAGTCCCTTCTCCTCATTTTGATCAGGGCCATAGGTTTCGGCATAACTAACATTCCCTGAACCATGGGTTAAGGAGAGTATTAGCACAAATATGATTGCTACGGCAAGGAGTTTTTTAGTGGTCTGCATTTGGCTGCCTCCAATCAAACATTTCTATGTATATTTATCGGCAGCCAAAGCATAATTGTGAAGGAATAAAGTAAAATTAAGTTTAGAGAAAAGTAATTGTAATAAGGTTGTAAAAGACCTTATGGACAAAATATCAGATAATCAATTGAATAAGCTTATTAAACCAAATTAATACTACAGACTCAGTATAGCCTTCAGGCACCTTAAGTACCTGGATGGCACCAAGTGCAGGTATTGCAAAAACAAACACAATATAGCAGATAAGAATGCCTGTAGCCAGGCCCAAAGCCATTCCAGCAGTACGATTGGCCGTTCCCATAACGGCGGTAGTGTTTATAATCTTGCTTAGATACTTTCCAAGAATAACAAAAATAAGCTTGATTGCAATAAACAAAATAATAAAAACAATAATTTTTAATATTGAATATACTATCAGATCATTCAGAGTAACAACAGTCTCAGAATACATTGTGCTTGTATCTGCTGCAGATTTGGTGACTGTCATTATCTGCTGCAATAGAGGATTCTCTGAAACAGAACTGCCTATTTGTGGAACATTGTTAAGGATTTCTAATAGCGACTCTGATTCAGATGCCTTAAAGTTGCCTATGTTTGATAGTGCCGGTATCAGCTCATTTAATTTTTGTCCTACCTTATCCCCTATTGCTGTTTTTTGCATAATCAACAAAGAAGCCTTAGGTGTAAACAAATAGGCAATAAGAAGCCCAAACAAATAGCCCACCACGCTAAAAACAGTATTAATTATTCCTGTAATATAGCCTTTGATTCCAAATAGCGCTATAATAATAACTATTGCATAGTCTACCCAATTAAAGTCGAAACCAAGCAATAAATCGGCTGCGATAAATACCGCAATGGCCAATAATAATATGATAATGGGAAGTTTATTAACCTCCGACAAATCGAACTTTTTTTTCTTGCGATTGGAGCCCAAAGGAACACCCCCATAAATTATATTCCATTATTTACATTATCAGTCTGGTGGATAGAATGCAATAGGGTAATTATCTGAAAGAAATAAGATTGATACCCAGAAATAGTACTATAGATAAAACCAAGACACATATTTTGATGATATTTTTGTTCAACCGAATCCTAAACCCCCCTTCTGAAGACTTGTAATGCCTTCATTGTAGAAATAAACAGATATTCGGTAGCATCAACAATTATAACATCACGAAAAGTTTTTGTAAAATATTTTTAAAGCAAATGTAATAATCCAACCAAAGCTATCTTGCTAATATTTATAACCGAGGTGATAAAAATATGCCATTTGACGGCATTTTAACAAATAGTATAGCTGAAGAGCTGAATCAAAGGCTATTGGGAGGACGAATAGGGAGGATTCACCAAATCACTGGTGATGCTCTTGTCCTTCAAATCAGAGCTGCTGGAGAAAACCATAGGCTCCTTTTGTCCTGTAATCCTTCCTCTGCCAGGATTCATTTAACAGAACGGCAATATGAAAATCCCTCAACCCCTCCATTATTCTGTATGCTCCTTAGAAAACACTTTTCAGGAGGAATTATTAAGGGTTTTATTACTAATGGTTTTGAGCGAATCATTACTATTAAAGTCGATGTTACTGATGAATTAGGTGATAGAAGTACAAAAAATATAATTATAGAAATTATGGGCAGGCACAGCAATATTGTTCTTACAAATAAGGATAATATGATTATAGATGCCATGAAGCATATCGGAAGTAATGTAAACAGGGTCAGAGAACTACTGCCTGCAAGACTATATATGCCTCCCCCAGCTCAGGAGAAATTAAACCCCGCTGATGAAACAACAATTACTACCTTGCTGAATAAAGCCGGTCAGAGCGCCAGAAAGATTGAGTCCTATCTTCTGGATAATCTTCAGGGCTTTTCGCCTGTATTATGTCGGGAGATTTGCTTTAGGGCGGGTATTGATGAGTCAGCCCCGGCGAATAAGCTGACATTCCGCGAGTTATCAAGCATCACCGATGAATTGACGCAGCTAATGAGCTTTTTAAGCAATCACAATATGCCTACTCTTGTTTATGACAGAAGCAATAGTAAACCTGTTGATTATCATTGTGTTGAGTTGCGGCAATACTCATGGGCTGAAAAAACGGAAAGCATCAGCAAAGCAGTTGAAAGCTATTATTCTCAAAAAAACAGCCTGGAATTTAACATGCAGAGGGCGACTAACCTTCAGAAAATTGTAACAAAGCTACTGGAGAAAAGCGAGAGAAGGCTTGCAATCAATCTGCAAACATATGAGGAAAACAAAGACTTTGACCGCTTTCGTTTGTTCGGTGAGCTTATTACCGCCAATATTTATGCGCTTTCAAAAGGAATGGAAGAGGCAACGCTCGTTAACTATTACAGCATAGATGGCCAAACAGTAACTGTGCCTCTTGATAAGGACAGAAGTCCTCAGAAGAACGCCCAGGATTATTTTAAAAAATACAATAAATCCCGTACTGCTTTTACCTATGCCGCTAATGAAATAAAACTCCTAAAGGATGAGATTCTATATCTTGAAAGCATCCTATTCTCGATAGAAAGTTGTGAGGCCCCGCAACAATTAGCTGAGATACGGCTAGAGCTCTATGAGCAGGGTTATATAAAATCCTCTGTCAAAACAGGCAAGGGGAAGAATAAAGTTCAAACTGTAAAAATTCAGCCCCAAAGTATAATATCCAAAGATGGGTATGAAATACTTATTGGACATAATAATAAACAAAATGATAAGTTGACGATAAAAACAGCCCGTCGCGAGGATGTCTGGCTCCATATAAAGAACTTCTCAGGCTCCCATGTGGTTATTAGAACTGAAGGCAAAGAGGTTCCGGATTCAACATTAATTGAAGCTGCTGAATATGCCGCCTATTTCAGTAAAGCCAGGTCCTCAGCAAAGGCTGAGGTTGACTACACCTATGTCAGGAATGTAAAAAAGCCTTCAGGTGCAAAACCGGGCATGGTAATCTATGATAATTACTATACTCTGGTAGTTACACCCCGAAAGCCGGATAAATAGCCAGACATGTAAGATAGGGACGGTTCTGCATACACCGAAGAATCGTTCCCATCGATCCATCGTTCCCTTGTGTTTTAGAAAAGTCTTTTGAAGCTTTTGTCTATATGATATTTTACCCGCTCCATATCGATGGTCTTAAACTCTCCGTTTTCATAAAGAATTTTACCATCCACCATTGTAAGGCAGACATCAGAGCCTTGAACTGAATAGGCCAGGGCCGACATGATATTATGCATGGGGAGAATATGAGACTTATCCGGATCTATCAGAATCAGGTCAGCTTTGGCCCCTTCCTTGATAATACCAAGATTACTACAGCCTAAAGCCCTTGCTCCGTTTATTGTGGCCATTTTTAGACTGTCTTCGGCCGATACCAAAAGGGGATTTTGATTTACTCCCTTATGTATCAGGGATGCAAGATGTATCTCTTCAAACATATTAAGGTTATTGTTGCTTGAAGCCCCGTCTGTTCCGAGTATTACATTAACACCCTTTTCTATAGCCTTAGGGACAGGAGCTATACCGCTGGCCAGCTTAAGGTTGCTGGTCGGATTATGAACCATTGTAACATTGTTTTCTTGTAAAATCTCAATGTCCTCATCGGTAATCCAGACACAGTGTGCCGCAATGGTTTTTTGCCCGAACAGGCCTAAATCATAAAGATATTTTGTCGGTGTTTTGCCGTGATTTTTCAGGCAATCCTCATGCTCAACTCTAGTTTCATCAAGATGAACATGAATTGGTGCACCTAGTTTTTGAGCCTCATTTAATATGGCTTTAATGAAATCAGCAGAGCATGTATATATGGCGTGGGGAGCAAATGCTCCGGTAATTCTGCCATTTGCCGCTCCATTCCATCTTTTAATAAATTCGATATTTTCCAAAAGACCCTTATCCTCTGAAAAATCAGAGCCCTCATTGGAGTTGGTCATCCCTCTGGAAAGATGGGCTCTTATACCCGAAGCATCAACTGCTTTTGCAATAGCATCTATATGGTCATACATATCAATGAAGCAGGTAGTTCCTGTTTTGAGCATTTCCATTATTCCTAAAAGGCTGCCCCAATAAACATCGTCATCAACAAGCCTTGCTTCTACAGGGAAAATATGCTCAAAGAGCCAGGTCTGTAAATCCAAATCATCAGCATAATTTCTTAACAGCGTCATAGGAACATGACAGTGTCCATTAATCAGGCCGGGCATCAATAGCTTTCCCTTCCCGTCAATAACTGTTGCCCCTTCAGCAACCCCGTGGGATATGTTGTCTATTGCTTTTATTATGTCATCCTCTACCAAAACGTCACAGGAGAGTTTGATTTCCATGCCTTCGTTCATACTAAGAACAGTTACATCCTTAAACAGATACTTCATTTTAATTACTCACCTTTCTAATAACCAGTATCTTTGGCTGCAAAAACACTTCCTGCCATTCATATGCTCCCTGCAATATCGTGGTGTACCAATTATTAATTATTTGTAGAGGTAGGATTACTAACATCCTGGTCAGAAATAGCCGTAACAATTATATTTACACTATACTCGCCCACAACTTTAACAGAACTCGGAGTTCTGACTGTAAGCGGAATCTCATGTTGGCCAGGTTCAAGATCATTTACCTGGACCGAAAGTCTTATATCGCTATTTGTGATGCTGTTGACATCCCCGGGCTTGCCCTTGACAGTAATGGGTATGGTGTCCTCTACAAGCTTATAGTCCATGTTAGTAACACTTGTATCAGGACTGATGGTAACAACGCTCTTGGAAAGAGTAAATTCCTTTGTAATCAGCTTATCTATAATAAGCTCTGCTAAGATGCCATCTGCTTCTGCCTGCTGAAGAATTATGTCCTTTGGCAGATTAAATGATAATGGAACTATAAACGACTCATCCTTACCTGAAATGTCTATGGATTGTGCTTCAAGTGTTTTTATTCCCTCTAACAGGCTCTTGCTGCCAATAAGCTTGGCCGTAGGTGTTGAATATTTTATTTCTTTTAAATAAAAATCGTTCTTAGGATTTCCGGAGGTACGGACAATCACTGGAACATTCTTGGCCAAATTGTATGAAACAATTACTGGGATTCTGCCATCAAACTGTTTAATCGGATCCCCATTAGCATCAAGAACCGTAGCCCTCATTACAAGCTCTTTATTATTATCAGCCTCGTCTAAATTCACATAAACTACTACTTTACTTACTTTAGAAATGCTACTTTCCTTTTCCTCGAGAATAGCAAAACCAGGCTCCACTCTTTGATTAATTATCTCATATCCTGTCGGGAGCGAACCGGTATACACTACTTCAACAGGATACTGCTTGCCTACTATTCGTTCAAGATTCACAGTAAATGAGGAAGGGTTCATGCCCACTATGATAATATCCTGTTCCCCAAAATATTCAGGAGCATTGATATTTATTATGTTTCGACCAGATTCGGAAACTTCAGACAAATCAACTGAAACCTTGAAATCACCGGCTGTCACTCCGTTAATTTTATGCCTTCTGCCTTTTATCTTAATATCAACACTTGCAGGAAGAGGGGTACCAACAACTTGAAGGCTTTTTGCCTGCAAAATTTCTGCATTGGAGGTTAATGGTACTGTAATGGTTCTTTCTTCAAAGGGATTATCAGAATCCAATACCACAAACCATATCAATATAGCTATCAGTACCGATACAATCTTTATAACCAGGTCTTTTTCAAATAATCTATCTATCAGCTTGTTCATTATTTTTAACCTTCCTAAATGCAAAGAGCTTTCTATCAGGTAAATCGTCAAGCAACAATTTGTTCAATGCTTTTCTCAGCAGATCCGGTGTAAGGTTTCTGGTAAGGCCCCCACTATGAGCATAAGAAATTTTTCCTGATTCCTCTGAAACAACTACAGCAATAGCGTCGGATACCTCTGTGATGCCTAATGCCGCCCGGTGCCTGGTACCTAATTCCCTGCTTAATCCCGCATTCTGTGTAAGCGGGAGAAAACAAGCTGCAGCTGTTATCTTATTTTCACGTATTATAACCGCTCCATCGTGAAGAGGTGTTTTAGGGGTAAAAATATTAACTAATAGCTCACTTGACAAAAGAGCATCCATTTGAGTGCCGGTATTTACTATATCTCCTATTTTAGTCTCTCTCTCAATTATTATAAGTGCACCGACGTATTCTTTGGATAAGGCACTGCATGCCTGAACAATTGCTTCAATAACCGATATAGTTTTGACCCTGTCCTCGTCAGTTTTTCTTAAAATAAGATCCTTAAAACCACTACTTCCAAGTTTTTCTAGGGCTCTTCTCAGTTCAGGCTGAAACAATACAATCAGTCCAAATCCAAAAAGTTGAATTACTCCCTGTAAAAGCTTTGCTATAGTTTTTAAACCAATAATATCAGAAACATATGAAAAAATTATAATAAAGATTAAGCCTTTTATTAATTGAATGGCTCGGGTCTCGCGCACAAGCTGAATAGCCTTATAAACAACATAGGAAACCAAGGATACTTCTATAACCATTCTGAGAATATCCAATGGACCATTAAGGCCTAAAAAATTCATAACATAACTAATAATCTCATTTATTGTTAGTCTGTCCGGCACGCGCATACTCCTATCGTTAATAATACAATGTTAAATCATCATCTATGTACTTCTTACAATAAATTATATCCCCTTAAAGAGAGAATTGCAATAAAGCTATAACCCACACTATAATGCTCATGGTCAATAAAGAAGCAGATCACAAAACACATACAAGGACAGCAGCCCCGCCTCTATTCCGTATAGCCAAAGGTCAGATAGCAAAACAAGGAGATCTTCTGATTATTATGTTGTTTTTGTCTGACAGTAATACTGTTTAAGCTAGTTTAGACTATTTGTTTTTTCCAATAATAGCTCCAGCGCAAGTTTCGGCGTCATCATGCCCCTTTTATAGTTCATCTCAGCCTCCATACAAGCTTCAACAAACTTTTTTAAATATCCTGTTTTCATTCTGGAGGCCTGCTGCACCATAATTTTCATTGCATAGGGGTGCCTTCCTCTGAACACCTCATTAATCTCTGATTGTGAAGCTCGTCCATCAATCAGCATTCTGAGCTTTAGCAACTCTCCTGTCTGCTTGGAAAGCATTGACATTATTTTTTGTTCAGGTTCTTTTAATAAAAGCATATCGTTTAACAGAATTAAGGCTCTTTGAGTATCTTTTTTTGCAACAGCATCCAGCAAATCAAAAATAACACTTTTGATTGTAGGGATAGCAATAAGTTTGACATCATCAACAGTAACTACGGTTTTAGGATCCACATAGGCGGCCAGCTTATATATTTCATTTCTTAGGGTATACATGTCATTCTCGCTAATTGCAACTAAATACTGTGCAGCCTCAGAATTTATTTTCTTTCCTGCTGCTTCCATACCTTTTATTACCCATCTTGCAAGGTCGGGCTCCTTAACCCTGTTAAACTCCAGAACTAACCCATACTTAGACAGCAGTTTATAAAGTTTTAATCTTTTATCAATCTTGCTTTCTATAAATATTAAGCATGTGGTTTCGGGCATATCGGGAATATAGTTAAGTAAAGACTCCTGGGCTTTGTTCCCTTTTGGGGCTTCCTTTTTAAGAGCCCCAAACTCATCTGTTCCCTCATTTTTCTTACCTGTACCAGAGAATAAGCCGGAGTCTTTTACTATAACCAACCTTTTTTCTTTCATAATAGGGTAGGTGTCACAGGCATCAAGCAGATCGTCTATATCAAAACGATTTTCAAACATTGAAAGGTTAAGACCTGTAACATCGTCTCCGATTACTATTCTTTTCAGCTCTCCCACATAATAATCAATAAGAAAGGGCTCCTCCCCGGTAAACAGATAGAGGTTTGCTGGTGTTTTGTTTTTCAGTTGTTCTTTCAGCACGCCTAAATTATCTTTATTGTCCGTTTTTCTGCCAGTATTTCTTGCTACCATTAGAAATATACTCCCAATTCTTCTTTTAGTCCGGAGTCACAAAAGGAGGACCGCCAATAAGAGCATTGATTCCTTATCTTGCTCTAGTTCTAACTTCTTCAACAATTCTTTCTACAAATGCATCTACCTCAATAGCTCCGAGTTCTCCTTCTTTCCTGGACCTGACAGCTACTGAATTGCTCTCAACTTCCTTATCTCCTATTACTAGAATATATGGAACTTTTTCTAGCCTTGCTTCGCGAATCTTAAAGCCTATCTTCTCATTTCTGCTGTCGATTTCAACATCAATATCGTGCTCCCTCAACTTTTCTGCAACCTTGTCAGCATAATCATGATGCTTATCAAGAATAGGCAGAAGCTTAACCTGAACAGGAGCCAGCCATACCGGGAAAGCACCTGCATAATGCTCGACCAGTACTCCAAAGAATCGTTCAATAGATCCCAATAGAGCCCTGTGTATCATATATGGGCGCTTTCTTGACCCATCTGATGCAATATATGTCATATCAAAGCGCTCAGGCTCATTAAAGTCAAACTGAATAGTTGAGCATTGCCACTCACGATTCAGGGCATCCTTGATTTTTATATCAATTTTGGGACCGTAAAAGGCTCCGCCGCCTTCGTCTATATCACATTCTAAACCTTCAGCCTCTACTGCATCCTTTAGGGCCTTTGTAGCATCTTCCCACATGCTTTCATCACCCACGAACTTATCCTTTGGCTTAGTAGACACATATATTTTATAATTTTCAAAACCGAATTCGTTTAGCATATACAGGCAGAACCTTAATACCCTTCTGATTTCGTCAGGCATTTGCTCGGGAGCACAGAAAAGGTGGGCATCATCCTGGGTAAAACCTCTTACCCTCAATAGACCATGCAAAGCTCCACTCTTTTCATAACGATATACTGTTCCAAGCTCGGCCCATCTGTATGGCAAATCACGGTATGAATGAAGCTTGCTGTTGTAAATAGCAATATGGAAAGGACAATTCATTGGCTTTGCAAAGAAGTCCTGACCATCAACATCCATAGCCGAATACATCCCATCACGGTAAAAGTCCAGGTGACCTGATGTCTCCCAAAGCTGACCACGCCCGATATGAGGAGTGTAGACAATATCATATCCGTTCTTAGCATGCTGCTTTCTCCAGAAATCTTCTATACGCATCCTTATCCTTGCTCCCTTAGGATGCCAGAGTACAAGGCCGGGACCAACCTCTTCGTTAAATGAGAATAGATCCAATTCCTTTCCTAATCGTCTGTGGTCACGTTTTTCAGCCTCTTCAATCATTTTCAGGTGCTCATCCAGAAGGCTTGCCTTAGGAAAAGCAATTCCATAGATTCTCTGAAGCATTTTGTTTTTCTCGTCACCCCTCCAATATGCACCTGCTAACTGCATCAGCTTTATAACCTTTATCTTTCCTGTGGAAAGCAGATGGGGGCCTGCACATAAATCGGTGAAATCGCCCTGCTTATAGAATGAGATTTCTGCATCCTCAGGCAAATCATTAATAAGCTCTATCTTATAAGGCTCATCCTTCATAAGCTCTAATGCCTCAGCTCTAGGAAGAGAAAATCTTTCAACCGGAATATCCTCTTTAATTATTTTTTTAATTTCATTTTCGATTGCGGCTAAATCCTCAGGCGTAAAGGCTCTATCAATATCAAAATCATAGTAAAAGCCTGTATCTATGGCAGGACCAATAGCAAGCTTCGCACTTGGGAAAAGTCTGAGAACAGCTTGAGCCATGATGTGAGACGCTGTATGCCAATATGCATGTTTTCCAGCCGGGCTGTCAAAGGTAAGCAGGTTAAGCTTACAATCCTTGTCAAGTTCTGCGCGTAGATCTGTAAGCTGACCATCTACCTCCCCTGCTACTACAATTCTGGCAAGGCCTTCACTAATATCCTTAGCAACCTCAAAAACTGTTATCCCCTTTGGATAGGATTTAGAGCTTCCATCTTTTAAAGTTATTTGTATCATGATACTTCTCTCCTTACTAAATTTTATATAAAATACCGGGAGCAATTAAAAAACTCTCATCCAAACGCCTTATGCGTTCAAGGATGAGAGTATATACTCACACGGTTCCACCTCGATTACAGAATTTCTCCTGTCACTCAACATGGCTCTTAGGCCATTGGATTATAACGTTATCACCGTGAAGGCTTACTTATTTCAGGTGTTTCATGTTCGGCCTTCAAGCTCCGGGGTGGTTCATCACCTTTGATACACAGGATTGCTTCCAGCCAAGGCATTCCCTCTCTTCAGTGTTCTATAAGGCATGCATGTCCCCATCACAGCCTGTTTATATTAAAGCTAAAATCATAATACATTATCATTATTTTTATGTCAAATATAAAACCCCAGTTGTTTAATTTCTGTCAGACATAATCGTTATTCAGTATAAATTTATTTATTACATGGGCAACTCCATCTTCCTCATTTGAAAGAGTAATATAGTCGGCCCTTTTCTTTACCTCTTCAGGAGCATTTGCCATGGCCACTCCCAGTCCGGCATATTCTATCATTGAGAGATCGTTAAATCCATCTCCAACTGCAATCATCTGACTTTGCTTAATGCCGTAATGATTTCCTATCTGCTCCATGGCAATAGCCTTTGAAGCCTTCACATCAACAAATTCCATGAAATAGGGTCTTGAGGGATGGAAATTAACATTCTTACTTATATATTGTCCAATCTTACTTTGATACTCTGCTATTTTTTCAGCAGTGTCATACCATAATATTTTTGTAACACCATTTTCCAGAAGCTTCTCAAGATTATCAATTTTATTGGGTACAACAGAGGAAATCTGAGTGTATTTGTTAACCAGCTCATTAATTTCTGATACAAAAAGCCGGTTATCCTTCCAAACCATGCAGGTGACATTATATTCCCTGGCAAGGTCAACAATATCCCTGGAATCCTCAGGGGACAGATTTCTCTGGTATATTATCTGTCTGGATTTGCCCATAACAACCATCGCACCGTTATAAGTAATATAAGGTACATCCAGATTCAGCTGTCTGTTCAGGCCCTCAATGCCCTGAATAGGCCGGCCTGAAGCAATGGTAAAAACCAATCCTCTTTCAACAGCTTTCTTTATTTTATTCTTTGTATTCTCTGTCAGCTCACTATTATCATTTAATAGTGTCCCATCAATGTCAACGGCCATTAGCTTGTATTTCATATGCACACCTTAAACAATCTCTTATATTTCACACTATCACTGGTGGAAACTGTTTTTATGCCACAAGGTTCTAATCTACAACCTTCTAACTTCGAACCGTTTCACTTCCTCCCTCAAATATAGCTAAAAACATCATGCCCTCTGTATTGAATAACCTCAAGATCAGAAAAGCGATTCTTAATTAGTTTTGTCATTTCCTCAACAAATATTATTTCTGTTCCATAATGTCCTGCATCAATTGTAAATATGCCCTTTTCCTTCAGGTCCTGAGCATCATGGTATTTCAGATCACCGGTTATTAAAGCATCTGGGCCTATCTGGCCAAGGGTTTCCAGTATGCTCCTGTCATAGGAACCATTATAAACAGCTACCTTTGATATGATCTCCGGAATTTGTCCCACAAACCTTATTACATCAATGGAGAGACTTGATTTAACAAGCTCGATAAAATTCTCTCCACTAATAGCCTTAATATCTCCATACCTGCCTGCCCCAGTACCTTCAGTAGCTGATAATTGTTGGATCATTACTTTTATTTTTTGCACTCCAAGTCTCTTACAAAGTAAATCTGTGAGGCCTCCATTAGCAGAATCAAAATTAGTATGACTGCTATAAAGCGCCACATCATTCTTAATCGCCTTTATCAGGACTGCAGTTTCCCTTGAGTTGTCGGAAAAATTCTTAAGTCCGGAAAAGATTGCAGGATGATGGGATACAACCAGCTGGCATCCCTGCTCAATAGCATATGACATGACTCTTGTATCAACATCAAGACAAATCAATAGTTTGGATACATCGGAATTCGGATTGCCAAAAATCAAACCACTATTGTCATATGATTCCTGCAAGGACACCGGGGCTTTTTCCTCTATCAATTTGATTATATCTTTAATTATCATTCGCCTTACCTCCTGGTCCGTTCAAAAGGTTCTGAAGATCCACCAACAATTTTTCTTCCTCCCGGAGCTGCTCATCTATAATTAGTTTTGCTTTTTTCAGACCCGTTACAGTTTTCTTCTGTTTTCTTATTTGCTCTTTAACCCAATCAAACAGAAGAGGATCATTCTTAGCAATTAATATCTCTCCTATATATTCGTTAACCTTGTCCCAGCTTTCTCTTCTCTGGCTGGTATACCTTATCAGCATTGTCTGATAAAGCTTTTTCCCCTCGTTTGCAAGGCCTTCATCAACAACTTCAAAGCCACGCCTCCACAAAAAGGGCCTGATTATTTCCTGTCCCGTCATGGGCTGCAGAATTATGTAATTTGCCTTTTGTGCTTTTTTAAAGGAATCCTCTATCAGCTCGATAATAAGATAACTTCCCATGCCCGCCATAATAATAACATCGGCCTCATGCTCCTCAATAGGCTCAAGCCCGCTACCCAGGCGAAGTTCCATTTTGTCTTCAAGATTATATTTTTTCCGTGTCCTTTTGGCTCTTTCAAGAGGTCCTGGTTTTACATCACAGGCCAATGCCTTTTCACATCTGTTATTTAGTAATGCATAGGCAGGAATATAGGCATGATCTGTACCTATGTCAGAAAGGATACTACATTGGGGAATCATATCATATATAAGCTTTAGTCTTCCACTTATAGCCATAGTATATCTCCGTCTAAAGTTGTTACATCCAAAATGTTATTAAGCGGCGGCTTGAAGGCGGGTGCGGTTCTGTGTCCTATTACATGTTCAGCCATACCCTTGACTTATATCCGATTCTATTAAGTTCGCGGGAAACCTCTTCGAAATCACTGTCCGGATTAATACTCTTAAGAATATCTTTAGTTATATGCTGTTGCTCATACACCTTTTTTATATCTTCCGGATTAATATTGTCAGCCCGGTCTTTATAGAAGGTCTTTGCCCATTCGAGCCAGGATTTAGCATCCAGAAGTATATATTTTAATAAATAGTACTCACCATCATCGCCATCTTTATAATCAGCAGGAAAAGCGATATCACCCTTAGACCAGAACGTATCGGTTTGCTTTCTCCATATGCAAAATGTTACATCCTGGAATTCCTCACTATCATCAAGGAGAATCATCAGTTCACTTGGAACATCATCATATATTCCTTCGACTATTCGTACTTCATAATTAGCATAAGGAGACATTATCGACTCATGTGCATACCCTTTAATAATGGCACCTTCGTCTGCAAACACTATATAGACATGATCTCCTTGCCCATTATCAATTTTTACTATATCTATACCATTCGATGTATTTCTATAGTAATTTATCAGACGGAAGTAGCGATTCTTATCTTCAATCATAATGATATCTAATGCAGCTTGAGACACTAATATATCTTTTAATTCATCAATACCTGGCAGGTTTTTATAGCTTAATTCACCCATTTAGTTACCATCCTCAAAAAATAAAATTCTTAC
>JAAYTU010000079.1 GCA_012523705.1 Clostridiaceae bacterium
AGCAAGACCTGCCGCGTCATCGCCCGCACGGTTAATTCTAAAACCTGAAGATAGTTTCTCAAGGGATTTGCCACCAGCGGTGGTGTTGGTTGTTAATTGACGATAGGTGTTTAGTGCTGAAATGTTGTGATTAATTCTCATGATTAAATCCTCCTTGATTTATATTTCGGGAGAGTCCTTCCTCCCAATATTTTAGTTCCTACAAACCGGAACCACGGTTGTGAGTCTTGAACAGCTATCCCTGGCGCCATACTACAGAATAGAAGTATAGACTCTACATTATTTATATCGGATATTTACCACTAAACTTAATACTTAAACAAAAATAGTTTTCATTAGGATTTATACATCCAAGATCAAAAATAAATGTGACTTGCCACTTTTTGGGTGGTAAAATAAATTGTATGTAAATGTATTTACTTTATTAATACTTTATTGCTTTTTGCCGATAAAACTATTGAAAGTATATTCTAGATTCATGGAGGGATCTGTTATGAGAATTAATAGCATGGATGCTACTTTGAGACAGACAGGAAGTATCGAGCCTTCTAGGGTTAGGTCCGGTGCTGCTCCTGATTCAGTAAGAGGTGTTTCACCACAGGTCAGAGCACAACAGAAAGATGCATCTTTTGAAAGAAGCAAAGAAGGTAGCAATGTACAACTGCAAACAGATGATAAAATCAGTGATACCTTTATCCAGAGCTCAATTGATAAAGTGAATCACACCTTTGAAATACAACGAAGATCGGTTCGATTTAAAATCCATGAGAGAACAAATGAGGTTATGGTGAAGATTGTCGATGCCGACACAGAGGAAGTGCTTAGGGAAATTCCTCCTGAAAAGCTGCTTGATATGTTTGCCAACATGCTTGAGCTAGCGGGATTGCTTGTGGACGAAAGAAGGTGACATTATGAATGGAATATCTGGATTCACATCTCAGATGAGAGTAACGGGACTGACGGGATTTGATACTGACTCCATAGTGGAGCAGCTTATGAATGCCGAGCGGATGCCCTTAGATGTACTAAAGCAGAAAAGGACTGTTGTTGAATGGAGGCAGGAAGCCTACCGGGAAATCAGCGCCTCGCTGATTAGCTTTAAGAGCAAGTTTTTTGATATTGTAAACCGTTCTTCATACATGTTGTCTTCAAGCTCCATTAAGGCAATGTCTGCTTCAAGCAGCAATAGCTCATATGTTACGGCAACAGCATCAAGTGGAGCAATTCATGGAGCACACAGTATAAAGGTTAACCAGCTTGCTACAGCCATCTCTTTTAGCAATTCAGCAAGAATCAGCAAAGGGATAGAAGGAAGTATTGAAGCAGATAAGCTGGGGGCAATTGCCGAGAAGAAAATCTTTGTGGAATTGGACGGAGTAAGTAAGCAAATTACTCTGGGCGGCTCAAATGCTGAAGAATTCAGAAATCAACTGCAGGCATCCCTGGATGAAGCCTTTGGCAAGGCAATAATCGATGGGGAAGAAGTTTCCAAGTTTAATATCAGTGTTACAAATAATGAAAATGGTTTTGATTTCTCAATCGATACTGCCAGTGGAAGTGGTGCCACTAAGGTGAGTGTTTACGGGCCTTCGGGAGCAACAGAGGAGATGGCAGGATTAGATGATTTACACCTTTTTGAGGCACAATCCAACCGGTTATCCTTGAACAGTAGGCTAATAGATTTGAAGGACTCCTTTGGTTTGGCACTGGAGTTTGATGAGGACGAAAATGCCGAGTTCAGTATCAACGGAGAAAAGATCAGCATCAAATCTACTGATACTCTGAAACAGATCTTTGATAAAATCAATAATAACGATAGGACAGGAGCAAAGATCAGCTATGACGAGCTTACTGATAAAATTACTCTTTCCTCTACCATAACCGGAGCGGGCAACAATCTTGAATTTGATGATATTTCAGGGAATTTTTTGTCTGCTCTGAATCTTGATGATAAAAGGCAAGGTACTGATGCAGTGGTGTCGATAAATGGTGAGACCCTGGTTCGAAGCACCAACAACTTTACTGTAAACGGAATTACATATAATCTTCATAAAGCTCATGGCGCAGATAGTGAGGGCGATAGTATAACTGTGACTCAGGACACCGATTCGGTCATCAACAATATAAAAAGTTTTATCGAAGATTATAATAAGCTGATTGATGATTTATACGGTAAAACCACTGAGAAGAGTAACAGAAGTTATCAGCCATTAACCGATGCTCAAAGGGAAGAAATGAAGGAAAATGAAATTGAGAAATGGGAAAAGCAGGCCAAAAAAGGTCTTCTTCGTAGTGATAGTATAATTCAAAATCTTCTTCTATCAATGCGCACGGCTTTGTATGAGAATGTTGAGGGAGTCAGTATTTCATTAAAGGATATTGGTATAGCAAGTAAATCCTATTCCGATAATGGAAAGCTGTACCTGGATGAAGATAAGCTTAAGAATATGCTCCTGAGCAAACCTGACGAGGTTGCCAAGCTGCTTAATGGAGTATCCTCAGATAATCCAAGCTATAGCAGGACTGCAACTGCAGAGCAAAGAACAGACCGATACAGAAAGTCAGGTGTATTGCAAAGAGTATCTGATATTATTCAAAACCATGTTTCTACAATCAGAGACACTAATGGGAACAAGGGAATTCTTCTTGAAAAGGCTGGAATTGAAGGTGATTTGTCAAGCGCCAGGAATCTTATTAGCGATCAACTTAAGGATTACGACGACAGGATTTCAAATATGATTGATAAGCTCACCAAGAAGGAAGAAACCTACTATAAAAGATTCGCGACACTAGAAAAGATGCTTAATCAAATGAACCAGCAAAGCGCCTGGATCATGAGCCAGTTTAATTTCGGCCAGTAGTGGAATCGGGCCTGACTAAAAACTAAGAGAATCGGGCATGGCAAAGACTAATGAGTAGAGACAAAAATATGTATAGATAAAAATGGAGGTCAGCAATGATTGCACATAACGCGTATAATCAATATAAAGAAAACTCTGTTTACACAGCAAAACCGGAAGAGTTGACCCTTATGTTATATAATGGCCTGATTAAGTTCATTATGAGAGGGATAGACAACATTGAAAAGAACAAGATTTCAGATGCCAATACTAATATAATTAAAGCACAAAACATTATTTATGAGTTTATAAACACACTGGATATGAAGTACGAAATATCGTCAAGCCTGAACTCAATTTATGACTATATGCTGAGAAGACTTGTTGATGCTAATATTAAGAAGGATAAAGAGATACTTGAAGAGGTTCTAGGCTTCGCAAAGGTGCTTAGAGATACCTGGGAAGAGGCCATGAAGGTATTGAAAACCTCCCCGAAAAAGCAAGAAATCTCTGCGGTATAAGCAGATTCGGCCAACAAGTTTGTAGGAGAACTAATGGAAACCAAGGAATATTTGCAACGATTAATAGAGATTTCATCGAAGAAGCTGTCTTTGATGGATGAGATTATGATGTTTACAAAAACTCAAAATGAGGTAATTAAGGATAAGAGGTTCGAGGAAGTGGACCTGCTTATAAAAGAACGGCAAAAACGTATGGATGCTGTTGATAAGTTTGATGAGCAGTTTGTGGTCTACTCCTCTAGATTAAAGGAAATGGCGGGAGTTACCTCATTTGAAGAGCTTCCTAATGATGAGTTTCCTGGTTTGCCAGAGCTTAAAGGTATAGTGGAATCTATTCATGAGAGAATTATTCAGATTAAGGAATTGGATGATGAGAATACCAATCTTGTGAAGATCGAGATGCAGAATACCCGGAACGACATCACCAATACAAACGCTCATAAGCGTGCCACGGGGGCATATTACCCGCCCAGTAACACTACCTCTTACTATTTTGATAAAAAGAAGTAGTGTAAGCGTCATATCCTATTGTAAGGAGATAGAATGGCTAATTACGAATGTGCAAGGTGTCATAGATATTTCGATAAGGTTGCATTTGAAGAAGTTTGTCCCATTTGTTTTCCTGTTGAGGAAGAGGAGTTTCGTAGAATAAAGGAACTTCTTACAGTACAACCCGGCGCAACTGCAAGTGAAATAATGCAGGAGTTGGGTGTCTCTTTAAAGTCCATAAAACGCTATTTGAAGGAAGATCGTTTAGAAATTGTCGGTGATAACAAAGGATTTATTGCCTGCGAGCTTTGCGGGCAACCCTTAAATAGTGGACGCTTTTGCAACGAATGTTATAAAGTAGGCCATAGCCTGCGGCTCAAAGCAATGGAAAAGGGTGGGGAGAGTGCCTATCAAGAGATGAAACAGGAGGCGCAAAAATACCGGAAAACAAGCTTAAGCTATAAAGAGAGTATGGATAACTAGTAAAGGGTATGGTTTATATTTGCCTGTATAAAGAACCCGAAGAGTAACGATTTTTATCTTGTTTACTCTTCTTTTTTGTTGTATGAATATTATGGTATACTATTCAATAATAATTGCAAATTATATGCTTATATCACTGCATGAAACGAGGCGGTCGCTTTTTTATGAAGACCATTATTATAAACGGCATCGAAGATGAATTATTTCACACGGCTGCTCAAGCTCTGAAAGATGGAGATCTTGTTGCATTTCCGACAGAGACGGTATATGGATTAGGAGCAAATGCCCTTAATCCGGAAGCTGTGAAAAAAATATATCAGGCTAAGGGGAGACCGTCGGATAATCCTTTGATTGTGCATATTGCAGACATTTCACAAATCGAGGATCTGGTTCTTGAGGTGTCTCATAAAGCTAAAGCCTTAATCGACAATTTCTGGCCCGGCCCCCTGACTCTTATATTTCGAAAATCCAGCAAAGTACCTGACATTATTACAGCGGGGCTTGATACGGTGGCAATACGAATGCCCAATAATCCTATCGCACTGGAATTAATTGAAAGAGCGGCAATTCCCGTTGCTGCACCAAGTGCCAATTTATCAGGCAGACCAAGCACAACTGAATGCTCTCATGTAATTAATGACTTAAAGGGTCGTGTCGGATATATTATTGATGGGGGGCCATGCGATGTAGGTGTTGAATCTACGGTTTTAGATATTACATCTGATATTCCAATGATTCTAAGGCCCGGAGGCATCACTCTTGAAATGCTTGAGAGTGTTGTGGGAAAGGTTGATACAGACGCAGCCCTTGAATTGAAGGGTAATGTTAAGCCAAGATCCCCGGGAATGAAATACAGGCATTATTCACCTAAGGCAGAAATGATACTGGTTTATGGTTCTCAGGATGACGTAGTGGCAAAGATTAATGAACTTTCAGCAGAGAATAGAAAAAAAGGAATAAAAACTGGAGTTCTGTCAAGTCTTGAGAATGCTCAAAAATATTGTGCGGATACCGTTATAGTGACAGGATCGGTAGATAACCTTGCCCAGGTGGCTTCTGGTTTGTTCGATTCATTGAGAAAGTTTGATGAAGAAAATGTAGATATTATCTACTCAGAAACATTCCCTGAAAGGGGAATAGGGCGGGCTATAATGAATCGGTTGAAAAAGGCATCGGCGAAAGTAATAAAGGAGACAGAGATATGAAAAAGAACATAGTTTTTGTTTGTACCGGAAATACTTGCAGAAGTCCAATGGCAGAGTCCCTCTTTAAAGATATAATCCGGGAGAAGGGGCGTGCACATGAATTTGAGGTTTCCTCAAGAGGCGTATATGCATTTACAGGAGACCCGGCAAGTCACCAGGCAATTGAAGTGATGAAAGAGGAATTCGGGATCGACTTGAAACAGCATAGGGCTATGGTTCTGGATGATTCAGATATGAAAAAGGCATATCTTGTTATTACAATGACTGTCCGCCATAAAAATATGATACTGGATGTATATCCTGAGGCAGCCGACAAGGTGTTTACCATAAAGGAATATGTTGAAGCTGAGAATGATGCTGAATTTGATGGCGATACTGACAATGAGGACAATTATGGGATTAAGAATAACCCCGATGTTATTGACCCCTTTGGTGGTGATTACGAGACTTACAAGGACTGTGCACTGGAACTTGAAGAGCTGCTCTTAGAACTTGCGGACAGAATTTAAAAACTAAATATTATAGTCTGTTTCTTTTGACAACAAAGAACCGTTGCTATAAAATCTATGTAGAAAATATAGAGACATTTTAGGAGGGCATAATAGTAATGAAAATTGCAATTGGAAGCGACCACGGAGGATACGCATTAAAAGAGCTTGTTAAGAACTATCTCATTGAAAAGGGGTATGAGGTAGAAGATTTTGGTGCCTATAGCACTGAGTCAGTAGATTATCCCGATTATGCTGTTAAGGCGGCTACTGCTGTTAGCAATGGAAAATGTGACAGGGGTATAGTTATCTGTTCTACTGGCATAGGAATTTCCATCGCAGCCAATAAGATTAAGGGAGTCAGGGCAGCACTTTGTGCTGATATAATGTGTGCAAGACTGACAAGAGAGCATAACGATACAAATGTACTGGCTTTAGGTTCGTTTGTTGTTACAGAGGAAATGGCATATGCCATTGTTGACACATGGCTTGAAACTGATTTTTCAAATGAAGAGCGTCACCAAAGACGTATTGATAAAATAACTGAAATTGAGAATAAATACTTATAGGAGCAGGAGGATGTTTATGAGCAAAAGTGCGTTTGTCTTTGACCACCCACTCATTCAACACAAAATTTCACTACTTCGCGACAAGAATACTACCAGTAAAGAGTTTCGCGAGCTGGCTTCTGAAATATCCATGCTGATGGGATATGAGGTTACCAGGGATATTCCTCTTAAGGAGATTGAAATTGAAACACCTATGGGGTATGCAAAGACCAAAGTAATCTCCGGAAAAAAATTAGCCTTTGTACCTATTTTGAGGGCTGGCTTAGGAATGGTTGATGGAATGCTGAAGCTGGTTCCAATGGCCAGAGTAGGTCACATCGGTGTATATCGTGACCATGAGACTTTAGAGCCAGTTGAGTATTATTGTAAGCTTCCTCAGGATATTTGTGACAGAGATGTAGTGCTCCTTGATCCGATGCTGGCTACAGCAGGATCAGCATGTGATGCCATTAAAATTGTAAAAGAGCGTGGGGCAAAGAATATTAAGTTTGTTTGCCTTATAGCTGCTAAAAGTGGCGTTGAAAGATTGCATCAGGAGCATCCCGATGTAGATATATATTGTGCAGCAGTCGACGAGGTCCTTAATGAGAAAGGGTACATAGTACCTGGACTAGGCGACGCAGGCGACAGACTATTTGGGACGAAGTAAATAATCTGTTTGGAGGTTTTAGAATGCGTCCATCATGGGATGAATATTTCATGAACATTGTCGAATTGGTAAAGACTCGTTCAACTTGTTTGAGAAGACAGGTGGGTGCACTTATTGTAAAAGATAAACGCATTTTGGCTTCAGGTTACAACGGCGCTCCTGTAGGTTGTAAGCACTGCGTAGAGATAGGCTGCTTGCGGGACAAGTTAGGCATTCCCTCGGGGCAGCGTCATGAGTTATGTCGTGCAACGCATGCAGAGCAAAATGCTATTGTTCAGGCGGCTTATTCGGGTACAAGTGTAAGAGACAGTGTGATGTATGTTACTACTCAACCCTGCGTACTGTGCGCAAAGCTGGCTATTAATGCCGGAATCACCAAGATTATTTTCAAGGGCGATTATCCTGACGATCTTTCTATGGAGCTGTTGCAGGAGGCCGGGGTACGAGTGATAAAATTTGAAGAACCTGAGGATGCTTTGAATATCCAGACCTGATTTTGAGGAGTATTTTTGATGATAGTAATAGAATTTCACCACTTGGTGGCATTAGCTGTTGCTCTTATTGTGTCTTTTTTTGCAACTCCGATTGTTCGCAAATTAGCCATAAAGGTCGGAGCCGTCAGTATACCAAAGGATAGCCGAAGAGTTCACAAAAGGCCTATGCCGCTGTTAGGAGGGCTAGCTATTATAGCTGGCTTTCTTTTAGCAGTGATATACACCTTTGCTACCAGGGATTTTAATGACTTTATCAAATTTATAGCCGAACCGAAGACCATAGGGATTATATTCGGCTCATTAATCATTATCGGCCTTGGTGTTTACGATGACATAAAACCACTCAGAGCAAGGATTAAGTTTCCTATTCAGCTAATAGCAGCCATTATTGTGGTTGCAACCGGGACAAAGATTACTACATTATCAAAGCCTTTTCTGGACACTGTTGCCATGCATCCAAGCATGATGTATTTCTTGGGGGATGTTTTGGCTTTTGCGATTTCTGTTTTTTGGATCGTAGGTCTAACAAATGCCATTAATCTTATTGATGGCTTGGACGGATTGGCAGCAGGTGTTTCGGGCATAGCCGCTATTAGCTTGTTTATAGTGTCTGTTATTCGTGGACAGGATGATATTGCTATTGTAGCAGCTACATTGATAGGAGCTATAGCAGGCTTTCTGCCTTACAATTTCAACCCGGCTAAGATTTTTATGGGAGATACAGGGGCTACGTTCTTAGGCTTTATACTTGCCATACTATCAGTTGAGGGAACAATGAAGTCTGTTACGGTATTGTCCATGGCAATTCCTATTTTAGTTCTTGGTCTTCCTATCTTTGATACTATGTTTGCTATAATCCGCAGACTTTTGCATGGAAAGCCAATAGCCCAGGCTGACAGAGGACATCTTCACCACAGGCTTTTAGATATGGGATTGAGCCATCGCATGGCTGTAGCCATATTATATGTTGTTAGTGCGGCTCTGGGTCTTGTGTCTATTGCCCTGGTTGATAAGGGGTTATTGCCTTCAATTATACTTATTATTATAATTGTTGTGTTCGGTTTGGGCGGGGCAAGAAATCTTAAGGAGATTACCATAACTCCGGAAGATGAAAATTGCAAATGTCAAAGGACAGATGAGGAAGAAAAGGATATTGAGAATGAGAACCAGCATGAGGGTATCCAAAATGGCGAGCATGAGGGTATCCAAAATGGTGAACTTAATAATGCCCAGTTGGAAGCAGCTATCGGGGATAAAGAAAATCAGGAGAAGTTAAATGAAGAAAATTAAAGTTATGACTGTATTTGGGACAAGACCTGAGGCTATTAAAATGGCTCCTCTTGTTAAAGAATTAAAGAAATATGAAGAAATAGATTCTAAGGTATGTGTAACAGCACAGCACAGGCAGATGCTGGATCAGGTGCTTGAAATTTTTAATATAAAGCCTGATTATGATTTGGATATCATGCAGGACAGGCAGACTCTCAGCGATATTACGACAAGAGCCCTGACAGGTCTACATGGTGTATTTAAAGAGGCTGAGCCTGATATAGTACTGGTTCATGGGGACACTACCACAACATTTGCAGCTTCGTTGGCAGCATTTTATACTCAGGTCAAGGTTGGGCATGTGGAGGCAGGCTTGAGAACATATGATAAGTATTCTCCATACCCCGAGGAAATGAACCGAAAGCTTACCGGCTCTATTGCAGATTTACATTTTTCCCCCACCTTTGCCAACAAGGAAAATCTGTTAAAGGAGAATATCTCGGAGCAAGTAATCTATGTTACTGGAAATACGGTTATCGACGCTCTTTCTGATACTGTTTCGAAGGATTATGTTTTCACAGACAGCTTTTTGAAGGGTTTTAGCTTTGATAATAAGAGAGTACTTTTAGTAACTGCCCATAGACGAGAGAACATCGGAGAGCCATTGGAGAATATTTGTACAGCACTTCGCAGGCTATGCGATGAGACCCCCGATTTATCTATAATATATCCCGTACACCTAAACCCTGTGGTAAGGGAGACCGCAGCAAGAATTCTTGGTAATCACGAGCGAATACATCTTATTGAGCCTTTAAATGTTCAGGATATGCATAATTTGATGGACAGATGCACATTGGTTATGACTGACTCCGGCGGTCTTCAGGAGGAAGCACCTTCCCTGGGAAAACCTGTTCTGGTGTTGAGAAATGAAACCGAGAGACCTGAGGCAATAAAGGCTGGTACAGTAAGGCTTTTAGGAACTGATACCGATAAAATCTATGCTGAGGCAAGACTGCTATTGGATGATGAGAATGAATATCGCAAAATGACAAGGGCTGTAAACCCCTATGGGGATGGGAAGGCCTCAGAAAGAATAGTCAAAGCTCTTCTTTACCATTTTGGTTTATTAGATATCAGGCCTGAAGAATTTTTGCCGGGGAGTATGTGAGGAAGTATGCCCGATTATCTGACTCATATTGTTTTAGCTGATGAGGTATTAAAAAGAATAGAGAGCCGCAGAATATATGAGGGCGTTGATAAGAAGCGTCCTCTTTATTATCTGGGGGCTCAGGGCCCCGACCCCTTGTTTTTTTATAATTTTTATAAAAGCAAGAGCAAGTCACCTTTAATGGGCCTCGGGACCAGAATGCATAATCAAAGAACGGGCGATTTCTTATTATATGGCTTTAAAAGACTTCAGAATGTTTCGTATGATAGGGAATGGACTAATCTGGCTGTTTATCTATGTGGTTTTATCTGTCACTTTACATTGGACAGAATGGCTCACCCATATGTTAATTGGGCATGCAACAAATGGATCTGGGGGATGGATGGAACTCCGCGTAGGGCCACGCATCAACAGGTGGAGATTTCACTTGATTCAATATACTGGAGAGAAGTAAAGAAAAAGCATGCATATAAGGAGAGAACCCGATTGCTGACCGATATAGGAAAAGCTTGGCCTGTCGGTGTTGATTCCTTTTTGAAGGAGGGCTTTTCTGAGGTATATGGAATAGAAGCATCAGATAAAGACATAAATAAGATTCTGAAGGATTTTTATAAGGGCCATGATCTTCTATATGATCCAAGAAATTGGAAGAAGGCATTTATAAACTGGCTCGACAATTTTACCGGAGGCGGTGTGAAACCTCCTAAAATACCTTATCCTGTATCAAGTGACAGCGAAATAGACTGGGCCAACAGGAAAAAACGAACCTGGGAGAATCCGGCCGTTCCGGCAGAAACGAGCAGTTTTTCGGTGGACGAGATCCTTCAGGTGGCTGCCGATACAGCATCTAACCATATTAATATGATTTTTGGCAGGATATTTAAGAATGAAGATATCAGGGATCTATTTCCTAATTTGAGTTACATCACTGGGTTAGATGTAGGAGGTTAGATATCAGATAATAGAAATATCACTCATCGAAAAGGAGACATGAGCAAATGAAAGATTATATCGCAAAGGCTACAGCTCTGTCAGGGCAAATAATAATATACGCAGCTGTTACAACCAACACGGTGGAAAGGGCCCGTGAACTTCATCAGATGTATCCGACACCTTTGGTGGCTTTGGGTAGAGTCCTTACCGGAGCGGCTTTAATGAGTCAGACCTTAAAAGAGGAAAATCAGACAATTACTATTCAGATTAAGGGTGACGGCCCAATTGGAGGTATAGTTGCTGTAACAGATTCAAAGGCAGGAGTACGGGGCTATGTGCACAATCCATTTTTTGACGTACCCCTAAATGAATTAGGGAAGTTTGATATTAAAAAAGCCGTAGGACAAGGACAGCTTAATGTTGTGAAGGATTTGGGGCTAAAAGAGCCCTATGTTGGTCATGTTGAACTTGTATCAGGCGAAATAGCAGAGGATTTAACATATTACTATGCCTACTCTGAACAAACACCTACGGTCATGAACCTGGGGGTTCTAATAGGCCGTGAAGGGATTGTCTTAAATGCCGGAGGATTCTTCATACAGCTTTTACCCGGTGCGACAGAGGAGGCGATTCAGGCTGTAGAAGATGGTATTAAGGATCTTCTCCCAATTACCACCCTTATAGATCAGGGAAATACTCCGGAGGATATAATCAGGTTAGTTTTCAATGAAAAAGATCTGAAATTTTATGAGCCCTGCAGTGTCAGTTATAAATGCAACTGTTCCCGGGAACGCATGGAGAGAAATCTATTAAGCCTTGGAAGGGATGACCTTACAGAAATTGCCGAGGATGAGGCAGGAGCTGAACTGGTTTGTCATTTTTGCAACAGTAAATACCACTTTGCAAAAGAGGAGCTGCAGAACCTGATTAAGGATTCCAGTACAGATTAATAAGCAGAATAGAACCAATTTTTAGAAAGATGTTTATTCCGCTCCCTTACAATCGATTTACCATGTAATAAAATGATGAAAGTGGCAACAATATATTTGTTGCCACTTTGTTGTTGTCGAATATTAATCGATAATGGCCAGATTAAAATAATTACACAAAAAACGAGAATACTATGGTTGAAATCTTTTATGAATAATGGAGGGAGAGTATGAAAAAACGCATTTTATCTTTAGCATTTGTAGTTCTCATAATACTGAGTCTTGCAGTATTTTCTGACAATGGCTATCTTAAGACAACAGCAGCCCAAACATTCGAAAAAGTAGATTTTATTAACGGAGTCGTAACTGCTAATAGGCTTAACCTTAGAGCAGGTCCTTCTACAGAGCATGAGATAATCGGGAAGTTTAATAAGCATAAATGGCTTAATGTTCTGGCTAAAATAGGCGAATGGTATGCAGTCTTTGACCCGGAAACAGGAAAGGTAGGCTGTGTTTATGGAGCATACTTAACAAATGCAGCAAATGTTAACCAGCAGGCAGCAAAGCCAACTACACCTACACCAACCACCCCTGTACCTTCCAGCCCGGCACCAGCCACCTCACCCCCCCCAGCTACTCAGGATCCTGGTGAGGGACAAACAGCAGATCTGAGCCAGGAAGAAAAACAACTTCTAAACTTAATTAATGCTGAAAGAGCAAAGAAAAATCTTAGTCCTTTAGTTGCCGACCCAGAATTAATGAAAGTTGCAAGAATTAAGGCCGAGGATATGACAAAGAATAATTACTTTTCTCACTATTCCCCGACATATGGCTCACCCTTTGACATGATGCGGCAATTTGGAGTTAGCTTCCGTGCAGCCGCTGAGAACATTGCAGGTAATTCCACCATCGAAGGTGCCGTAAATGCATGGATGAAATCTGAAGGTCATCGGAACAATATAATGAACGCTAATTATAATTATGCTGGCATAGGTATTTCAAAAAGCAGCAAATATGGTTACGTTTTTGTACAGATGTTCATCAGGAAATAATCCGGTAAGCTCGGGTAATGGCCATTAGAAAAAGACAAGGGACGTTAAATGTGCGAACAGGACACAGAACCGTCCCTTGTTTTACTATTAGGAATATTATGGTATTATTAAGACAATATTGCATTTGATTGCTTGATTGAACTTGTTTTAATTTGGGTAATATGAAAATATACATAAAGATACATAGGCGAGAGAGGGGATGTTGTTATGAAGTATATCATTAAGGGAAAACAAATGAATGTTAAGCAGTATATGCAGGAAAAGGCAATAAAGAAAATCAGCAAATTTGAGAGATTCTTTAAGCCTGATGCAGAGGCTGTAATGACATTCAGTGTCGAGAAGGACAGATATACTTTCGAGGTTGCAATCTATTCAGGTGGGACTATAGTTCGTGCAGAAGAGTGCAGTAACGATATGTTTGTTTCAATGGATATGGTTGTAGAAAAATTGGAAAGGCAGATCAGAAAGCATAAAACCAAATTGGGCAAAAGGATCCGTCAAGATGCAATGATTCCTGAGAACTATACAATCAGCGAAAAAATTGATGAAGATGAAGAGTATAATGTTGTTCGGACAAAACGCTTCCAATTAAAGCCTATGAGTGTAGAAGAAGCTATCCTCCAGATGAACCTGTTAGGACATACCTTCTTTGTTTTTATTAATGCAGAGACAGAGACTGTTAATGTTGTATATAAAAGAAATGATGGTAAGTATGGACTTATTGAGCCAGAAGCTTGATACTTACCGGGGGGTATGGGTCTTCTATACCCCTTAATGTAAAACTTACATTTTGCTAAATAATTGTTTAAATATAAAAATTCATGGTAAAGAATAATAGTGCCTGTGAATGAAATCTTGTTCCTCATTTGTTATATTTTTCTATAAGTTAAATAAGAGACATTGGCAAAGGGACAAGAGCATAGTTTATATGTACAGACAGTGTTTTATGAGAAATTTGCTTCGAATGGAAGGGGTAAGCATGCTTTTAAGAGATTGTGCTGGCGGAGTAGTATTTTGTAATAATAAAGTATTCCTTCTTTTTAATGAAAAAAAAGAGTGGGTTCTTCCAAAGGGCCTGATAAAAGAAGGGGAAAGTCCGTCCGATGCTGCGGTAAGAAGAGTTTTAGAGGAAACAAATATCACGGCTTCAATAGTTGAACAGGCTGGCAGGACATATTATGAGTTCTACTCTATTACAAGACAAAAGCCGGTATGTAATCGTATAGCCTGGTATATCATGGAATCTGATAATGAAAACTACAAAATTGCCGAGCCTGAAAAATACTCTCAGGGTGGATTCTATGATATAACGACTTCGTTAGACATGATAACATATAGCCAGGATAAATCCCTGGTAATGCAATCCTATAAAAAGCTATGCCAAAAAATGGGAAGAAAACCCGAGATCTGAACAGGTAAAACCCCTTAATAATCCCCGAGGTTGAATAGTAGGATATTGTTCTGGTAGAATTGAGGATGACTATATTAGTCATCCTTTTTTAAATGAGGTAGTAAATTTGAAAATATATAAAACTGTATTAAAGGAAGGATATTTCCTGCTGGAAGAAAAAAAATCCCGTTTTATTGCCAGGGCTAAGCCGGTATTCACTGAACAAGAGGCAATGGATTTCATACAATCAATTAAGTCTGCTTGTTGGGATGCTACACATAATTGCTATGCCTATTCCATCGATACGGATTCTGTTTATCAGCGCTATAGTGATGATGGTGAGCCTCAGGGAACCGCTGGCCTTCCTATGTTGGAGGTAATTAAGAAAAAGGGACTTCAAAACGTGGTGGTTGTTGTGACCCGTTATTTTGGAGGAACCTTGCTCGGCGCGGGAGGCCTCGTCAGAGCATATGGTAAAGCCTGCGTGGGAGGCCTTGAGGATGCAGGGGAGATACAGGTGAAGCCTTGCCATAAACTGAAAATTTCAATAGAATATCATTTGTCGGGCAAGCTGCAAAATATGCTGATAAATAAAGGCTTTATTATATCGGATACAGAATATACTCATGAGGTTACTTTCACAATTTATTCCCCCATGGAGAAAAGGGAAAATCTTGAGAACAATATCAGGGAAATAACGGGGGGAGTACTAAGGCTTGAGGATGAAGGAATAGAAGATATATATATAGATAATAAAGGAAATGTTTTAAAAATAAAAAATAATGAGAAAAATGATTAAGAGGGTGTTATTATGGCAGGTCATTCAAAATGGTCAAATATTAAACGTAAAAAGGAAAAAACCGACGCACAGAAGGGCAAAATGTTTACAAAACTCGGTCGTGAAATAGCTATCGCAGTCAAGGAGGGCGGTCCTGATCCTAATTCAAATTCAAAGCTAAAGGATGCAATAGCTAAGGCTAAGTCAAATAATATGCCTAATGATACTATTCAAAGGAGCATAAAAAAGGCGGCAGGTGAAGGCGACGGAAGCAACTATGAAATAATTAACTATGAGGGCTATGGGCCCAGCGGAATAGCTGTAATAGTCCAAACCTATACCGATAACCGGAACAGGACAGCAGGAGATATACGACATTTTTTCGATAAATTTGGCGGAAACATGGGTACAACAGGCTGTGTGTCATTCATGTTTAACATGAAAGGGCAAATAATAGTGGAAAAGGATTCTTCAATAGATGAGGATGATTTTATTATGAAAGCTATAGAAGCCGGTGCCGAAGATATTATTACTGAAGATGAGTATTATGAGATTATCACAGAGCCCGGAGATTTCTCAGCAGTTTGTGATGAGCTGGAAGGTGCAGGAATAGAATTTGCATCTGCCGAAATTACCATGCTTCCTACCACATATACCAGGCTTGAAGATGAAGAGGCTGTTGAGAAAATGGAAAAGCTTATAGATAAGCTTGAAGACCATGATGATGTACAAAACATCTGGCACAATTGGGAACAGGATTAGGAGGATATACATGGAGGGGCACAAGGAAAAAGTAATAGGATCTGCTGAATTACAGAATATTATGCCGCACAGGTACCCGATGCTTTTGTTAGATAGACTTATACTAGTACCTGATAGCGAACGCCATACTCAGATTGAGCCTGGCATGAAGGTAGCGGGAATAAAAAATGTTACGGCAAATGAACCATTTTTTAAGGGACATTTTCCTCGAAATCCTATTATGCCCGGGGTTTTAATAGTAGAAGCGCTGGCCCAGTGTGCTTGTGCCGGAGGGCTAATTCTTGAAGATAATAAGGGAAAGCTTGGACTGTTTACCGGTATAGACAACATGAAGTTCAGACATCAGGTGGTCCCCGGCGACAGGCTTTTATTGGAAGTGGAGTTTTTATCCTTCCGCAGAGATATGGGCAAAGCTAAAGCTAAGGCAACTGTAGATGGGGTTGTTGTTGCAGAAGGAATCCTTAAGTTTGCAATGGTGGAGAACAAATAAGCTGGGGGGAGCTATGGCTATATATGCAATATCTGATCTGCATCTTTCCTTGGGAACAGATAAGCCAATGGACATCTTTGGATGGGGCGACCATGCAAGTAAGATAAAGGATTATTGGAATAATAAAATTACAAACGAGGATTACATTTTAATTCCTGGCGATATTTCATGGGCTATTAATCTTGAGGAGGCAAGTGCTGACTTTGATTTTATAGACAGATTGCCGGGAAATAAAGTATTGTCTAAGGGAAACCATGATTATTGGTGGTGT
The DNA here is from genome assembly GCA_012523705.1 of Clostridiaceae bacterium. Lineage (GTDB taxonomy): Bacteria > Bacillota > Clostridia > DSM-8532 > DSM-8532 > DTU059. The sequence continues at coordinate 16,781 of JAAYTU010000079.1, forward strand.
ACCCGGCGGAAATTCGAGAAATATTGCTCAGAAAAGGGATTTGATAGCTTTAAGCTTCTGCACAATAATACTATCGAACTTGAAAACTATACAGTTTGTGGGACAAGAGGATGGAAGTCCCTGGATGACGATACCTTTAGTGATGATGATGCCAGGATATATAACAGGGAATTAGAACGGCTAAGATTGTCTTTGGAAGAAGGGCAAAAAACAGGCAAGGAAATAATTTTAATGCTTCATTACCCGCCCTTTGATTCTAAACACAGACCGAATGAATTTGCTCGGATAATGAAGAAATATAATGTAAAAAGATGTGTATATGGTCATGTTCACAGCAGGTACCAACAGTCATGGAGAAACGAGACTATTGATGGGCTACAATACTTTTTAGTATCAAGCAACATAATAGATTTTAATCCTGTGAGAATTGTATAGCGGCTTTTGTTTTTATTAAACTTTTGGCCCTTGGAATCAAATACCCCTTATGATACAATGAAATAGTTTACGATACTGTAACAAATACTAGGAGGACATACGTATGAACGTAAAAATTGAGAATATCGAAAAAAACAAGGTAAAGCTTGAGATTGAGCTTGAAGCTGAAGTATTTGATGAGTGTTTAAATAAAGCATTTATAAGAAACAAGTCAAGATTCAACATACCGGGATTTAGAAAAGGAAAAGCGCCACGAAGTATAGTGGAAAGATATTATGGAGAGCAGGTTCTCTATGAAGACGCAATTAATTATGCATGTGCTGATGCATACGACAATGCTATTGCCGAGAATGATTTGAAGCCTGTTGACAAACCGGAAATAGATATTGTTCAGATAGGCAGCGGACAAAACTTTATTTTTACAGCTACTGTGACAGTAATGCCAGAGGTTGAATTAGGTGATTATAAAGGCCTTTCAGTTGAAAAGGATGAGGTTGTTGTAAATGATGAGGATGTTGACAAAGACCTTCAAAGAGAGGTTGAAAAGCGTGCAAGACTCGTTGCAGTTGAGGATCGTCCCGTTGAAAATGGTGACACATTAAATATCGATTTCTTAGGAAGTATTGATGATGTTCCTTTCGCAGGAGGAGAGGGTAAGGACTATTCCCTTGTAATAGGATCCGGAACTTTTATTCCCGGATTTGAAGAACAACTTATCGGTGCTAAGATTGACGATGAGGTTGAAGTAAATGTAACCTTCCCGGAGAATTATCATAGTGAAGAGCTCAAGGGCAAGGAGGCAGTGTTTAAAGTTAAAATTAATGAAATTAAGGTTAAAGAATTGCCTGAGGTTAATGATGAATTTGCCTCTGAGGTAAGTGAATTTGAGACCTTGGATGAATATAAAGCTAGCATTAAGGAAAAACTGACCGAGCAGGCAAAGGACGCTGTTGAAAGAAAATATAAGGACGATTTGATTAAGAAGGCTGTTGATAATGCAAGCTGTGATATTCCCGAGGTTATGGTAGAAAATCGTTTGGAAGAAATGCTAAGACAGTTTGATATGCAGCTTCGTTATCAGGGGATGGATCTGCAGCAATATCTTCAGATGATGGGTATGGAGATCAGCAAGTTTAAAGATGATTATCGTGACAATGCTCTTGAGGATGTAAAAACTCAGCTGGTATTGGAGAAAATTTCTGAGGTTGAGAATATTATTGCCTCCCCTGAGGAATACGAGGCTGAAGTAGAGGAAATGGCTAAGAGATACAACCAGACTGCCGACGAGTTGAAGAAACATTTACGAGAGGACGATATAGAATATATTAAGAATTCTATTGAAAGAAGAAAGACTGTTGATTTATTGGTTGAAAACGCTAAATAGTAAAAAGATTACCGCTAAAGGTAACTAAAGGAGGTATTTTTATGGCACTGGTACCTATAGTAGTTGAACAGAGTAACAGAGGGGAACGCTCTTACGATATTTATTCAAGACTGTTAAAGGATAGAATAATAGTTTTAAGCGATGAGGTTAATGATGTAACAGCAAGCCTTGTGGTAGCTCAAATGCTGTTTTTAGAGGCTGAGGACCCAGATAAGGATATTCAGCTATACATAAATAGTCCCGGAGGCTCAGTCACAGCTGGAATGGCTATTTATGATACAATGCAATATGTAAAATGCGATGTTTCCACCATATGTGTAGGTATGGCTGCAAGCATGGGAGCTTTTTTACTGGCGGCCGGCACAAAGGGCAAAAGATTTGCTCTTCCGAACAGTACAATTATGATTCACCAGCCAATAGGCGGTGCAAGGGGCCAGGCTACAGATATTAAGATTCATGCAGAGTGGATACTGAAGGTCAAGGAACGCTTAAACAAAATTTTAAGTGAAAAGACAGGACAGCCACTTTCTAAGATTGAGATTGATGTGGAAAGAGACTATTTCATGGACGCAGAAGAGGCTAAGGAATATGGCTTGGTGGACCAGGTAATGGAGAGAAGAGTAACGGGGTGAAAAAATGGCGCGTTATGATGAAAAAAAACAGGTAAAATGCTCTTTCTGTGGCAAGTCACAGGAGCAGGTAAACAGAATCGTGGCGGGGCCAGGTGTATATATTTGTAATGAATGTATTGAGCTATGTACAGAAATTATAGATGAAGAGTATGATGATGCTCAAGTTGAGCATTCCATAGATGAAATACTAAAACCCCATGAAATAAAGAAAAGTCTGGATGAATATGTAATTGGACAGGAGAAGGCAAAAAGAACATTGTCTGTGGCTGTATATAACCATTATAAGCGTATCCGAAACCAAGGAGTAAGGTTGGATATTGAGCTACAGAAAAGCAACATTCTGCTTATTGGACCTACAGGTTGTGGCAAAACCTATTTGGCCCAGACTCTGGCCAGGATATTGAATGTACCCTTTGCAATTGCTGATGCTACATCATTGACAGAGGCAGGCTATGTTGGAGAGGATGTTGAAAACATACTTCTGAAGCTTATTCAAGCTGCCGACTATGATATAGAGCGAGCTGAGAGAGGCATTATCTATATAGATGAGGTTGACAAGATTTCCCGCAAATCAGACAATCCATCCATAACCCGCGATGTAAGCGGCGAAGGCGTTCAACAGGCTCTTTTAAAGGTTTTAGAGGGGACCATGGCATCTGTTCCTCCTCAAGGAGGAAGAAAGCATCCTCACCAGGAGTTTATTCAAATTGATACAACAAATATTCTTTTTATTTGTGGTGGAGCCTTTGATGGATTAGAAAAGATAATTGAGAGCCGTATAGGCAAAAAAACCATGGGCTTTGGTGCTCAGATCAATAGTCGTATTAAGAAGGATGTTGGTGAGCTTTTCGCACAAATGAGCCCTCAAGACTTACTAAAGTACGGTTTAATTCCTGAATTTGTAGGCAGGCTACCTGTGGTTGTATCCTTAGGCCAGTTGGATAAAGAGGCTTTGATTCAAATCTTGACTGAGCCTAGAAATGCCTTAGTTAAGCAATATAAGAAGTTGTTCGAAATGGACGGCGTGCAGCTTGAGGTTGAGGATGGGGCGCTTGAAGCTATTGCTGACAAAGCTCTCGAAAGAAAAATTGGCGCAAGAGGTCTTCGTGCAATAATAGAGGAAATCATGCTTGATGTTATGTATGATATTCCATCTACAGATAATGTTGAGAAGTGTATTATTACCAAGGGAGCTGTACTCAATAATGAACAGCCGAAGTTAATATTCGGAGAGCAGAAGAAAAGCATTCCTCCTGTCAAAAAGAAAAAAAAGGAGATAGACCCTGCATCTTAAACAATTAAGGCCATGAGAATGATAAATAATAGAAGCATAACAAAGGCTGGTATAATGCTAATGGCATGATACCAGCTTTTCTAATATTATATATCTTGAGGTAAGACGGGGCTATTCCAGATTAAGACGTTTACTCAATATAAGGTTAGTGACAACAAAGTACACTATTGTATATAGGGCACATAAACCTATTGCAAGCCAAAAC
>JAAYTU010000080.1 GCA_012523705.1 Clostridiaceae bacterium
AAATTAATGACATGGAACCATACATTGTTATGCCGTAGATATAAGCACTATGCAAGTATACATTGCTCATGAGTAAGAGCCACTCAAACGAGTGGCTCTTACTAAAGGTTTATACTTACTTTCTTGGCTTGACTGCACAGTTGGAGAACATAGAGTGTGTATTTTTATCATCTGCAAGAAAATGGGTTCCACATAGCCATGTGAGTAGGACTCCTATTTTTTCTCAACTGGTATCCATACCTCATACTTTGTGTTTTTAGGGTCAGGATTAAGATAGACTTCGACATCAGGGGCATTCCCATACTCATATCCTGAGGTTGGCAACCACTCGGTCATAATACGCTTTTCTAATTCTTGTATAGACTGAGCACTACCACTACCTGAAAATATTGCCCATGTGGCAGCTGGAACGATATACTCTTGTAGCGTGCTGTCTATTCCATGGCTACTTGCAACAGCAATGAAGTATCTCCAATTCTCCTCGTTGCAAATGCAAATACCAAGCATACCCATCGGTTCACCATTGATCATATCAGCAAGCCTTTGAATGGTACCATCTGTTACTGCGTTTTGCCACATCTGTGGAACTACTTCAAAGTTCTTTTCGATTTCACGATGCAAAGGTTCACATACTCCAATAATTCTAAAAGCCTCTTTGTTTTCGATTCTGTATTCCATTTGCTCTGCTCCTTTTATAGTAATATTGAAGCTGATTGGTGGAAAGGTTTTGATTAAAACGCCATCTTTTTTTATTTGAGATGGGGCAACTCCATGAATGCTTTTAAATGCACGATTAAATGCTGTCGGAGAATCATATCCATACCTTAAGGCGATGTCTATAATCTTTTCAGAATCACTTTGCAAATCAACAGCTGCCTTGGACATGCGTCTGCGGCGAATATATTCTGACAAAGTTGTATCTGCCATATATGCAAACATTCGCTGAAAATGATATGTGGAGCAACAAGCAAGCTTTGCTATCTCATCATAATCCACAGTATCACATAAGTGTTCTTCAATGTAGTTAATTGCATTATTTAATCGTGTAATCCATTCCATTTTGTCAGCTCCTTGAAATTTATTCTATAATAAAAAGCAGTGGTACTCCTCTCTTTCCTTGCACAAAAATGAGAGGATGTGTAATGACAGTATAACATTATGGGGCAGAATCTTCCAAAGCTTCACCATCCATTTGCTAGGATACTCTGGACGATATTGGGAATGAAATGATAAAGAGTCGAGCTACCATATACAAAAATATGGTAGCTCTCATAGCATCTGGGATTGCATATTTATTAGTTTTCGTATTTCTGCGGGTCAATGTGGTATATAGGATAATAGTTTCGTAGATATAAAGAGGTAGAATTATGTTTTCTAATATTAATTTTAGATAACCTTTAGCGAAACGGTGAAATTCCAATTACAGGAGGTAAGCTGTGAATAATAGAAACAGTATAGTAGGAAGGATCAGCAGTATATTCAAGGGAACTACTCCAAATATTGCAGAACAAAATAATAAAAGTATTTCTACTTTAGAAGAAGTAATGATTGGTGGAATAAATCAGTATATCTGTATACGGGGAAAAAATATTAATAATCCTATTTTCCTGTTTTTACATGGAGGACCAGGCGATTCGATATTACCTGTAATGACAGGCATAAATAAAGATTTAGAAGATGATTTGTGGTCTTCTGATAGCTTGGAGATTAACTACGAATATACTCAAGTATAGTAAAGGACGGTTAAGCAGACTCTTGAAATTTTTGCGACACTTTATGTTAGGGGTGGTACTATGTTATTTAACTTTTTAAAAAAATCTAATACAGAGACAATACGGCTTATATTTTTGCATTAGTACAAGGTTTATTAATATATTTGTGAATTGTGATTTTGGTTTTTGGGGAAGAATTGTGGGAACACTTGCGGAAGATGGCTCAACAAGCCTTGGCCCCTACTCGCTGGTGCAGCCATACTATGTAGCAGGCAAGGATTATTATGCGATGCTGTTGCTGTGCCGAAACTCATCTAACACTGCTCAACACCTTTTGGCAAGAGGTAAATGCTCTCTCAACTTTATTACGGATGATAAAAAGTCTTTTAAAGAAACAGTAAGACTTGGTTGGCCTGGGGATACACCTGAAGAGAAAATGAAACACTGCAGGTTTACTTTGGAAGATGGGCTTATGGCTAAAGAGCACCATGATGAAGTGTTTCCCAAAGTAGTAGCTGAAAGCTATCAGGTGTTTGAGTGCACATGGATGAGCGAATTGGATGGAGCACAAGAAGACAAACCTGGCAAACTGGATGGTTATCCGCCACCATATCGCAACTTTAACGGTATTACCAGTGAGTTTGGTGCTCACTTCATATTGCGTGTAGATAAGATATTAATGAAAGAAAAATACCATGATGCTATAGTGAAAGGGGTAACAGCAAAAGACTTTCCACGGGTGCCAGTAGATTATGGATATCGCGATTCAAAGAATTTTTGGTATACTCGTTTTAGAAGACCCCACCCCGAACTTTTACCAATTCGTGAGGGTTCGGTAGACTCTGTGCGTTATGCAGCAGATCGGGTTGACCCCAGTATAAAGTTTACAGATGAGGCGTGTGCAAAACTTGTTAAAGTTCCTCGCATTTTTCTTAATACCGCTCTAAAAGGCTGCGTCGCTTGGGCAAAAGAAAATGGAGTTAGCTTTATAACTGTAGAACATATGGATATCATCAACGACAAGCGCGCCAAGGAAAAGAAAAAATGAGACGGAGCTCGGGGCATTCCGGTTTAAATCACTGGACTTACCCTGAAATTCCGGCTGACGCCTCTTACAATAGAATCATCCCAAGGCAGGCTATCGGAGAGTACTTTGCTTCAGTTAAGGAAAAGTACCAGAAGTTAACGCCTGCGAACAATAAGGACTACACACAAAACTTGTTTTCACAGATTTAACTGGGAGTGTAATTTAAACGCCATCACCTTTACTGATGGTTTTTTCATTACGTATTTGAATATTAGTTCAATAATTTAAGAATGGACAGATTTGATAACATAAGTAGAGTTGTGATGAAAGATTAGATATTAAAGATGGCCATGCAATGAAGATATTGTTGTATAATATATACAGAATAACAGTAGTAGAACCGACAGTATGGCATTATGAATTCAGCCGATTTATATTTTGTGAGGTTAATAAAATGAATGATAATTCAATAGCTTACTGTGGATTAATATGTAGCTTTTGCTGCACAGATGGAAGTTGCAATTGTAAATCCGATAACAATTGTGGAAAAAGATTATCCCCAGAGGGGTGTTATCAGTATAATTGCTGTACATCAAAAGGAATCAACGGATGCTGGGAATGTGACGATTCTCCTTGTGGTAAGGATATGCTTGCCGTAGATAAAATTAAAATGAGAGCATTTGTTCGATGCATTAAAGAAGAAGGCATTCAAAAGTTCTTTGAGTACTTAGAGCAAAACGAAAAAGATGGAATTGTGTATCATAGAACAGGTGTTATTGGTGACTATGATTTGTCAAGTGAAAACGAGGTTTTAAACTTGCTTAGGCGAATAAAATGAACATAATAGTTATTCTGCTGTAGATAAAAAACGGTAGTTAATCACGATTACTAGAAAGAGGTTAACATGCTAAAACTGAAACATCTTTTCGACAATAGAGATTTGGCCAAAATGATTTTAGATAA
>JAAYTU010000081.1 GCA_012523705.1 Clostridiaceae bacterium
AGATGCCACGTTCAGGCCAACCTGCTTCATGGTTACCATAGCTCTTGCACCGGCATAAGCCGCTCCGGCAGCTACCTCAAGCGCCGCCTTCTCGTTTACTGACCATTCAACATAAATGCTGCCATCATTATGCTTTGCCACCGTTTCAAGAACCTCAGTCGATGGCGTACCCGGATATCCGGTTACAACACTGACTCCGGCGCGTATCGCACCTAAAGCAATAGCCTCGTTTCCCATTAATAGTTTCTTTTCCATAAAACTTTTCATCGCCTTTCCACAACAAATCCCAAATAAACAAAAACACCCATCCAACAGACATCAAAATAATGTCAAGGACGAGCGTTAAAACCCGTGGTGCCACCTTGCTTTACAGGATAAACCTGCCTCAGGAAGGAATACTACCATATTCCTCAGCTTTCACGCAGCTGGTACGTCGCAGAATACTCAGATTATCAGATAATCCTTTGACTGTGCCCTCAGTGGCCCATTTAATGTACTGCTTGCTATGGGGCTCCCACCTTTCCCCACTCTCTTTGAGCGCATATTACATTTTTATCTCCACTTCAACGGTTTGATGGACTTTATTTAATTGAGACGATTATACCATTAGAGCTTTACTAAAGTCAAATAAATCTAAAAATTAACACTGTGCCCTAAATTATCTTTTTTTATTTCTATGATTATGGTATATTTATTAGGAAAATTATACACTTAATAAAAACAATAGTAATTATCTCAATAGGAGCACATAATGAAATTTATAATCGAAAACCTTTCAAAAAGCTTTGGTGACAAAAAAGTATTGAAGGATATCAATTTTACCTTTGAGGAAGGTAAAATCTACGGTCTGCTCGGCAGGAACGGGGCGGGTAAAACTACATTCTTCAATTGCATTAATAGCGACATACCGGCCGACAAGGGTAAGTTCCTTCTGGAGACAGATGGGCAACGTCGTGAAATAAAGGCTGAGGACATCGGCTATGTACTTACCACTCCGACAGTTCCCGAATTCCTGACAGGGCGTGAATTCTTAAAGTTTTTTCTTGATATAAATGAGGACTCAATTAAGAATCCTAAATCAATCGACGACTATTTTAACATCATAAGCATTGATACTGAGGACAGAGATAAGCTTATGAAGGATTATTCCCATGGTATGAAGAATAAGATGCAAATGCTTATTAATCTTATAATTGAACCTAATATCCTACTCCTAGACGAACCCCTTACTTCACTTGATGTTGTTGTTGCAGAAGAGATGAAGCAGGTATTACGTCAAATGAAAGCTGAAAGAATCACTATTTTTTCCACCCATATTCTTGATCTGGCACTGGATATGTGTGATGTAATTGTGCTTCTCAGCCATGGTGTTCTCGAGATAGTTGATAAACAGGATTTAAACAGTCAGGCCTTCAAGGATAAAATATTATCGGCCTTGAGGGAGGATGCTCATGTATAAGACTCTCAGAATATCCTTTTCACTCCGGAATGCCTACAGAGTTAATGGGATTCTCTATTCTCTCAAGCAAATCCCCATCATTAAAAAGCTGTTGCCTGAAAAGATTTACGGGGTTTGGGGGCTTAAAATCTTTGCAAACATTGTCTCGGTAATCATTGAGATAATTTCTGCTTTTTTAGGTAAGTTTTTATATTTTTATTTAATGATTTTTTTACCAACATTCTTAATTACTGATGTAGTTGGCGGAAACATTGTTTCTTCAGGGCAGATATTTGTTCATATACTATTTTTTCTAAGTATAATAGGTTCCTATATGAACACCTTTTTATTTGATCCAACCAGAGATAAGTACTATGGAATTATTATAATGCGCATGAATGCAAAACGCTACGCGCTTGTAAACTATGGATATTCACTCATTAAACTGATAATAGGTTTTTTAATATTCGGGCTTCTTTTCGGAAAGGCTTATGGAGTGCCACTATGGATATCCCTCATTACGCCCTTGTTTGTAACCGGTTTGAAACTGACCGTTGCGGTATATGATTTATTTAAGTATGAAAAGACCAGAAATGCAACAAATGAAAATAAACCAGGGGTAATAAAATGGGTCATTGTTTTTGTTTTATTAGGTGTTGCATATGCCCTCCCTTTGCTTAATACATACATTCCCCTTAACATAGCAGCTTATCTTATGTTTATCCCTATAATAACGGGAGCCTTATCTTTACGAAAAATTTGTACTTTCGGTTACTACAGGGAGTACTATAAGCAGATACTGCAACCTGAGGCATACCAGAAGGATCTGACCAGAAAAGTCATGAACGAATATAGTAAAAAACTAATATCTGCTGATACCAGTATTACCAGCAAACGCAAAGGCTTTGAATACATGAATGAGTTATTTGTCAAAAGGCATCATAAAGTATTATGGAAGCCTTCTAGAATAATTACCTTTGTTTTAATTGGTCTGATACTTCTTGCTGTGCTGGTGCTTCAGGTTGCACCCGATTCTCATGCAAAGATTAACGAGGGATTATTGAACTACATTCCACTCTTAACAATTTGGGTATATTCTATGAACCGTGGACCCAATTATACACAGGCCTTGTTTATGAATTGCGATCATAGCCTGTTATCCTATTCTTTTTATAAGCAACCTAAATTTGTGCTGAAGCTTTTTAGTATTCGCTTACGAGAAATAATTAAGATCAATCTTCTACCGGCATCAGTATTAGGAATTGGTTTATCATTACTGCTCTTTTTAAGCGGGGGAACTGATAATTACATGAATTATCTGGTATTGCTTACTAGCATACCTGCAATGAGCATATTTTTCTCGGTGCACTATTTGACTATGTATTATTTACTTCAGCCTTATAACAGAGATACCGAAATGAAGAGCGGCACTTTACAGATTATAAACCTTGTAGTTTATTTTGCTTGTTTCTATATCATGTATCTTGAAATTCCGACAATGCTCTTTGGAGCAATGACAATCCTGTTTTCATTAATCTACTGCATAGTAGCCTGTATATTGGTATATAAGGTTGCCCCAAAGACATTCAAGTTAAGAATGTGAGTACGATACAAAGATGCATCTTTTCTATTAAGATGCATCTTTGTTTATTCTGTTCTGCTAGTCAAACAGTCGTTTATATGTTTTTCAGCATATTTTAATAATCAAAACTTAGCTGCATATCAATTGGAAATGTCACCTGCCAATCTCCGGTCACTAGTGTATCGCAGGTCCAGAAATTGCCGTATGCCTTATATTCGCTGATTTCATCGGGGGAAACATCGAAAATATACTCTTCGTAGCTTCCCTTTTTCTCAGAATCCCAGAAGGACATGGAACCCAGGCATCTGATCATGTTACCCTCTGCATCCATTAATTCTAAATAACCGTGATTGTCTGTTTTAAGAATGTTCTCATAATATGCCTGAATGTGAAGCCTTTGGTTAATAAAGCCTGTAGCTGTTATTGTTACACCATTAACAGGTGAAAATGATTTTTCAGGATCCGGCACCAAAAAGGGATCCTCCTTAAGGGCTTCTGCTTCGTTAGATAGTCCCCTGATTCTTACATTGGTCTGAGTCTGTGGGGATAATGGAACATCACTTAAATTAATCAGAGGGAGTACATCATGGAATTCCTTCTTGTCGCTAAGAAATTTATCGATTTTAAATGTGATCTTCTTACCAACAATATCTTTGTCCTCGGCATTAGTAATATGGATCATAAATTCAGAGGTTGTTGTTTCATCATTAAAACCTACAAGTTCGCAGGTTGCATTACCAGGGAAAGGCTGGTTGATGGTGTAGCTGTCAAAGAGATCAGTTGTCTCATCAATTCTATCACCAGCCAGGTCCTGCATACTGATCAATATTTGAGCTTTATTATCTCTAAAATCAGCAGCAATCACCTCCATCCTGATGCCGTTATCTTCACAGGCCATTCTTACAGGCTTAAGGCCCTGTGCAGTTTGTGGAGAAACTGCATACAGAATGTCATAAGCTAAATCTACATCTGCTGCGGCTAAAACTGGTATTGCGATGGCAAAACAAAGCACAAGGGTTGCAACCAGTGCAATCATTCTCTTTATAGAAAACTTCCTGTGCTTATAAGAATTTATTCGCGGCCAATTGCTATATGCTTCCTGTACATGTCGCGGGCTTATATTGCCAACTGCTTCAGATATTTCTTCACGTTTCATAATTCAAAACCTTCCTCTCTTAAATATTTTTTAAGTTTTTCCCTGATACGGAAAAGTCGAACAGTTACACTATTTTTGCTAATTTGTAGCCCCGATGCAATGTCTGAAATTGAATCGGAGTACCAGTATCTACGCATGAACAGTATACGGTTTCCCTTATCTAAGGTATCCAAAAAGCTATCTAACAGATCTGTTAATTCCTTTGCTGCTAATTCCTTTTCCACATTCACCGGGGAAGGGAGGCACTCTTCCAACTCATCCAGTGCAACATCATAAAAACTGTTTCTCTTCATTGATGTATTTGCATGATATTTTTTGATTGAAAGGTTGCGTACAATGCGGCAAATATATGTCCTCAAAGGGTTTGGCCTTTGGGGTGGTATAGTATTCCAAGCTCCTAAGAATGCGTCGTTTACGCATTCTTCTGCGTCAAGAACGTTGTTAAGTATATTTTGGGAGACCTTTCTGCATAGAGCTCCGTATTTTTTTGATAATTCAACTATTGCCTGGTCTGAGCGCTCAAAAAACAAGTCAATAATTTCACTGTCGTGCAATATTAATACACCACCTTTCTGCCTCATCTATATACTACTGATTTAAGCTGAAATATTACATGAACCTAAAGAATAGTTTAATAAGAAGTTAGACATATCACATATAAGATGTGTTACAGATACTTGTCCTTTAGCTTTCCAACAATATCATCAGGAAGTTCCTTTATGCCATAACGCACATTATTGTATGCCTGGCCAATCAACTCATGGTTTTCCTGCCCATCAAACTCTTTGGTAATTCTTTGGACAGTCTCGGATGGAGTATCAGAAATCCTGAATTTATACCCGTTTTTAATATTACTTAATACAAATCTAGTGTATAGGAATCTGGTTCTGCTTGAATTATCCTTCATATCCTTCCACTGTTTTTGTTTTTCTCGTCTCCGTTTAAATGAAGGCTTATTTTTCTCTGCATGTATTAAGAATTCCTGCTTATCAGTATAGCTTTTCTCGATGTCACCCCATTTTTGAAAGCGATTGAAAACACGCGAAAAGAAGGCTATAAAATTCTTTATTAACTCTTTACCATTTTTGATAAAGTACCGAATAATTCGATACACCACAAAAATAAGAAATGTTGCTAATATAATATCGGAAATAATTCCTGCAACAGGGTTTTCTTCTATAAGATAAGAAGACTCATCAAGAGGAGGTTCAATGGAACCTTCAATACCTTGGAAAAAACTGCTTATTTCCTCGATTATATTCCAGATAAAATTAACTGAATAATCAAAGGCTTTGCGTAAATATTGTAAGCCTCTCAAGAGGAAGTGCCCAACAGATAGAATCCCAATAAGAATTGTAATTGCCGATACTATTATCCAGTTTCCGTGGATAACTGATTTCGGCATAGTATTCAAGCTATTCTTCTGCTGAGATTCGGTAATCAGATAATGCCTGTTTGCCACAGGCAAAGCAAA
>JAAYTU010000082.1 GCA_012523705.1 Clostridiaceae bacterium
ATGGAACAGCTCAAGTACGGAGTGGGCTTACGGGCCTATGGTCAGCATGATCCGGTAGTAGAGTATAAACGCGAAAGCTTTGATATGTTTGAAGATATGATTACCAGCATTCAGCAGGACACCGTGAAAATGCTTCTTCATGTAAGGAAGCAGAATGTGGTTGTAGAACGGGAGCAGGTCGCTAAACCTACCAGGGCATCCCACGGCGAAGATGGGGTTAAAAAGCCCATAAAGCGTGATTCGGTAAAGGTTGGCCGTAATGATCCTTGCCCATGTGGTAGCGGAAAAAAATACAAGAATTGCTGTGGTTAATTAATATTCGATTAATTTTGCATTTAGAATGCTTTAATAGCTTGAAATATTTAACTGTTACTTGTAGTATATAATTAAGGTCTGATTAAATTATAGCAATGCTTGCAATTAATTGTATTATATTGGTTACGGAGGGGAACTATGCTTAATTTTAACGTTAACGAGGAATTATCAAATTATGAGCTGATTGATTTAGAAAGCGTTGAAGAAAGAATTGGCAGTATCCCCGATGATATGAAGCATGCTATGGAGCTTTACAATAAGGCCCTGGATGATTTACAAAGTAAAAATGAAGACATAGCCATTATTGCATTAAAAAAGGCCATTTCACTTTATCCAGATTTTTATGAAGCAATGAACCTTATGGGAATATGCTATTTGAGCCTGAACGATGAGAACAATGCCCGAAGGATGTTCAGAAAGGTTATGAAGAAAGACAATAATGGTATCCGGGCATCAAAATATCTGGCACGTTTAGACGGTGAGGACGACTCAAGCAATGATGGAGTTGCGAAAAAGCCAAAAAAAAGAAAGGCCCCCTCAGCCGCTACTTCCTGGATAAGAGAAAACCTGCAGCAGAATCAGGGGAAGAATTTTTTCACTAAAAACATACAGGGTATAATAATCGGTATAATTCTGATGTGTATCTTATGGTTAATAATACCCGGTACTCCAATAAATATCGACCTGGGAGGTATATTCAGCGGAAACCCGGACTTATCTCCACAGATTGCGAGGCTGGAAAAGGAGAATACAGAATTAACCGACAGGCTGAATGATGCAAATGAAGCCCTGGTCCAGGCAAATGAGACTGAAAAGAAGCTCAGGGACGAGATTGAACAATACTCATATTGGAGCGGCATATTGAAGGATCTTCAGAAGCTTGCTGATGATGGGAAATATAAGGATGTAATAGTGAAAATAGAAAAGGACCTTGCCGGGCTGAGCAAACCAGATGCCATAGCAGAGGAAATAATTGCTCTAGAGGCCGAATGTAAACCTAAGTCAATATCTCAGTTTTATGAGGCAGGCCGGGAAATATATCGTTCTAACGCAAATCAATCTCTTGAAGGATACATAAATGCAGCCAACGAGTACATAATGGCCATCAGAATAATTGAAGAATCTGATGAGTTGCCCAGTAATGTAAATGCTGTCAATGTATATTATTATGGCGGCAAAGCAATAGCATTGTCTGAATACCCATCAAAGGAAGAGGCAGATAAAGAGGCTTTAAGGTGTTTTGAAGCTGTAATTGACCTTGCACCTCATTCGGAAATGGCTTCATACGCAAGAAACAGAATAAACGATATAGAAAACGGAAGAGCAATCCGGCACTAAATCACACAAGGCCTCACAAGGGGACGGTCCTTCTGTGTTAAATCACACAAGGGTACTAATCACACCATGCATGGGCTTAATATCGACCTACTAAATGGAACAGGCAGACAATCTAAACGACCATCTGCCAGAAACTACTTCAATTTACTTGATTCTACCTCAACATTTAACGCAGAACTGCATATAAAAAGGCCTGTTCTTTTAGAACAGGCCTTTATTGTAATTGTTATTTATTATAGAACCTTATTATTCTGTTGCTAAAACCTTCTTAAGTTTTGCAAATCTTGGCAGTCCTTCCTCGATTGGAGGACTGGATTCTCCCTCTATTAGTGGAAGAGCGTAGTCAATAAAGTGCTGGTTGAGGCCTGTGCCTTCAGCATTAATCCACTCTCTAGGAACCTCTTTTTCAGTGTTTGCAACGTCAGCGAGGTTAACAAGGATATAATTGCAGAAATACTTGCCATCCTTCTCGGATCTTTCGTATGCAACCATGTGATCTGTAGTACCCTCAACTGCAAATTGAACAGCCTTTTGTCCAGCTGTGAAAGCTTCTTCAACGTCAGTCTTGGAAGCGCAGTGAGCAGCACATCTTTGCAGCAAGGAGAATTCAATTGCACGGGTCTTGCAGTTTAATTCATCCTTTAATACATTTGCCAATACCTGAGCAGTACCACCTAATTGAGCATGTCCAAAGGAATCCTTTGTTTTAGCCAAATCAGAACCATATTCAGAAATGTATTTTCCGTCTTTGTCCTTTACTCCCTCAGATACTGCAACAATAAGCTTTCCGTTGTTTTCCTTATATGCTTTCTTACAATCAGCGATAAACTTATCCATATCAAATGCTAATTCAGGAAGGTAGATAAGATGAGGTCCGGTGCCCTTGTAAGCAGCTAAAGCGGTAGCAGCTGTGAGCCAGCCTGCGTTTCTTCCCATTACCTCAAGTACACATACCATTGGTGTGTCGTAAACCATTGCGTCGTGATAAACTTCCATAGTTGCAGTAGCCACATATTTTGCAGCACTTGCATAGCCCGGGCAGTGGTCAGTTTTATCAAGGTCATTGTCTATAGTCTTTGGAACGCCCATAACTCTGCAGTCATAGCCAACCTTCTGCATAAACTTACTAACCTTATTACAGGTGTCCATTGAGTCGTTTCCACCATTATAGAAGAAATAGCGGATGTCATACTTTTTGAAAACTTCTAAAATTCTCTTATAATCGGTATCGTCTTCATCAGGATCTGCCAGCTTGTATCTTACTGAACCAAGGGCAGAGGATGGAGTTGTTTTTAAAAGCTCAAGTTCTCTGGGGTCTTCCTTTGACATATCATAAAACTTTTCTTCTAATATACCACGTATACCGTTTGCAGCTCCAAAGACTCTGGGGATGCAGTCAGTTTTAAGAGCCTCTGTTATTACTCCTGCAGCACTTGCATTGATAACAGATGTAGGTCCTCCAGACTGACCAAAAATTGCGTTACCTACTAATTTTGACATATTTTCTAGCCTCCGTTCATAATGTTTATATAATTAAATTTTTTATCGCAAATTAACAACATTATATTATAAACTGATATATTTCGCAATGATTTAGAAGTAAAATAATAATACCAAGCTTGTATCTTCAAGACTTACACAGATATATTATTACAGTATTATTATTAATTATCAATATTTGATGATTTTTAGACCGAATCAAAAAGATGCACAAGCTGAGGGATTGGCACATTCCAGGCTTTAAATGAATTTTCTGCCGCAAGGTGTCTCTTATGTCCGGGTGCTAACGCATTCCTGGATTCAAACGAATTTTCCGCCGCAATATGTCTCTTATGCCCGGGAGCCGGGTTTCTTATTGCGGAATTTCTCCTTTTTGTTATAATTGAATGAGAACAGAGCATTTAGGAGTAAGGCTTAAAAGTAGTATCAAAAAATGAGTTCTTTTTGAGAGGAGTCTTATGAAAATATCAGAGGTGGCACAATTAATAAAAGCTAGTGTTTGCACAAATAACAGTGTAGAGGGAATAGAGGTTGTTTCTGCCTGTAGTGCTGATTTAATGAGTGATGTAATGGCATTTTCAAAGTCGAATGCATTATTGCTCACAGGTCTTGTAAATCCTCAGGTTATTAGAACCGCTGAAATGATGGACATTAGAGCTGTCGTGTTTGTCAGGGGCAAGAAGCCTACCGAGGCTATGATAGAAATGGCAGATGATAAGAGTATAGTTCTTCTGACCACTGATTACCCAATGTTTGTAGCAAGTGGACTGCTTTACGAAAATGGAATACACGGGCGTGGTGAATAGCCTATGGGCGGGGTAGTAGTAAGGCAATATGACATTCCAGCCAATGACTTTACAGTAGCAGGCGAAGCCTCCAGCAATGTTCGTAAGATTTTGTCCCAACTGGGAGTATCCCCGGATATTGTTAAACGTACATCCATTGCAATGTATGAGGCTGAAATAAATGCAGTTATACATGGCAATGGGGGTCAGGCCTTGGTAGAAATTGATACTGACAAAATATATATACGAATTTCAGACCAGGGCCCCGGTATTGCCGATTTGGAATTAGCAATGCAGGAAGGGTATTCGACAGCACCCGATAGTATCCGAGAAATGGGATTTGGTGCGGGAATGGGTCTTTCAAATATTAAAAAGCATGCTGATCAATTGAAGATTGACACAGAAATTGATAAAGGTACCACGGTTAATATTACGGTCTTTTTTAAACCCCAGACCGGAGTTTGACAGACAATTTGCTGATTCAGATGAGCGAATTCAGTTGAGCTGGTTCAGGTTATTCTGACAGATCGGGTATTAGCCGGTGGACAAGCAATACAGAACAGATATTATATGGCTTTAGGTTGAATATATTGTGAAGGGACCTTTTGATGAATAAAGATTATTTCCATTCAGTTACGCTTAACACTAATATGTGTAAGGGCTGTACTAATTGTATAAAATATTGTCCGACAGAAGCAATAAGGGTGCGCAACAGAAAAGCTGTCATAATTAAGGAACGGTGCATTGATTGCGGTGTTTGCATCCGGATTTGTCCTTATCATGCTAAAAAAGCAGTTACAGATTCTTTAGATACTATTAAAAATTATAAGTATAAAATTGCTCTTCCTGCGCCGGCTTTATATGGACAATATGGGCCGGAGTTTTCCAGGGAGCGGATAGTTCTTGCCTTAAAACAATTGGGCTTTGACTATGTCTTTGAGGTGGCCAGAGCAGCTGAGATTGTAACAAATTTATCGGACAAGTATATGAAGAATAAAGACATAAAGAAGCCCGTTATTTCTTCTGCATGCCCTGCTGTTGTAAGATTCATTCAGATTCGTTTTCCTAATTTGATTGAGAACCTTCTTAAGATTGAATCACCTATGGAAATCGCAGCAGCACTTTCCAGACAAGAGGTGCATGAGAAGTTCGGGATACCATATGAAGATATGGGAGTTTTCTTTATTTCTCCTTGTGCTGCTAAGGTTACCAGTGTAAAGGCCCCTTATGAAAGTCAAAAATCTAATGTCGATGCCGTCATAGCTATAAAGGATATTTATTTAATTTTACGTGAAATCATGAAAAAGGAAGATAAGATAACCTCAGCACCATTCTCCCTGTCTAGTGCAATCGGAGTTTCCTGGGCAGGAACGGGTGGGGAAAGCTCGGCTATTAATGAAGGCAGACGCATAGCTGTTCATGGTATCGATAATGTAAGTGATATTTTAGAACAGGCGGTTCAAGGTGGCTTGGATGATATTGACTTTATTGAGGCTCTTGCTTGCCCCGAAGGTTGTCTGGGAGGTCCTTTGACTGTTGAAAATCCGTTTATTGCAAAAGAAAACCTGAAGAATGAAATAGAGCAAATAGCAGTAAATGCAGCTCATAGTAATAGCGTTGATAAAGCTGATAATATTGATGAGTATGTTTGGAAATCTACAGTGGAATATAGTCCCATATTGAAGCTTGATGACGATATGGAGAAGGCTCTGGAAAAGATGCGAAAGATCGATGAGATTACCAATGGTTTGTATGACCTTGATTGTGGTGCCTGCGGTGCTCCAAGCTGCAGAGCTTTGGCAGAGGATATTGTCAGGGGTATAGCAAAGGAAACCGATTGCATATTTAAGCTCAAAGAGCGACTGAATATTATAGCCAATCAACTACATCAGATAGAATAGTATAGGTGTTAAGCATATGAAGGTACTTGAATTATCTCAAAAGCTTGGATATAAAATATTGACAGAAGATCCCGCCCCCTTGGAAAAAGAGGTTACAGGAGTATATACATGCGATTTATTAAGTCACGCCATGGCTAAAATAAATCAAGGAGATGTATGGATTACAGTTCACACAAACCTCAATGTTATTGCGGTGGCATCTCTCACTGATTGTGCATGTGTAATAATTCCTGAAGAAATCGAAGTAGAGGAGCAAACTTTAATCAGGGCAAAGGAAAAAGGTGTTGCTATACTATCAAGTTCAATTTCTGCCGCTAAGCTTTGCTATGAAATTACTGATAGTATAAGGGAATTACAATGAGAATTTGGGTTGATTTACATATTCACTCTTGCCTATCGCCATGTGCTGAGGAGGATATGACACCGAACAATATCGTGCATATGGCTTTAATAAAAGGGTTGGATGCTATTGCTATAACAGACCATAATTCAGCATCGAATGTAGAAGCCGTTATGCAGGTTGGGAGCCGTGAAGGCCTTTTAGTGGTGCCAGGTATGGAACTGTGTACGGCTGAGGAAATTCATCTGGCCTGTCTTTTCCCTACTATTGAGAAAACCCTCAGGTTTCATAATTATGTATACGAATATTTGATCCCACTTGATAACCGTGAAGATATTTTTGGCTCTCAAATACTCATGGATTCTTATGATAATGAGATTGGCAGAGAGAACAAGATGCTTTCAGGAGCCAGCAGGCTGGATGTCCATACTGCTATAAGTATTGTAAGGGAACTTGGAGGGGTTGTTCTACCTGCCCATGTTAACCGTCAATCCTATAGTATGTTGAATACTTTGGGCGCAATTCCGGAAGAATATGGTTTTAAATATCTCGAATGCTCTAAAAACTGCAATCTTGAATTATTCCTTCAGGAGCATGAAGAATTAAAAGAATATGAATTTATAAAGTCCTCCGATGCTCATTTTTTAAGCGAGATTTTAGACAAAGAGGTCTTTGTTGATGTAGAAGATAAGAATATAGAGGCACTGATATCAATATTTAGATGAGACAGGGATACAAGGGATAGTTCCCTGTATCGCACCACTATACTACCCAGGAGGTACCATATGAAGCTTGATATTGATTATTTAATTGAAAATCTTACCCTTGAAGAAAAGGCAGGGTTATGTTCCGGTGCCGATTTCTGGCACACCAAGAGCGTAGAAAGGCTTGGAATACCTGCTGTCATGGTCAGTGATGGCCCCCATGGATTAAGAAAACAAGTTGACTCAGAGTTCCATCCCGATGAACACAGGAGTGTAAAGGCAGTATGCTATCCTGCTGGCTCTGCCCTTGCATGCAGCTTTGACCGTTCGCTCATGCAAAAAGTAGGAGAGTATCTTGGGGAAGAAGCAAGAGCCGAGAACATACACACCTTGCTTGGTCCAGCTATAAACATTAAAAGAAGCCCTTTATGTGGCCGTAATTTTGAATATTTATCCGAAGATCCCTATCTGGCAGGTGAGCTTTCTGCTAGCTATGTAAAGGGCGTTCAAAGTAAAAATGTTGGCGTCAGCGTTAAACATTATGCTGCCAATAATCAGGAATACAAACGCATGAGTGTTGATGCCATTGTGGATGAGCGGACATTAAGAGAGATATATCTTAAGGCCTTTGAAATAACAATCAAGAAATCAAATCCATGGACACTAATGTGTGCGTACAATAAGCTCAACGGAACATACTGTAGTGAGAACAAAAAGCTGTTGACTGATATTCCCCGTAATGAATGGGGATATGAAGGCATAATTATGACCGACTGGGGAGCAATGAACGATAGAGTAAAAGCCATAAAAGCCGGATTAGAGCTTGAAATGCCCTCTAGTTCAGGATATAACGACAGAAAGATAGTTGAAGCCGTAAAAAATGGTGAGCTTGACATTGAAATTCTTAATAATACAGTCAGAAAGCTCCTTGAATGGATTGAGCTCGGGCTTAATGAACTGCCTGAAATAAAGAACTATGACAAAGAATTGCACCATTCATTCAGTCGAAGGGTGGCCGGTGAATGTGCTATTCTTCTAAAGAATAATAACGAAATACTTCCATTAAAAAAGAGTGGGAATATTGCTTTTATAGGGCCATTTGCTAAGAAACCAAGATATCAGGGAGGCGGCTCAAGCCATGTGGATGCATTTAAAGTAACATCCGCTGTAGAGGCCGTGGGGGATTTAGTGGCCAATAATGCTGATCTATCCATCATATATAAAGCGGGAATAGAGGATGACGGAGTAACCCGTAATGAGGCTTTGTTAAAGGATGCTGTTGAAGCAGCGAAAGCTTCTGAGGCTGCTGTTCTATTTGTTGGGCTTCCAGATAGCTTTGAAGCAGAAAGCTATGACAGGGATCACATGGATATGCCTGATTGTCAAAACGAGCTGATAGAAGCTGTTGCAGCAGTTCAGCCAAATACGGTTGTGGTGCTTCATAAGGGTAGTCCCGTAACCATGCCTTGGAAGGACCAGGTTGTAGCAATACTGGATATGTACTTAGGTGGTCAGGCTGTTGGAGGAGCAGCTGTGGACATACTGTTTGGTGATGTTAATCCAAGTGGAAAGCTTGCAGAATCCATGCCTTACAGACTTGAAGACACTCCCTGCTATCTGAATTTCCCCGGGGACGGTAAGAAGGTATACTATAGCGAGGGAGTATTTGTGGGGTATCGTTACTATGACAGCAAGAGAATGGGGGTAATGTATCCATTTGGTCATGGCTTGTCCTATACAAAGTTCAGCATCGGGGATATTAAGGTTTCAGACAGTCTATTTGATGGTAAAGGCACCGTAAATGTAAGTGTCAAGGTTAAGAACATTGGTAATACTGTAGGTGCTGAGGTTGTTCAGCTTTATATATCACCCTTTGATGAATTGTTGAGAATACGACCTTTAAAAGAGCTAAAGGGCTTTGAGAAGGTATACCTTATGCCGGGAGAAGAAAGAGTTACCAGCTTTGAATTGGATTATTACAGCTTTGCATACTATAATGTTGATGTCAATGATTGGCATGTGGAGCCGGGAGAGTATAAAATTCTTGTTGGAAACAGCAGCAGGAATATTACCTGTGAAGCATCTTTGGAGTTAAAGACTAGTAAGGTTCCCTTTCTTTATACAGAAACCACCACCATTAAAGATGTGTTTGACTATGGAAAAGGCCATATTATAATGCCGCTTATTCAAAAGTATAGGGAGCAGAACTTTGAAGACACCACTCCAGACGACGAAATAGTTAAAGAAGCAATGCGTGAACTCAGTGTTCATAATGTTGTGAGCTTTATTAAAATAAGTAATGAAGAGCTTGATCAAATAATTGAAAATCTAAAAAAGTCAGAGTGAAGGTAGCAGGAGGTTTTGATGGACACAATCTATGAAATAGTAAAGGCTGACAGGCTTAATGATGATACCTATGTCTTTACTATAAAATCAGAGACCATAGCAAAAAAAGCCAGAGCCGGACAAATTGTTCATATAAAATGTGGTGAGGAAACTACCGCTTTTTTACGCAGGCCCTTTAGTATTTGTTCGGTCGATAAAGAAGAAGGAACTGTTGACATTGCCTTTCAAATAAGGGGCAAGGGAACTAAACTTCTTTCAGAATTTGCAGAAGGTAATACCATTGATGTTATGGGCCCCTTAGGGCAGGGCTTCTCATTATATCCGAAGCATAAAAAAATAATTGTTGTAGGTGGAGGAATCGGCATCTTTCCACTACTACAACTGCTTAAGGACCATCCTGCAGAGCACAAAAGAGCCATATTAGGCTTCAGATCAAAGGACCGTGTGATATTGGAGGACAGCTTTAAAAATAGCTGTGATGAACTGATTATCACAACTGACGATGGATCCATAGGAAGAAAATGCTTTGTGACTGATGCTCTGAAGGAAGAGATAGAAAAGGATCCCCCTGATATGGTGTTCTTTTGCGGGCCTACCATAATGATGAAGGTGGGAGTGGGGATATTAAAGGACTATGATATCCCTTGCCAGGTATCTCTAGAGCAGCGTATGGGATGTGGCATAGGTGCCTGTTTAACATGTGTCTGCAAGGAAAAGAAGGATGAAGACTGGGACTATGTTCAGGTCTGCAAAAGAGGGCCCGTGTTTGATGGTAATGATATAATTTTCGATTAACAATTTATATTATTTTGGAGAAGCAAGTATGAATAATGATATTAACTTGAAAGTAAATATAGCAGGGCTGGAGTTAAAAAATCCTGTTATTGCGGCATCCGGCACCTTCGGATTTGGCAGGGAATACAGCAGATATTTTGATTTGAATGCTCTTGGTGGAATATCGGTAAAGGGTTTAACCCTGAAGCCTAGAAAGGGTAATCCGCCGCCACGGATAGCAGAAACTCCTATGGGCATATTAAATAGTGTAGGGCTGCAGAACCCAGGAATAGAAACATTCATAGAAAAGGAAATCCCTTTTTTAAGGAAATTTGATACTGCCATAATAGCAAATGCATCAGGAAACTCCTTAGAGGATTATGAGAGAATAGTTGAAATGCTTTCTGATTCTGATATTGATGCAATCGAGCTCAATCTGTCCTGCCCCAATGTAAAAGAGGGTTGTATGGTATTTGGAACCTCTGCACAGGGAATAAATACTGTTGTTTCGAGGGTGAAAAAACTAGCTAAAAAACCCCTCATTGTAAAGCTCACCCCCAATGTTACTGATATTGCAGAAATGGCAAAGGCAGCAGAGGCTGCTGGAGCGGATTCTGTTTCATTAATTAATACGCTGCTAGGCATGGCAATTGATGCAAAAACCAGAAGGCCTGTACTTGGCAATGTTACAGGTGGCCTGTCGGGCCCCGCTGTAAAACCTGTCGCCCTTCGCATGGTTTATGAAGTATCAAAAGCTGTAAGCATACCTGTTATAGGAATGGGTGGAATTTCGAATGGAACCGATGCGGTGGAGTTTCTGCTGGCCGGAGCCTCTGCAGTTATGGTGGGCACAGCTGGATTTGTTGATCCAATGGCATGGGTTAATACAGTTGAGGGCATCAAAGCTTATATGCAGGAGAATAATGTCAGCTCAGTTACCGAACTGATAGGCGGACTTATAGTGTAATATACGGAGGGAAAAACTATGAATCAGGAATTATTAGGGTATTTATTTAATACTAAAGCCATTAGGGTATGCCCCGAGAACAAGCCCTTTTGGTACACCTCAGGCCGGATAGGACCCTATTATATAAACACCCATTTTCTATATGGCAGTGAAGAAAAGGCTAATAAGCTTCTAAAGGCTATAGATGCGCTTAAGGAGGATAAGTTGTCCTGTTCAGAAGAAATTTACAGGTTAACAAAGGATAACTATCTTGAAAACAATATATTTAGGGATACCATTGATACCCTTGTTGCATATATAAAAGAGCATATCGACACTAATGAGATCAGATATATATCAGGTGGAGAAAGACGGGATTGGTTTTTCTCATTTATGGTTGCAGAATTGTTAGAAAAGCCCCACATTACTCTTTTTAAGGATAATACCGCTGTTGTTTACCATAATGGTGAGTCGGAGTATTCTAAAGATTTGAACGGGGCTGCAGTTCTTCACATTGCTGACCTCATAACTACAGCCTCCAGCTATGACAGAGCATGGGCTCCTGCAATAAATGCTATAAATGGTTCGATTAAATGGAGCCTTGTAGTAGTAGACAGACTTCAAGGGGGCAAGGAGGTTCTGAAGAGGCTGGGGATAGAATCCCATGCACTTGTTGAAATTAATTCAAAGGTATTTGAAAGTGCAAGGGATAACCGATATATCGATGATGCACAGCTAGACCTTGTAATACGGTATATTAATGACCCAGAAAGCTCAATGAAGGAATTCCTTATGAATAACCCTGATTTCCTGGCTGAGTCACTAAAGGCAGATGAAAGAACATCTAATCGCGCCAGGCTTCTTATCGAAAACGATTTTTATAAGATAGGGGACGGTTCCGTGTCTTAATACAAAATAGCTGACGGTTTCGTGTCTTAAGCCTCGACTAGCTTCCTGTCTTGCCGGGCTTTTAGGAGGATTTAATGGCCAAATTGCGTTTGGATAAGTATTTACGGGATCAGGGCATAGCTACCCGGAGTGAGATCAAGGATATTATTAAAAAGGGCAGAGTTAAGGTTAACAATGCTCAGGTTAAGAATCCCGGAACCCATGTAAATACAGAGCTTGATATAGTGGAGATTGATGGAGAACAAATCGCATACCGGAAGTTTGTCTATTATATGCTGAACAAGCCAAAGGGCCTTATTACAGCCACCGAGGATGAAAGCCTGGAAACGGTGCTGGATCTGTTTCCCACTGATATAAAGCTTCGGAATGTTTTCCCTGTAGGACGACTGGATAGAAATACTGAGGGTCTGTTGATAATTACAAACGATGGAGTTTTTGCTCATAACCTTCTTTCACCCAAAAAGAAGGTAAAGAAGCTTTATGAGGCAGTTCTGGATAATTTCCCCGGGGATGAGGCCATTAAAGCCTTTGAAAAAGGTGTAGATATAGGAGAGGGTTATGTAACCTTACCTGCGACTCTGGATTATATTTCGACGAATAACCCGGTAATTGCACGGGTTGAGATATATGAAGGCAAGTTCCATCAGGTTAAAAGGATGTTCAAGGCTGTCGGAGCTACAGTCTTAGAGCTTAAACGGCTTAGAATGGGGAACCTTTGGCTAGATGAACGGTTAGCCCCGGGAGAGTTTAGAGAGCTAAGAGATGATGAAATTGAATTATTCTAAGGAACACAGAAGGACTGTCCTCTTGTGTTTTTAGGAACACAGAAGAACCGTCCCCTTGTGTTTTTGTGTTTTATGGAGGATTTGCTGTGAACAAACA
Organism: Clostridiaceae bacterium; assembly: GCA_012523705.1. Lineage (GTDB taxonomy): Bacteria > Bacillota > Clostridia > DSM-8532 > DSM-8532 > DTU059. The sequence continues at coordinate 12,741 of JAAYTU010000082.1, forward strand.
GACCATTGCAAAATTGAATATGATGCTTCAAGGCGTTGCCTTTAGATTAGCAGAAGAAAAGGATTATTTTGAAAGTCTTACGGGTGATTTTAAATCAGGCGTTGTAAGCTTTCCTTTTAATTGCACATTAGACCGGGAGAGTTTAATTATTAGCTTTGAGGGCAGAAAAATAACTGCCATGATCCAGGAATTGCCGGATATTATTTCAAAATTTGCTGATTCCTATGATCGTGTAGTTCTTAATTACAAAACCCGTGGCGAGATGTTAATTATCGAGGCTGCCGATAAGAATGTCACAATGAAGACCAAAGCTCTGGAGGAGGAGAAGGAGAGCATTATAAAAGGTCATTCAAATACGGGGACTGTCTCTAACCGTGATTATCTGATAAGACCCGGAAAAGCTGATAAATTGCTTAAGGCCATAGGCATCATGGCTGACAATGGAAAAATCAAGAACGATATGATTCGCAAGTATAATCAGATAGATCACTTTGTTGAGCTTATTGAGCCCATGCTAAAGGACTTGGCCAAGGACAAAAATGAGCTAAGAATAGTTGATTGTGCCTGTGGCAAATCCTATCTTTCTTTTGTCCTGAACTACTATCTAAGAGAGGTTCTTAAAATTAACTGCCGCTTTTTAGGCATAGATATATCCGAGGGAGTTGTTGAGTCATCCCGTAGAATAGCCCAATCCCTGGGATACCGCAATATGACTTTTATAAATGGGGATATCCGCACTTTATTATATGAGGATGATAACGGAAAGCGCCTGCAGCCTGATTTAGTAATTTCTCTTCATGCTTGTGATGTTGCAACTGACTATGCCCTTGCCTATGGAATACGAAATAGGGCTAGAGGCATCGTAGCTGTGCCATGTTGTCATAGCGAGCTTTTGAATCAGTACTCTTATGAGCCTTTTTCCGAAATAATTAAGCATGGCGTTTTTAAAGCAAGATTGGCAGATGTACTTACAGATGGCCTGAGATGCATGATTTTAGAGGCCTTTGGCTACGATATCTCAGCAGTTGAGTATGTATCGCCTTTAGATACTCCCAAGAACCTTCTTATCAGAGGAGTTTTAAAAAGAGGATATAATGACCGGGCTTATAAGGCGTGTCTGGAAATGGCAAAAAAGCTTAATGCCCAACCAATGCTCATTAAGGAGACTCTTAAATAAAAATGCTTCCATCAATAGGAAGCATTTTAGTATCAAATCCGAAATATCAATAGCGATTAATATGGTTCCAATAAGGAGTAATATATTTACTTTACCAAGGACTCTGCTGTACTCTGAATTTCTTCTGTCTTGGCCGTAAGCTCTTCGATTGCCGCACTGATATTCAGTACCGCCTCGTTTATGGTTGCCGTTGCCTCATTGATTGAAAAACCGCTTTCTTCAATTGAAGATACGCTCTTTTCAACATCACTCTCTTCCTGCTTTGTTTTCTCAGCTACATGTTTGGTTAAAAAGGCCAGATTTCTGATTTCCTCAGCAACCACAGCAAACCCTCGTCCGGCCTCTCCGGCTTTGGCTGCTTCAATTGACGCATTTAAGGATAACAGATTTGTCTGTGCCGAGATCGCCACTATTTCGTTAGCATTTTGCATGAATTTTTGCATGGCTTCTTTTACTACTTGTAAATCTTCGGTGAACTGTTCAGTAGTGTTTAACAAATCAGAAATCCTGTTGGCTATCTCTTGTGAGTTTTCGGCTATCTCAATATTTCCTGAGGCCACCTCCTGTGTAGAATAAATAATACCCTCCACATTCGATGTCAGTGTTTCATAGCTTTTCGCCCTTTCATCGCTAATTTGCTTCAGCTCACTTGCCATTACTTCAATCTCGTGCTTCTGGCGCATAGCCTCTTCATGCTCCAGTTCCACCCTGCTCTTTGTATAGGTCATACAATTCTCAGCTATGTTATATCCATAATGAATTGCTTTGGCCATTTCCTTACAAGAACTGTAACCACAGGCCTCGCAGTTCCGAGCTCTGTCTTGGGGGGTGTACTTATGTAGCTTATTGAAGCTTACCTCATAATCACTCTCAGATATTTCATAATCGTTTCTTGCTGGGCGGCGGGAATAGTTTCTGATGAAATCCTCCCAGTCTAATTTTTTATCAAAATACTTATAAAGATAGTCCATATATTTCATATAAAGCTTTTTGCTTCTTTTATCGAGCTTTTCGGTTTTCTGCTTATTGAACAATGAATCGATATCATCAGGATTAACATTTTTGCATGTTCCTGTCCCTATATTACAGCCATAGGTGCAGTTTAGCACGTCAACCAACAAGGGTACAGGCTTTTTTGTCCTGATTCTTTCCAAATAATCCTCAAAATAATCGAATATATGGTCACCTTCAATCTGTCTCACCCATGCACCAGGGAATCTGGCTTCCACATTTTCTTTTAAACCTCCAGGTCTGCTGTATAAGAAACCCAGACCACATTCCAGGTCATCAAAGTCCTTTTCATCATAGCCGTTAAGATTTATTTCATGGGCTTCCAGGTAGTCCAATAACTGTTTGTAGGTTACATTGTATTCTATATATCCATAGGTGTTCTTATCTTTAATCTCATCAATTTTTGCAATGCAGGGCGATAAGAAGGCTATACTGTCGGTAATCTCTTTATACTTCTTCATGTATATGGCTGTACACATCATCGGACTGTGGATAGGAGAGAGCTTATCCATTAACTCTGGCATGTTCTGCTCTATATAGATAACCACCGCCGGACAAGGCTGCGCTATTATCGAATCAAGCTTTCTTTCTTTAATAGCTTTTAAATATCCCCATGTAGTAATATCAGCCCCAAGGGATACATCATAAATCATCTGTACTCCCTTTAACTTCAAATAACTGAATAGCCGTTTATACTCTGGAAAATTTACTTTTATAGCCGGCGCTGTTACTAATGAGATTTTTTTGCCCTTTGCCAGATCGTAGAAGAATCTCTCGGTGTCGTCCATGAAGTACCGTGAAGAATGGTCGCAGGCATCAATGCACCTTCCACATCGAATACAATCCTCCTGATTGACTCTGACTTTAATCTTACCTTCTTTGATAAAAGCAGTATTAGCTGTGCTTACCGGGCATACTCTGATGCACTTATTGCAACCAACACAATTTTCTTCACGAATTCCAATTACATTCAGTATAGACATAAAATAGCCACCCCTTTTATAAATAGTGACTGTGTTGACACAGTCAAGTCAACGAACTGTAGATTGTCTGTAGCTTATTGTCATATTCCAGAGGCAAAAAGATAGTTACAAACAGGACAGATGATAATTTAATTGGTTCATAAAAAAACCTGATATTTTCCTTTAGATTTGTTGGAAATTTAATCAATTATAAAGAAATCATTTGACCTAACTACCTCCCCTTGGCATATGAATTGAATGCTATAATGCTGTGCTGGATTTGGTAGATGCCATTTAGTATCTGGCGCAATGAAAATACACCTTTAATGGACATAATACAGATAAAACCACAAAAAGTCAAGAATTCTGCAGGAATATCAAGGGTTTATGCTAGTTTTTAAGCCAGATGTACAGATTTTGAGTTATTAAATGACTTAAAAGAGGTGTCAAATAAGGGTTCAAATAGGTTCGAAAAATTTTGCTGATATCATTCTTGACAAGGTTACAGGACTTAAGTATAATAGACCATGCGGCGCAAACGCCAGAATCAAATAGTGCGGGTGTAGTTCAGTGGTAGAACCCCAGCCTTCCAAGCTGGTCGTGAGGGTTCGATTCCCTTCACCCGCTCCATATCAAAAAACTCGCTAAATAATTTAGCGAGTTTTTACTATTTCATGACTAATAGGGTACAATATGATATTATTAACTTGTTAAATCATTAATCATAATTTTCCAGAGGAAACAGCTTTACCATTATCCCATCTTAAAATTGAAAAGCTGTGCGACTGGCGTAATTGAGATTTTTAGACGGGTGATTCTATGAAACATAGTTTTGCACGGGTTGCAGCGGCATCCCCTGAGCTGAGAGTTGCTGATTGCAGCTTTAATGCTACAAAAATAATAGAAATAATCAGGGAGGCAGAAGCAAAATCAGTCGAATTCTTAGTTTTCCCTGAGTTAAGTATTACCGGCTATACCTGTGGCGATTTATTTTTGAAGCAGGTTCTATTAGATGGTGCGAAAGAGGCTCTCCATACTATAGCTAATGCAACAAAAGGAAGTCAGATGGTCTCTATTGTGGGCTTGCCCATGGCTATTAACGGTAAGTCATTTAATTGCGCCGCTGCAATACAAAATGGTAGGATTTTAGGAATTGTGCCTAAAACGAATCTTCCAAATTATAATGAGTTTTACGAGGCTCGCTGGTTTATCAGCTCTGATCTTTTAGATGTTGATGAAATAGAAATAGACGAATATTCTGTGCCTATAGGAGCCGATTTAATATTTGCAGCCAGAAACTATGAAAAGCTGGTCTTTGGAATTGAGATATGCGAGGACCTTTGGAGCTTGTTGCCCCCCAGCAGTTTTCTTGCACAGGGAGGGGCCTCGCTTCTGTTTAATTTATCTGCAGGAAATGAACTGGCATGCAAAGCTGAATTTCGCAGAGACCTTGTAAAAAGCCAATCCTCCCGCTGCGTGGCAGGGTATGTTTATTCATCCTCCAACTCAGGAGAATCAACCACCGATATGGTTTTTTCAGGGCATCTTATGATAGCTGAGAATGGAAATATTCTAAAGGAATCTGAGCGATTCTATTTTGAAAATAAGCTCGAAATAGCTGATATCGATCTGGAAAGAATTCATTATAACCGAAGGATTCTGCAGCCCTCCAGAAGAAGTAGTATTGCTAAAGACTTCAGGAAGGTTTTCTTTGATTATGTAGCTGACAAGGCTTTTGAAGGCGAGATTCAAAGGGAGATTGATAAATCACCATTTGTCCCTTCAAATAAATCTGAGTTAGACAGCAGGTGCCGGGAGATCTTGTCAATACAGACATCAGGCCTTATGAAGAGAATGCATTATATTAACTGTGAAAAACTTGTGCTGGGTGTTTCAGGTGGGCTGGATTCAACTCTGGCGCTTATAGTGGCTGCAAGGGCAATGCAGAAGCTTGGTATCCCCTTGAGCAATCTTCATGCTATTACTATGCCCGGATTTGGAACAACCGACAGAACAAAGAACAATTCTGTCGAGCTTATTAAGGAATATAATGCTACCTTGAAAATAATAGATATTAAAAAAGCATGCCTTCAGCATTTTGAGGATATCGGCCATGATAAGGATGTTCATGACGTTACCTATGAAAATGTACAGGCCAGGGAAAGAACTCAGATTTTAATGGATATAGCCAATAAAATAGGGGGGATAGTTGTCGGCACTGGAGATTTGTCGGAGCTGGCATTAGGCTGGTGTACCTTTAACGGCGACCATATGTCAATGTACGGAGTTAACTCAGGAGTACCCAAAACACTGGTGCGTCATGTAATTGAATGGTATGCGAATAACGAGGCCAATGAGACTATCAGCCAAATATTGTACGATATAATCAACACACCCATCAGCCCTGAGCTTTTACCTCCTTCAGATACGGGTGAAATTGCACAGAAAACCGAGGATATTGTTGGCCCTTATGAGGTGCATGATTTCTTCCTGTACTATATGCAAAGCTGGGGAGCAGGCCCGTCAAAGCTGCTTTTCTTAGCCGAAAGAGCGTTTAAGGATAAATACAGCCGTACGCAGCTAAAAAACTGGTTGACCATATTTATTAAAAGATTCTTCGCACATCAGTTCAAACGCTCTAGTATGCCGGATGGGCCTAAGGTAGGTACCATTTCATTATCCCCAAGGGGTGACTGGAAAATGCCCAGTGACGCATGTGCACAACTTTGGCTTTCAGCGATAGAGTAAAAACGCAAGAAACACAAGGGGACGGTTCTTTTTTGTTTTTATAACCGTGAAGGGTACCGTTGACTATTATCATGCTGGAACTCCATTTTTCATTGACATCCTTAAAATACATAATATATAATAAGCAATAACTATGAACTACATATTTTTGTCGATGACGGGAATGTGAAGTGATTGAGTGGTTACAGTGAATGAGCCGTTTGGTGAGAGGCCTTACCTGCAAATGAACTTCGTCCCAACCCTGAGACTTAAAGCCGATGAGGCTTACGTTTGTCGCGATATAGACTGAAAGCCGGGCTCAATGAACCAGAGGTTATTAACAGTTGGGCCAATACGGGTGGTACCGCGGAAAGTAAGTCCGTCCCAGATTTTGGGGCGGTTTTTTATTTGTTTCTGCGAACATGTAAGAAGATGAAACATGTTTTTATTTGCAAATTGTTTTTCATATGATATGTTTTTGCGAATTTAGTAACCATGTTATTGATATGATGATGGATGGCCAAACGAACAAACAAGGTGTCATTCTCGTTTTATAGATAGACAAGCAGAAAGAAATTAAGAGGTGCGTAATGTATTTTTCAAAAATGTTTTTACCAACAATGCGGGAGGTTCCGGCAGAGGCCGAGATTTTGAGTCATAAGCTAATGTTAAAGGCTGGGATGATTAGAAAGCTTGCATCGGGCATATATTCTTTTCTGCCTCTAGGGCTTCGTTCTCTTAAAAAGATCGAGGAAATAGTACGGGAAGAAATGTATGCGGCTGACGCCCAAGAGCTTTTAATGCCTGCTGTTCTTCCAGCCGAAAGCTATATTGAATCTGGAAGATGGGATACGTTCGGACCTGAAATGTTTAGGTTAAAGGACCGGAATAACAGGGATTTCTGCTTAGGTCCTACCCATGAGGAGATTTTTACCCAGACCGTGAAACATTCTATTCGTTCATATCGGGCACTACCCCTTACTCTTTACCAGATACAGACAAAGTACAGAGATGAAATTCGTCCCAGATTTGGTGTTATGCGTTCCCGGGAATTTGTAATGAAGGATGCCTATAGCTTTGATAAGGACGAGGCAGGTCTGGATGAGTCATATTTAAAAATGGCAGAAGCCTACAAAAGAATATTTGAAAGGCTTGGGCTGAATTATACCATAGTTGAAGCTTCCACAGGGGCCATGGGTGGAACAGGCTCACAGGAATTTATGGTTCTTTCCGAAATAGGAGAGGATGAAATCGTATGCTGCTCAGAATGCGGATATGGAGCTAATCTGGAGAAGGCTTCCTGCCTGCCTGCCAATAACAGTGAAATAGAGCAGGAAGAATTACCTGTTAAAAAGATGTCAACACCTGATATACACACTATTACAGAGCTGACTGAGTTCCTGAACTGCAAACCATATCAAGCAGCTAAAACCATCATATATAATGCTGATGGGAACCTGGTTGCAGCTTTGGTAAGGGGAGACAGGGAAATCAGCGAGACAAAGCTTATGGATGTTTTAAAATGCGAGAGCCTGGAAATGGCTGAGGCTGATGAAGTTATTAATCTTACAAATGCAGAGGTGGGCTTTGCAGGACCGGTAAACCTAGCAGCGAGAATCATTGTTGATCAGGAAGTGGCGTTAACGAAAAATCTTATAGTAGGTGCCAATGAAACAGGGTATCATCTTATAAATGTTAATTTTGGCCGGGATTTTTCTGCAGAGGTTAATGACATAAGGGTTATTACTGAAGAGGACCCTTGCCCGAAATGTAAAGGAAAGCTCCAGCTTTCTTCAGCCATAGAGGTAGGTCACATTTTTAAGCTGGGCACAAAGTATAGCGAAGCACTTAAATGTAATTATATAGACGAAGAGGGCCAAGAACAGCCAATGATTATGGGCTGTTATGGAATAGGAATTAACCGGACATTGGCTGCAGTAATCGAACAGAACAATGATGAGAACGGTATAATATGGCCTATGGAGATAGCTCCCTATCAGGTTATTATAGTGCCGGTCAATGTACTGGATGAAAAAGTAATGGATATTGCTTATAATATGTATGAAAGGCTTAGAAAGTCTAATATAGAAGTAATTCTGGACGACAGAAATGAGCGTGCAGGAGTTAAGTTTAAGGATGCTGATTTAATTGGTATTCCAATTAGAATTAACATAGGAAGAAAGGCACAAGAAGGCTTGGTCGAGTTTAAACCAAGGCGTACCCATGAAGCTTTGACACTGACTGTGGATGAGGCTATAGAAAAAACGATGGAACTTGTTAATAGTGCAAAAATATGAGCTAGAAAGGCCTTTGATAGATTATAAAGAAGAATAACGGGAGGATTTATTATGGCAAAAAATAAGAAATTAGTTGAAGCAATAACTTCTATGAACGAGGATTTTGCAAGATGGTATACTGATGTTGTGAAGAAGGCAGACCTTGTTGAATATTCTGGAGTAAAAGGTTGCATGATTATTCGGCCTTATGGCTATGCACTTTGGGAACTGATACAAAAGGAATTGGACAGGCGGTTTAAGGAAACAGGTCATGAAAATGTTTATATGCCCATGTTTATTCCCGAAAGCCTACTTCAAAAGGAAAAGGATCATGTTGAGGGATTTGCTCCTGAGGTAGCCTGGGTTACCCATGGCGGAGAGGAGCAATTGACCGAAAGATTATGTGTGCGCCCCACATCTGAGACACTGTTTTGCGATCATTATAAGGATATAATTCAATCCTACAGAGACCTTCCTAAACTATACAATCAATGGTGCTCGGTGGTGAGATGGGAAAAAACAACTCGCCCCTTCCTTCGTTCTGTTGAATTTTTATGGCAGGAGGGGCATACCGCCCATGCTACAGCCGAAGAGGCTCAAGAAGAAACAATCCGTATGCTGAATGTCTATGCTTCTTTTTGTGAAGAGGTTCTTGCAATCCCGGTTATTAAAGGTCAAAAGACTGATAAGGAGAAGTTTGCAGGGGCACATTCCACATATACCATAGAAAGCCTCATGCATGACGGAAAGGCCCTTCAATCAGGCACATCCCATAATTTTGGCGACGGCTTTGCCCAGGCCTTTGGAATTCAATATCTGGATAAGGATAACCAGTTAAAGCATGTTCATCAGACATCCTGGGGAATGAGCACCCGTATAATAGGTGCAATTATTATGGTTCACGGGGATGATTCAGGTCTGGTTCTGCCACCTAGAATTGCACCTACGCAGCTTGTTATCGTTCCTGTCCAGCAGCAGGTTGAGGGCGTGTTGGATAAGGCCTATGAGCTTAAAGAAAAGCTTTCAAAGGTCTGCAGAGTTAAGATTGACGATTCAGATAAAATGCCCGGATGGAAGTTTGCCGAGCACGAAATGAGAGGTATTCCTCTGAGATTAGAGGTTGGACCGAAGGACATAGAAAAGAATCAGGTGGTACTGGTAAAACGGCATAACAGAGAAAAACTATTTGTATCAATGGATGAGCTTGAAGCAAAACTGCCACAGATTCTCGAGGATGTTCAGACAGCCCTATATGAAAAAGCATTGAACATGAGGACTTCCAAGACATTCACCGCCAAGACAATGGATGAGATGGAGGAAATCCTGAATAAAACTCCTGGCTTTATCAAGGCTATGTGGTGTGGTGATGAAGCTTGTGAGAACACCATTAAGGAAAAAATGGCTGCTACTTCCCGCTGCATACCCTTTGAGCAGGAACAGATTTCTGATAAATGTGTATGCTGCCAGAAGGATGCCAAGAAAATGGTATACTGGGGAAGAGCCTATTAAAAAGTGTACCAACATAAAGTGTAATACGGTGGGACGGTTCATTACGGGCCGTCCTTTTGATTTCGCCTTGTAAAAAAATTGTATTTGGAAGTTGTTTTAGGTGGATGGGGTATAGGGCTACAGTCTGAATAGTCTTTGTTAAAAAAATTGTATTTGGGAAGTTGTATTAGGGGTAGATAAGACTTAATGGTAGAATAGAAGGAGGGGTGATTGCATGGGTAGGTACAAAATACTTTGCGTTGACGACGAAGAAATGATTATCAATGCACTAAAAACAGAATTAATGAACAGCATACCGTCTGACATTATTATAGAAATTGCGAGAAGTGCAGAGGAAGCCTTTTCAGTAATTGATGAGTCACTTCAGGCCGGCGACAAATTCATACTAATTATATCAGACCAAAAAATGCCTGGCATGACAGGCGAGATTTTCCTGTCGAAACTGGACAAGATTTTACCCGATGCACTCAAAGTACTTTTAACAGGGTTTGCTGACATTGACGCTATACAATACGCCATTAATAATGCTAACTTATATAGATATATACAAAAACCATGGGACAGGGAGGACTTAATACTTACAGTAAAGCAGGCAATTGATAAATATAAAACAAAGAAAGCCCTTGAGCAGAATACTCTTGAGATAATCAGGATGAACGAAGAATTAGAGGGTATAGTAGAGGAAAGAACAAAACAGCTTAGTCAAGCACTTGAGGAGCTGGAGTCATTTTCATATACTGTATCTCATGACCTAAAATCACCTCTTCGCTCAATCGATTATTACGCTAAGTTTATTCTAGAGGACTACGGGCCCATACTTACTAAAGAAGTCATACAAATGGTTCTGCAAATAAGAAACATATGCAACGAAATGTTTGACTTAATTAACAAGCTCCTAGTTTATTCTATGACATCCAAAGCACTTCCTGAAATATCACAGGTGGACGCAGACAAGCTGTTCAGAGACAGCTTTGCCGATCTTGTAAAAACAACAGAAAATAGAGATATAGAGTTAGTAATTAAAGATAAGTTACCGGTAATACAGGGTGACCGAGTATTACTAAGACAGGCTGTAAGCAACATCCTATCAAATTGCATTAAATTTACCAGAGAAAAGGAAAAAGCCTTCATAGAAGTCTCTTGCATCGAGGATGGTGAGAATTATCAATTTTCAGTTAAGGATAATGGTGTTGGCTTTAGCATGGAGTACGCAGAAAAGATATTCGGAATTTTCCAAAGGTTACACCCGAAAGGTGAGTATGAAGGTTCGGGGATAGGTCTTGCGACAGTTAAGAAGATAATTGAGAAGCATGGCGGAAGTATTGACATTGATAGTGTGGAAGATAAAGGGACAGTTGTGCAGTTTATACTGCCGAAAAAAGCGCAGCGAAAGGAACACAATCTATGAAAGGACGTTTTATTCTAGTATTATTGCTAATCTCATCAATAATTCTATTTCTCATTAGCATATCTTATTTTGAGGTGCAGCTAATGGCCAGGAATGACAATTCAGATTTGGACTGGTTTAAGCACCAAAGAGAAGATGATCCTGACAGACTTTATGAAACGAGATCTGATGGAGTCATAGTTGTGGGAGTATATAATGCAGGATATCTTTACCATAGCTCTCATAAGCATGGCATCAGCACCGATATTATTATCGAGCTTTTTTCCAGACTTGATCTAGAATATGAGATTGTAGAAATGCCGAGAGCAAGGCTCTCATCAATGATTGCGGAGGGCACACTACCTGTGGGTGTCTCAAGCGTCAAAACCCCTGAAAGAGCAGAACATTCATATTTTATTCCCTATTTAGCACAAAGAAACGAGATTTTAGTAAGGGCTGACGCAGATGTTAGTACCGAAGAAGAGTTCCTTAACAATAAAAATTTGAAGTTTGGTATTGTACGGGGCTATTATTATGGAGAGTACTATGAAGAATTAATTGAAAGACTTAAAAAAGAGGATATGGTGGTTGAGGCCAAGGATATCGAGGATCTTTATATAATGCTCAAAGAAAATTGGATTCAGGCTACAGTCAATAATTCGGCCAGCTATCAGTTCTATCTTGATTATTATGAAATCGATGGGATCGAGAGATATAATTGGGCACAACAAGATCCCCTCTTATTTCGCAACCTGGTTTTTAGCAAAAAGTATTTCTCGCCTGAGGATATAGAGATTTTTAAAGACACTCTTGATAAGATGAGAGCCGATGGAACATTGTTCTTTATTTCCCAAAGATATCTATCAGAAAATGAGATAGAAAGGACGTGTCATTTTTAATGCGTTCCCAAAACAAGTTGGGCCTGCCGGGTAAATTAGCGGGGATGGTTCTTATACTTGGTTTTATCGTATTGATACCGAGCATAATACTTGGTGCCTATAGTAGTCTTGTCGAGATTAAGAATAGTTTTACTGATTATAGGTACCGGGTGGAAACACGCATCCAAAAAGGTCTTGAACCTTCTATCTGGAACTATGATCTTGATTCATTAAGAGAAATAATAAGTGCAGAGCTTATTAACGATAATCTGAAATCTGTGAGAATCAGCACAACCGAAAAAGACATAATGTGGCTTACCTCTATGGAGGATGGCAGCATTATTGATGAGACTGAAAATCTTGAAGGGAAATACTATGAGAGGCACACCATTCCTATTTACAGGCTTGATTATAAAGACAGAATTATAGCTTATGCCACCGTATGGTATGACCTTTCGGTTACTAGGGATATGTTTTTTGATAGGCTTAAACAGGAGTTTATTTTGATTATTGTGATGCTTTTAGAAATATCTCTACTGTATATTATAATAAGTCATTATAAACTGGCTAAGCCCCTAGAAGCTATAAAGCAAGGCATGATAGAAGCCGGCAAATCATCCTTTGATGAAGCAAGAAGGAAGATGAATATTTCCAATTTCAAATGGGCATTTTCTGAGATTAAAGGCTTACATAGAGACCTGGAGAACATGTTTGATGAAATTAAAATAGCTAACTTAAAATTATGGGAAAGTGAAGCTGAATTCAGAGCAATATTTCATCAGGCTGGTATTGGTGTTGCCCAGGTAAGGGCAAATGGGGAATGTATAATTGCCAATAAAAAATATGCTGATATTCTGGGGCTTACCGAGAAGGAGCTTAAAAACCTATCCTTTGTCGATTTGACACATGAGGAGGATAAGGATCTTCAGGAAGAGCAGTTCCAGAAGTTATTTAGAGGGGAAATAGCAGAGATTTCAATAGAAAAACGCTATACGCGTAAGGATGGTAAGATTGTATGGGTTGATTTAACGGTTTCTCCACTATATAAACCCGGGGAGACTCCCACGTCTCACATAGCAGTAATACAGGATATTTCAGACAAAAAGATTGCTGAAGAAAGACTCAGAAGGCTTATGGATGAGCTTGAGGAGAGAGTGGTGGAGCGAACTATTGATTTAGAGAATGCAAACTGTGAACTGGAGGCTGCCCTTGAGGATTTACATTCTGTTCAGACTCAATTGGTCAATAAAGAAAAAATGGCGGTATTAGGTCAGTTGGTTGCAGGAATAGCTCATGAGCTGAATACTCCCTTAGGAATTCTTAAATCGGCCGGTGGCACATTAGAAAGAATAATGCAAAATGAGCTCAATGATTTGGTACGGTTTATTAAAACAGCCCCTGAAGATACAATTAAGGAATACAATGAGCTGTTGCGTGAGAGCGTGGAAGCAATATCCTATCAGGATTTATCCCAGAAGCGTGAATTACGCAGAAGATATTACGCCGTAAACAAGGAAGAGGTTGACGCTCCTAATGAAATAGTTGAGAAATTGGTTGACTTAGGGTACGATAAAGATGTTGATACATATATTAAGCTGGTTAAAAATCCAGAGAATCATGCTGCAATTATCAATGCCTACAATGCAGCTACAGTATATAAATCTGTTAAGATGATTACTTCATCCACCGAGAGGGCTTCTAAAGTTATTACGGCATTAAAGACATATTCACATAAGGATACGAATGTTCAGATGGTTCCCCATGATGTTGTGGCGGATATAGAAATGGTCCTTACCCTGTTCCATAACCAGACTAAGTATGGAATAGAAGTAATGCGGGAATACGATGAGGTTCCTAAGGTGATGTGTATTCCTGACAGATTACATCAGGTTTGGGTGAACATCATTAACAATGCTATCCAAGCTATGGACTATAAAGGAACACTAAAAATTAATATTTCTCAGGTTGATAACAGAGTCAGAGTATCTATAACTGACAGTGGACCTGGTATTTCTGACGCTGTTGCTGACAGAATTCTCGAACCCTTTTTCAGTACCAAAGAGCTGGGGGTAGGGACTGGACTAGGACTAGATATTGTTAAAAGGATCTTAGATGAGATAGACGGAAGCATTGATTTTCAAACCAAACCAGGGCAAACCACATTTAATATTTGGCTGCAAGCACAAAAGGCTTGATTTTTGCATCAAATAGCAGTGCTAATAACTGTGACTATTATAATCAAATAAAGCTATTGAAATTACGCCAGAAGAATTACTGTAAGCTTGCATAAAATTTTGAGTTGATTTAATAGAGGGTGTCGTTATTGTATAGAGTATTGATTGTCGATGATATTGATATTTTACGTTATGATTTGAAAAGAATGAAGGTATGGGGCGAAACAACAGGGTTTGCTATCGAGGACGAAGCCTCAGATGGAAGAGAAGCTCTTAAAAAACTGAGAGAGTCTTCCTTTGACCTGCTAATCACGGATATTAGAATGCCAGTTATGGATGGCATGGAGCTTCTTCGGGCTGTATCCAAGGAAAACCTGTGCCCCTGCATAGTCATGTTAAGTGACTACACAGAATATTCATATGCGAGGGAAGGTTTGCTGCACGGTGCCTTTGACTATCTGGGCAAGCCTGTGAATCAAAATGATATTTTAGAGCTGTTAGGCAGGGCTAAAATATTTCTTGACCAGAAAAAAGAACAGAAAGAAAAGATCACACAATGGGAGGATATGGCTGTAAGCTCCTTTTTCCCGACCCAACAGGTTGACAAGGTTGTCTCATTGATGTTTAAGGATCAAAAATTAGCATCTCAAGCCATTACAGAATTATTGGATTTAGTGGGCAATGCTTTAGAAAATGACAGCAAAAAGGGTGCAGTGATTCTGGAAAATGCTTTTGAAAGCATTCTGACCAAGCTATTGAAGGAGTATAAATGGATAGAATTATATGTTGATGTTAGCTCTTTCAGACCCGATAATTTAGGTGGCAGTAATAGTTGGGATGAACTCTATCAAAAGGTTCAGGAGACCTGTTCAAAGCTTCTTGAATTCCTGAGCAAGTTTGTAGTATGGAAACAGGAGGATGGAGTTGCCAAACGGGCCGCCCTTCTTATACTCAATAATATCAGTGAGAATACTACAATTAAGGATGTGGCAGATAGTCTGTTCATTAGTAAGGCCTATTTAAGTGAATTGTTTAAGAGAGATACTGGACTATCCTTATTAGATTACATGTCAAGCGTAAAAATTGAGAGGGCAAAATATCTTCTCGAGACCACAACTATAAAGAACTATGAGATTGCAGAGATGCTGGGATTTCGTGATCCGGAATATTTCAGCAAGGTGTTCAAGAAACATACAGGAGTCCCGCCATCTTCATATCGAAAAGAAAATATGCCTTAATGATATTTTGACAGGAGCAGGTTATGAGTTCTGAAAAAAGAAACCCTAATATTAAAATTAATTGGCCAACCATTATATTAATTGTTTCGGTGGTTATTGTTATAGGCTTGATGGTGTATATATATTTACAAAATCGAGCTCAGAATAACCCTCAAAATTCCCCTGAGCCCTCCGGTACAATGGAGGCAACTCCTGAGTCCTCCATAGTTCTGCCAAAAGCTTTGCTGGATATTGACCAGACCAGATATGAGCTCAAGGGCGTCTACTTAGCCCAGGAGGCTTCTTCAAAGAATCAGGCATGGCCTAAGGTACCCATGGGGGATGGTTCAAAGATTCAATTATCTTTTGATAATGAACCTGAATCCAATAAAATAACTTTGTACCGTGACCAAGAGGTAGTTTTCACTAATGAGGCCTTGTCTGTTTCACCTGAGGATATCCCGGCAGATGGTGAATACAGGGCAGTCTGCGAAGCTAAGTGGGAAACAGATGAGTTTACAGGAACGGTGAACTATAATTTCATAATCTCTGCTGAGTTTCCACCAAAAATAGAAATATCGGCTACCGAAACACTACCGGGTGAACTCATAGTATTAAAGATTAAATACCTTAATGATGATGAAGAAGTAAAGCTAGAGACCGATCTGGATTTTACACCTAATGTTTTTAAGTATAATGATGATTATGTAATTCTTCTTCCTGTAAGCTATTACAACAAGGATAATGAAGTATACAGCTTTAAGGTAATAATCGGCGAGGATGAATTTAAGTATGATATAGCTATTAATGAAAAGGAGTTTGTCGTTCAGCAGCTTACCATAGATCCGAAAATTGCGGCTGAGACTCGCAATGATAAAAGTGCACAGGAAGTACAGGAGAAGATAGCTCCCCTAAGGCCGGTTTGCGACGAAACTGCCCATTGGGAAGGAGGTTTCATAATGCCGGTGGAGGGAGGAAGGGTAAGAGAGTATGATTTCGGAAAGAGGCGTCATGTAAATGGTTCGCCCACCTCATATAGACATAATGGATTAGACATAGGTCACGATTTAGGTGTACCTGTTATGGCATCTAATACTGGCAGGGTGCTCATTGCTGATTACATGATAGGCACCGGTAATACCGTAATTATAGAGCATGGATTCGGACTTAAAACATGGTACTACCATATGGATGAGTTGTTTGTTAAAACAGGTGATATGGTCAATAAGGGAGAAGTAATCGGCACAGTAGGCTCTACAGGCTTTTCAACCGGTCCGCATCTACATTTTTCCTCGTCTATAAACAATGTCTATATAAACCCCATAACCCTAATAAATGAGGGCATCCCCTTGCTGACAAAAGCTGAAAAAACGGCTTTTGAAGCCGATTGACATTTTTTATACTTGACAAAACTACAGATTATTCATACAATATTGTTTGTCTTTATTGATGTATGGTGGGTATAGCTCAGTTGGTTAGAGCGCCAGGTTGTGGCCCTGGAGGTCATGGGTTCGAATCCCATTATTCACCCCATTAAGTCTAGTGAATAGAGGTTGGGAATTGGAGACAAACTCCGGTTCCCAGCTTCGAAAACAGACTTCCATCTTTAATGACCGTACCTTATAAAGTATTGATTGTTTCGATCCCCATTATCCAAGTAAAACTTTATAAAATGTTTGCTTGACAATGGATTGATTCATCCTTATAATTGATGTTGCTGCATAAACGGTGGGATGTCGCCAAGCGGTAAGGCACCAGACTTTGACTCTGGCATTCGTAGGTTCAAATCCTGCCATCCCAGCCAATTTTGATCCACTAGCTCAGGCGGTAGAGCACTTGACTTTTAATCAAGGTGTCCGGAGTTCGAGTCTCCGGTGGATCACCAAAAC
>JAAYTU010000001.1 GCA_012523705.1 Clostridiaceae bacterium
TGTATTGTATCAAGTGACAGTGATTTTACAAGGCTTGTTATTCGCCTCAGAGAGGCTGGGATGAAAGTATTCGGCATAGGAGAGAAGAAAACTCCCAGCCCATTTATAGCAGCCTGCGATAAGTTTACATATCTGGAGATTATAGATGCCAACTCAAGGCAGAGCTTGAGAGATAATGATTATCATAAGGCCGGAGATGCCAAGAAAGTAAATGAGGATCCCATAAGTATGATTGGGGAAGATGTGATTAAGCTTATTTCCACATCCATATCCGACGTCGCGGATGAAAACGGGTGGGCCTTCCTGGCTGATGTAGGCAATATGATTCAGAAAAAGCGTCCTGATTTTGACTCCAGAAACTTCGGATTTTCAAAGCTTACTCCTCTAATTAAAACCTTAAAATGCTTTGAAATTGATGAGAGGGATTCGGGCAACAGTAAAATAAAGCATATCTATGTAAAGAATAAGGAAAAAACCGTCTCGGATAATAATAGTAAAAGACGCAGATAAAACAGGGATGGATAAATAAAATAGCTTATAATATGAAAGATGGAGGCATTCACAAGCAGGGTGAATGCCTTTTTAACATAAAAATACATTTACAAGAACATATGTTCGGGTATATAATAGAATTCCCGGAGGTGTTTTTGTGGGCAATAGAATCATTATGCATATTGATGTGAATAGCGCCTACTTATCTTGGGAAGCAGTATGGAGATTACAGCACGGCGGCGAGATTGATCTTCGAGAAATTCCAAGCGTGATTGGAGGCCATGAAGAAAGCCGTCACGGTATTGTGCTGGCCAAGTCCATTCCTGCAAAAAAAATTGGAATACAAACAGGTGAGGTTCTGTGGCAGGCCAGAAGTAAATGTCCTGACCTTACGGTTATACACCCGAATTATGAGCTGTATATGCAGTGCTCTGAAGCTCTTATGGAGCTGCTAAGGCGGTATTCACCACTTCTTGAAAGATACTCGGTGGATGAGTGCTTTCTTGATGTGACTGGTTCTTTAGGGAAGAGGCCCCCTGTTGATTTAGCCCTGGAAATATCCCGAAGAGTAAGGGAAGAGTTAGGCTTTACGGTTAATATAGGCATATCTTATAACAAGCTTCTTGCAAAAATGGCCTCGGAGCTTGAAAAGCCTAATAAAGTCCACACCATTTTTCCCCGTGAAATTCCTGAAAAGCTATGGCCCCTGCCGGTCAAGGAATTATTCATGGTTGGAAGAAGGACTGGGCCAAAGCTTCACCGGCTTAATATCTTTACCATTGGACAATTAGCAAAAGCTGATCCAAGGTTTTTGACCGAGCATTTTAAGAGCTTCGGGAAGATGTTATGGCGTTATGCCAATGGAATTGATGATTCTCCTGTAAATCCATGGGGTACTGTACCAAAGGGAATCGGAAATTCACTTACAACTCCTTATGATGTGGATAATAAGAGGGAAGCCTTTTTATTTCTACTTTCACTTACTGAAACGGCGGCAAGCCGCTTAAGACGGGCAGGGCTCATGGCCCGGGTGGTATCGGTTTCAATCAGAAGGAAGGATCTTAGCTTTTCTTCCCACCAACGAAGGCTGTTTTCACCGACAAATATTACCGAGGTTCTTTTTAAAAACATTAAAACTCTTTTTTTAGAGTTTTGGGGAAAAGAACCCCTGAGACATTTTGGGGTGGCCTTTTCTGAGCTGTGTAATGATCAGTTCTACCAGGTTTCTGTTTTTGATGAAGAGCGACTTTCCAGAAAAAAGGCCTTGGATTTAAGCATTGATGGTATCAGGGGGCGATACGGGAACACTTCGCTGGTGCGTGGCAGCTTTATTAACTCGGGGATACCTCCTCTTAGCGGAGGAATTATGGAGGATTACCCCGCCATGCGCAGTCAGCTTTAGTTTTATGTGGTAGGTATGGGTCCGCTTGCATTCGATCTGTATGTAAGGTAGCCGCTTTAGCTTTATGGGGGGGTGGGTATGGGTGAAGGTTTTAATGAAGAATATTGAAATGATTTCATACAGTAATTGCGAAGGAATAATAAGACCTATTAGGTTTCGCTGGCTTGAAGATGGTCAGGAGCCTAAGATCATTAAAATAGACAGAATTCTGGACAGGAAGGAGGAAAAGCTTGCCGGAAATCGCATGCTCGTTTTCACTGTTCAAAGCATCATAGATAATGTGGAACGAATTTTTGAGATGAAATATGAGATAAATACATGTAAGTGGTATTTATATAAAATTTAAAAAGCCGGCTTCAGTGATAAACTGAACCGGCTGGTGGTGGGCGATAAGGAACTCGAATCCCTGACTTTCACTACGTCAAAGTGACACTCTACCAACTGAGTTAATCGCCCAAAAATATTAGTACAAAAATATAATAACATAGTGAATATCTATATTTCAAGTATTGTTTCTTAATGATATAATATTTCAGTATGAATTAGCCTGCAGACGAAAGGTTAAAAAACGAAAGGTGGAAAAGAACTTGAAGCGAGATATGGTTTTGATTTTGGATTTTGGAGGGCAGTATAATAACTTAATTGCCAGAAAAGTCAGAGAAAACAATGTTTATTGCGAGATATTACCCTATCATTCATCTATAGAGAGAATAAAGGAAAAGAAGCCTAAGGGGATTATTCTTGCTGGAGGATCTGGCTCAGTTCTTGACATAGCTACACCTAAGTGTACATCCGAAATTTTTGAGATGGATATTCCAATACTGGGTATTAGTTTTTCATCAAATGCTCAGTCAGAAAGCAACTCTGTTCTGGAGGCTTCCCACAGCCATAAAAACTGCTATACAATTCAGTTAAAGCAAGATGTTATGGGCACCTCTAAGGTAAAAGAAACAATTAAGAGCTTTCTCTACGAGATGTGCAATCTTAAAGGAGACTGGAATATGAGCTCCTTTGTGAAGCAATCAATTACCTCCCTCAGAGCGAAGGTGGGCAATAAAAAGGTGCTTTGTGCTCTTTCGGGCGGAGTTGATTCTTCAGTTGCCGCGGCACTATTGCATAAAGCGGTGGGAGATCAGCTCATCTGTATATTTGTAGACCATGGCCTTTTGAGAAAAAATGAGGCTGAGCAGGTGGAAGAAATCTTTAAAAAGCAATTTAATATAAATCTTATCAAGGTAGATGCCCAGGACAGGTTTTTAGACCGCTTAAAGGGGATTACAGACCCTGAGACCAAGCGCAAAATCATTGGTGAGGAATTTATAAGGGTATTTGAAGAGGAAGCTAAAAAAATAGGACATGTGGATTTTCTTGTTCAGGGCACCATTTACCCCGATGTAGTTGAAAGTGGAGTGGGTGATGGAGCTGTTATTAAAAGTCATCATAATGTAGGAGGACTGCCCGATTATGTTGATTTTGAAGAAATTATAGAGCCTTTAAGGGATTTATATAAAGATGAGGTAAGGTTAGCCGGACTTGAACTGGGACTGCCCGAAGATATGGTGTGGCGTCAACCCTTCCCCGGCCCCGGCTTAGCCATAAGGGTTATTGGTGAAATTACAAGAGATCGCTTGAATATTCTGCGTGAGGCTGATTATATATTCAGAGAGGAAATTGCCGGGGCAGGACTTGCCAAAGATATAAATCAGTACTTTGCAGTATTGACAGATATGCGAAGCGTGGGAGTTAAAGCCGATAAAAGAACTTATGACTATACACTGGCCCTTAGGGCTGTAAAAACTACAGATTTTATGACTGCCGAGTGGGCAAGGCTGCCCTATGATTTGTTGGAGCGGGCTTCAAACCGGATTATAAATGAAGTGGGACATATAAA
>JAAYTU010000083.1 GCA_012523705.1 Clostridiaceae bacterium
CAGTTTTTCATCAACCTTAGCCACATTGGCTAAATAACGTCTGTTGACATTGTCCAGCATATCGGGGACATCAACTATTTCCTCTTCCGGGACTCTGATAATTTCTGTTACAGAATCAACAATAAAGCCCAGGAGCATGTCCTTATAGTTTATAATAAGAATTCTGGTATCAGAATCGATTTCTCTAATTGGCATATTGAATCTTTCTCTTAAGTTAAACACCGTCAAAACCTTACCGCGAAGATTTAGAAATCCCTCAATGAAGGGTGGGGTGTTAGGAACTTTGAAGATCTCCTGGGGTTTAAGTATCTGGTATATCTCAGTAAGCCCGATAACATATACCTCATCACCGACATAAAACTGTATGAATTGCTTTATGGCCATGTAATAACCTCCCTTTTGGCATCTCAATATTTTTTACCCATAAAATTGTCATCCCTAACAATGATTAATCTTAACTTCTATAAGAGCCATTGATTTTTACATAATCATACGAAAAATCACATGTCCATATTTTATCACAGACCACACCATCTTTAAAATCTAAGGTGACGATAATCTCATCTTCCTTAAGTATTTCTAGGGCTTCATCCTCATCAAACTGAAGACCGGTACCATTCTCGCAAACTAACAGGTTACCAAGGTAAATATCAACCTTTTCGGGGTTAAAAATAGCTCCTGAATAGCCCGCTGCCGTGATTATTCTACCCCAGTTTGCATCTTCGCCGAAGAATGCGGTTTTGACCAGTGGTGACTTGGCCACGGCGTTTAGAACAAGGTGAGCAGAATTTGTATCGGAACAATTTTTAACTCGGATCTCTATAAGCTTTGTAGCACCTTCTCCGTCTTTAGCCAGCATTTTAGCGAGGCTTATACATACCTCGGATAAAGCAGAAACAAATGCCTGGAAGTCAGAACCCTCTTCTGTGATAGGATTGTTTTGGGCAAGTCCGTTTGCCATAATGATAACCTGGTCGCAGACACTGGTGTCGCCATCAACAGATATTCTGTTAAAGGAAACATCTGCAACCCTTCTTAATGCCTTATCCAGTAAGCTCTCTGAAATTGCGGCATCTGTAGTTATAAGAGAAATCATGGTAGCCATATTCGGATGAATCATTCCTGAACCCTTGGCCATGCCCCCAATGGTAATGGTTTTTCCATTTAGTTCAATAGTTTTAGAGGCTTCCTTTTGAAAAGTATCGGTGGTCATTATTGCCTGAACGGCCATGTGGCCACCGTCGTATGACAATTCACCAAAGGCTTGTTCAATTCCTTGTCGGATGTTTGACATTTTCAATGGAATACCAATTACTCCTGTAGAGCCAAGCATAACTACATCCGGGCTGCATCCTATCAGTTCTGCGGCATATAAAGCCATGTCAGCAGAATCTTTGTCCCCTGCCGGCCCCAGACACGCATTTGCACAGCCACTGTTAATTACCATAGCTCTTGCCAGACCATTCTTTATTTTCTTTCTTGACCATTGAAGTGAGTGGCCCTTTATAACATTTCTGGTAAAGATGCCCGCTGCTTTGGCTTCCACATCTGAGACCACTAGAGCAAGATCCTTAACCCCATTATTTTTTAGCCCGCAGGCCACTCCGGCCGCCTTATAGCCCTTTGGGGCTGTAACACCTATGTTTACCATGTTTATCCCTCCATTAATATCTCAATTTTAACGCAATTAAAGTACTTAGGCAATAATATCCTTATCGGAGCGTTGAAAAAAAAGCCGAAAATGTGCTATTCTTGAAATCGGAGGAGCACAGGAGGACTTTTGTTTTGAAATATATATATTACTTTAATACTGTGGCAGGTAGAATCGGAATTTGTGAGGAGAATTGTTTAATAACCGACATACTCTTTCTTGATGATGAAACTTGCCTAAATGAAAACAGAATAGAGGGGGCAATTGTAAAGGAGACTGAATTGATAAATGATGCTGCAAATCAGCTGTATGACTATTTTCGTGGAGAAAGAGAGGTCTTCGACTTACCCCTTTCAATTAATGGAACATCCTTTCAAAATATGGTCTGGCGCGCGCTTTTGGAAATTCCATATGGTCAGACAAGAAGCTATAAAGATATTGCAGTTCAAATAGGAAAGAATAAAGCCTGTAGGGCAATCGGAATGGCAAACAATAGAAACAGAATTCCTATAATTATTCCATGCCATCGTGTAATAGGATCAAAGGGTGAACTGGCGGGGTACGCTGGTGGCTTAAAAATAAAGGCCACACTCCTTGAACTTGAGGGAATTAATATAGTCAATGGCAGGGTAAGATAGCTGCATTGTCTTGCAAATAAATAGAGTAAATGAGATAATTTAATGAAGTGTTCATAATATGTACGGAGTTGATAAAATGAACCATAAGCTTAAGGATGAAGATACCGACAGACTATTTGAGGCAATAATGCAGCTTCAAACCCTTGAGGAATGCTATAATTTTTTTGAGGATCTGGGTACAATTGCTGAGATTAAAGCATTTGCCCAGCGTTTTGCTGTGGCAACTATGTTGACAGAAAAGAAGACATACAGAGAAATACGCGAGAAAACCGGTGCCAGCGAGGCCACGATAAGCAGGGTAAACCGAGCACTTAATTATGGTGCTGATGGTTATCGTCTTATTCTTGCCCGATTAGCAAAGAAAGGGAAATAAGGAGTTAAACAAAATAATGAAATTATTTGAAAGAATATTCGGTAGTTATTCAGATAAGGAATTAAAAAGGATTAATCCTATTGTTGATAAGATTGAAGCAATGGAGCCGGAAATGCAAAAGCTTTCTGACTCTCAATTGAAGGCCAAGACCAATGAGTTTAAAGAACGCCTGACTAAGGGTGAGACCTTAGATGATATACTGCCCGAAGCCTATGCAGTTGTAAGGGAAGCCTCGGTCAGAGTTTTAGGGCTTCGTCATTTCAGAGTTCAGCTTATAGGCGGAATTATATTGCACCAGGGGCGTATCGCAGAGATGAAGACCGGTGAGGGAAAAACCCTGGCCGCAACCCTTCCTCTTTATCTGAATGCATTGGAGGGTAACGGAGCTCACCTGGTTACGGTAAATGATTACCTGGCAAAATATCAATCGGAGCTCATGGGAAAGATCTATAATTATCTTGGCCTTTCGGTTGGTGTTATTGTTCATGATATGGACAATAACGAAAGACGAGAAGCCTACAATGCAGACATAACATATGGTACAAATAATGAGTTTGGCTTCGATTACCTTCGTGATAATATGGTTGTTTATAAGGAAAACATGGTTCAAAGGCCTTTACACTATGCCATTGTGGACGAAGTAGACTCTATTTTAATTGATGAAGCCAGGACTCCATTGATTATTTCTGGTCAGGGCGAAAAATCCACTGAATTATATGAAAAGGCCGACAGCTTTGCTAGAAGGCTTTCTAAAATTGTAATAAAAGAGACTGATGACAAGCAGCAGCTTGAAGATAGAAATTATGACTATATTATTGATGAAAAGGCCCGTTCAGCAACCTTAACAGAAAGGGGCATAGAAAAGGCAGAAAAGTTTTTTGGAATAGAAAACCTTTCGGATATTGAAAACATGTCCATATCCCACCATATTAATCAGGCGCTAAAAGCCCACGGAACAATGAAAAATGATGTTGATTATGTTGTCAAGGACGGAGAGGTAATTATAGTCGACGAATTTACAGGTCGTTTGATGTATGGTCGCCGTTATTCAGACGGGCTTCACCAGGCTATTGAGGCCAAGGAAGGTGTTAAGGTGGAACGGGAAAGCAAGACCCTCGCCACCATAACATTCCAGAATTACTTCAGGATGTACAAGAAACTTGCAGGTATGACCGGTACAGCTCTTACCGAGGAGCAGGAATTCAGGGCAATTTATAGTCTTGATGTTATTCCAATTCCGACAAACCTGCCTGTTATCAGAATAGACCACGATGATTTGGTTTATAAATCGAAGACCGGCAAATTTAATGCTGTTGTCCAGGATATTATTGAGAGTAATAAAAAAGGACAGCCTGTGCTGGTGGGTACTATTTCTATTGAAACATCCGAGATGTTAAGTGGAGTATTAAGAAGGCATGGTATTAAGCACAATGTGCTGAATGCTAAGTATCATGAGAAGGAAGCTGAAATTGTCGCGCAGGCAGGTAAATTCGGAGCAGTTACTATTTCCACCAACATGGCAGGCCGTGGTACTGATATTATGCTAGGTGGTAATCCGGAGTTTTTAGCCAAGCAGGAAATGAGAAAGCAAGGCTTGCCCGAGGAATTAGTGTCTTCCTCAATCAGCTTCGATGAAACCACTGATGAAGAGATTCTAAAGGCTCGAAGAATATTTAAGGATTTATATACCCAGTTTAAAGTTGATACCGACAGGGAAAAGGAACAGGTTATTAAGGCAGGAGGCCTAAAAATCATAGGAACAGAGCGTCATGAGTCTAGGCGTATTGACAATCAGCTCAGAGGACGTGCCGGTCGTCAGGGTGACCCTGGAGAATCGTGCTTTTATATAGCTCTTGACGATGATTTGATGCGCTTATTCGGTTCAGAGCGTATGGAGGCCATGGTTGCAACCTTAGGTCTCGAAGAAGATCAGCCCATTGGAGCAAAGATATTATCAAATGCAATTGAAAATGCTCAGAAGAAAATTGAGGGAATCAACTTTCAAAGACGTAAGAGCGTCCTTGAATATGATAATGTTATGAACCAGCAGCGTGAGCTAATTTACTCAGAGCGTGCAAGAGTATTAAACGGAGAGAATCTAAAAGACTATATCTATAAGATGATAGATAATATCGCTAAGAATATAGTAAATACATTTTGCGGAGAAAGTGATATTCCTGAAAACTGGGATTTGGAGGGTCTGGTCTCTTATACTGAAGGTGTTATATTGCCTAAGGGTTCTCTTGACATTAACAAGTTCGATCTTGAAACAGTTGAAGCTGAGGATATTACTGAAGAAATTATCAGCAAGGGTAAAAGTCTCTATGAAGCCAAAGAAGAAGA
>JAAYTU010000013.1 GCA_012523705.1 Clostridiaceae bacterium
AAATAATATTAACCACTAAAACCCCTCCACTTTCATCGTTTTGGTCAGTATGTTCAAGCTTTAATACTTCCTCGAGAATGATCTTGGAATATCTCTTGTAAACGGCTGGTACTATCTTTCCTTCGGTTTCATCGTTGGGAACAACAACACATCTCTAATGGAGAATGAATCGGTAAGCAGCATAATTAGTCTGTCTATTCCAATACCGAGACCTCCTGTAGGGGGTAGGCCATGCTCAAGAGCTAATACAAAATCCTCATCCATCATATTTGCTTCTTCATCACCGGCTTCTCTTTTCTTAACCTGATCGACAAAACGTTCCTTTTGGTCGATAGGGTCATTTAATTCTGAGTATGCATTTCCAAACTCACGCCCGGTTATGAAAAGCTCAAAGCGTTCTGTCAATTCTGGTCTGTCAGCCTTTCTCTTTGTCAGCGGAGAAATCTCGACCGGATAATCAATTATAAAGGTAGGTTGAATCAATTTATCCTCAACATACTCTTCAAACATCATATTCAACACCTCACCCTTTGACGGTGAGCCTTCAATATTCATTCCCTTAGCCTTCGCAGCCTCTATAGCCTCCTCATCCGAGGAGATGTCATTAAAGTTAACGCCAGAATGCTCATTTACTGCATCAATCATTGTAATCCGTGGCCAGGGCGGGGTTAGATCTACCTGCTGACCCTGGTACTCTATCTTCATGGTACCGATAACCTCTTGGGCAACAGTGGAAATAAGTGTTTCAGCAAGCTCCATCATTCCATGATAATCGGTGTATGCCTGGTAAAGTTCCATCATTGTAAATTCAGGGTTATGCTTTATACTCATTCCTTCATTTCTGAACATGCGGCCAAGCTCATATACATTATCAAGTCCACCTACTATCAAGCGCTTGAGGTAAAGTTCAGGAGCAATGCGCAGATACATTTCCATATCAAGAGTATTATGGTGAGTAATAAAAGGTCTTGCAGCCGCACCACCGGGGATGGTGTTTAATATGGGAGTCTCAACCTCTAAAAATCCTCTTGCATCCAGGAACCTTCTTATAGCAGCTATAATACGGCTTCTAGTAATAAATGTTTTCTTCACATCGGGATTAACTATTAGATCAAGATAACGTTGACGATAGCGGGTGTCCTGATCCTTTAAGCCATGAAACTTTTCAGGAAGAGGTCTCAATGATTTAGATAATAAGGTATATGAGTCAGCATGAATAGAAATCTCACCCATCCTTGTTTTGAACACACGGCCGGTAACGCCTATTATGTCACCTATATCAAGCTTTTTAAAGCTCTCATACTGCTCTTCGCCAACATCATTTATTCTTACATAAATCTGAATTCTTCCGTCTACATCCTGTATATCGCAAAAGCTGGACTTACCCATGCCTCGTTTACTCATAAGCCTACCTGCCAATGAAACTTGCTTATCTTCAAACTCTTCAAAGTTCGCAAGAATTTCGCCAGTTTTATGAGTAACATCATATTTCACTATCTGAAAAGGGTCATTCCCGGACAGTTGAAGCTCAGAAAGCTTGTCTCGCCTGACCTGTAATATCTCATTTAATTCTAACTCTTCTTGCTCATTGTGATTATTGTTGATTATTTCTGACATTTTTACCTCCAAGCTCTCTAAAAAGAAACAGTTTACATTATTATGTAAACTGCTATGGTACCAAAATAATATTATACCTTAAAGCAAAAGTACAAACAAGATTTACTTTATTTATAGATACTTAAAATCTTGTACTTTATCTTGCCTCCT
Source organism: Clostridiaceae bacterium (assembly GCA_012523705.1). GTDB lineage: Bacteria > Bacillota > Clostridia > DSM-8532 > DSM-8532 > DTU059. The sequence goes on from JAAYTU010000013.1 coordinate 1,768, forward strand.
GGCGCATCTATAACCACTTCGTCTCCGACCTTGTTTCCTAAAATAGCTTTTCCGACAGGAGATTCATTTGATATTTTGCCAGCTATGGGGTTAGCTTCTGCTGATCCGACTATCTGGTAGTCGAATTCCTCTTTTTCTTTTATATTCCGAATCTTAACTTTTGCACCTAAGCTTACTACTGCGGTATCGACCTCATCTTCATCGATAATTATAGCGGCCTTAAGCATATTTTCCAATTCAGAAATACGTTTTTCGTTTTGAGCCTGTTCAAGCTTTGCCTCGTCGTATTCGGAATTCTCTGAGATATCTCCGAAGGCCAGGGCTGCTTTTATTCTGTCTGCAATTTCTTTTCTGTTTTCGCCTTTTAGAAATTCAAGCTCTTGCTCTAATTTTTTAAGGCCCTCATAAGTGAGAAGGACTTCCTTTTTGCTCATTCTTTTCTCCCCTTTAAATGTAACTAATTGCTTAAATGCAAAATTAGCTTATACCATTCGATATATTAAAAGTATTATAGAGTAGGACCTTAGGGATGTCAAGAGGGACATCATGATGCAAAGGTTATTCTGGTCCCAAGTCTTATTGAGGCTTCAATCTCGTTAATATCATAGAAGCATGCGTAGGTTGCTATTACAAAACCCTCCAGCTCCCCCTTTTTCCATGTTCTTAATAACTTTTGCCCTAGTTTTCTCCTTATTACTTCTGAAAATTCAATATTAATATTGTATATTTTTTCTATCCTTGTATCAATAATTTTAAGCTCCTCAAAATCAACTATTGTACCTTTATACTCCTGGGGTAGATCATCAAAGCTATGGTGATCACGGGGAAACCTTAGCCAAACCCGGTTTCTTTTTAATATATCCTTGTCATTAGTTATATGTACTGGAATTCCTGTTTCCCAAAAAGCTCTCTCTGCCTCAACGGGCTCTTCCATACCCTCAGGTATTAGTATATTAATTGTTTTTACTTTTGTGATTAGCTTTTCTATAGCATGCTCCAAATAACAGGGTAATCCCGTTATAAGTATTTCCATATTGCTTAAGTGCCCAAGACCTCTGAGGCTTTTGAGAACCTCATAAAAACGATTGACCACTATTTTTCTTATTACTATTTGAGTAAAACTAAGATCGTTCTGATATAATCCAAATAATTCAGGATGCTCTAAAACAGGCCATGCCGAATGTTTTTCAAATATCCTGTCAACCCTGGCCTTGCTTCTTTTGATATTGCCCAAATGAAAAAAGTCTTTGATATGGTTGCACGGAAACAGACATACAACAAAACTAAGACTATCTGATACTTCTACTTTATAGGTTTTAAGTGAGACAGGCCTCCACCATTTTTTCTTAACAGGTAAAAGAAGACCAATATTCATTATGGCTCCCCTAATATTATTCTTCTACAATAATACTTTGGTCGAGCCATAATGATAACTAAAAATTTTTTATTACAGCTGCACGCTATAGTTAGGTGCTTCTTTAGTAATATAAATATCGTGGGGATGGCTTTCCTTTAAGCCTGCGCTGGTAGTTCTGATAAACTTTGCATTATTCATAAGCTCATCAATATTTTTAGTTCCACAGTAGCCCATTGAATGCTTAAGACCTTCTACTAACTGGAACACTATCTCGGATAATGGTCCTTTATATGGCACGCGGCCTTCTACTCCCTCAGGAACAAGCTTCGTGGTACCCTCCTGGAAGTAACGGTCCTTGCTGCCTTTATTCATAGCCGCCAATGAACCCATTCCTCTGTATACCTTAAAGCGTCTGCCCTGATATATCTCTGATTCGCCAGGGCTTTCCTCTGTTCCGGCAAGAAGATTACCTACCATTACTGTGTTAGCACCGGACGCAATTGCCTTTGGAATATCTCCACTGTATTTTATTCCGCCGTCTGCAACAATTGGAATATTCAGCTTTCTTGCTTCCAGAGAACAATCGTAAATGGCTGTAATCTGAGGTACCCCTATTCCGGTAACAACCCTGGTGGTGCAAATGGATCCAGGGCCAATTCCAACCTTAACGGCATCTGCGCCAGCTTCAGCCAATGATCTTACTGCCTCTGGTGTGGCAACATTTCCTGCAATGATCTGCAGATTGGGATAAGCTCCTTTAATCTCGGCAACTCCGTTAATAATATTTTTTGAATGGCCATGAGCAGAATCAAGGGCAATTACATCCACCTTGGCTTTTACAAGGGCCTCTACCCTTTCCATCATATTAGCGGTGACTCCGACTGCAGCCCCTGCAAGAAGTCTTCCATCATCATCCTTGGCGGAATTCGGGTATTGAATAGTTTTTTCAATATCCTTAATGGTAATAAGACCTTTTAAATAGCCCTTTTCGTCCACCAGAGGAAGTTTTTCAATTCTATATTTTCTTAATATTTCCTTTGCTTGAGTAAGAGTTGTTCCGACAGGAGCAGTGACAAGATTATCCTTTGTCATTACATCGCCAATTTTTTGACTGTAATCGGTCAAGAATCTTAAGTCACGGTTGGTCAGTATTCCTACTAACCTGCCGTTCTCTGTAATTGGTACACCTGAAATTTTATATTTTGCCATTAACTCATTGGCATCTTCGATTATATGATCTGGAGAAAGGAAAAATGGATCTACAATTACCCCATGCTCGGATCGTTTTACCTTGTCTACCTCTGTCGCCTGTTGTTCTATTGACATATTCTTGTGAATAATCCCTATTCCACCCTCACGGGCTATTGCTATTGCAAGCTGTGATTCAGTAACAGTATCCATGGCTGAACTGATTATCGGAATATTAAGTCTGATTTCATTGGTCAAATAAGTCGAAACATCAATATCCCTAGGTAATATATCCGAATATTGCGGCACTAAAAGCACATCATCAAATGTCAATCCAATTTTCCCGAACTTGTCCTCCATAATCATCCTCCACTTCAAACTGTAAAACAATGTATTACGTTAATTTTCAGAAATATATTCTTCCCAAAATCTTAATAACCATTATACTTTATAGGCTTGTAAAAATCAATTAAGATTGGGCCAATGGCGGATTTGTAGAAATGCCTAAAAATAATGGGAAATCAACTCTAATATTTATTTTATTTTACCAATGTGATATAATTATTTTCAATGCGTAAAGTGGGCATCTTGTTTGACATCTTTTTTGTGTCATTTCTTAAGACTTATTTTTGAATTCATGCATATGTTTACTATTATACGAACTAATATGTAAGGCAAAAAGCAATACAATACTTTAGTAGGATATGGTGATAATGTATGAAAAATCAGAGGGCCCGTGTCGATGCACTAATCGCTGAATGTGATGATAATCCCGGTCAAAGCACCGACGAGAATCTAGAACGCGCAAAAGAAGCTTTGGAGCTTTCCACATCTATTCAATATGACCTAGGAATATTTGAAGGCCACTTCAGAATAGCCCGTTGTATGATGTCAAAGGGGGAAAACGAAGAGGCAATACAACATCTGGACATATGCTATTCAATTGCTATTACCCTCGATGACAAGGTCCGTATTGCCAGAACTGAGAATTTCTTTGGTATCGCATATTATAATCTGGGGGTTACTTCAAAAAGCTTAGAGCATCTGCTTCAGGCTCTTGACATTTCTAAGTCTGATAATTATCCCGAAATTGAATGCTGGGTATATAATAATATCTGCAGTATTCTTGCTGAGCTTGGAGACTATGAGACTGCCCTCAGCTATCTGTATACTCTGCTTGAAATAGTTTTAAAAAACCCTGATTCACAATTTCCGCTCTGCGTTGTCTATAGAAATCTTGCGTTTACTCTTCATTGCATGAATGAGATTACCGAGGCCGAATCATATGCAATTAATTCATTAGAGCTTGCATTAAAGAATGAAAATGTTCAGATTGTATGTGAAAGCTATTATATTTTAGGAGAAATCCGCTTCGGTCAGAATAATAAAACCGAGGCCAATGATTATTATCTGAAAGCCTTGTCCATTGCCGAGCATGTTTCTAATAATTATTACATAGCACTAATCTACAGTAAATTAAGCAAGCTTTACTGTGCTATGGGCTCCCATGACACTGCCTTTGACACAGCTTTGTATGCATACAATTATGTTATGAAGCTGGATTATCCAATTCTGAAAAGAAATATAGCCCTTATCCTGGCAGAGATATGCAGAATAAAGAATAATACAAAAATGCTTATTGAATCCCTTATGGCTTACAAAGGAATTACACAAACGCTGGAGAATGAGAATCTTCATCGTCAGCAGACCTTTATCAAGGCACAGTTAATGCTCTTTAATCTTCAGAAGGATAATGAAAGGCTAAGAATCGAAATCGAGCGTGATCCTCTTACAGGTTGCTTAAGCGGCCGAACCTTCCCAGACCGCATCACAAAGGCTCTATCGGTGTGTGGAAATAAAGGGGCACTCATCTTTTTGGATGTTGATAATCTGAAAAATGTAAATGACTCCTATGGTCACGATGCAGGTGATGATTTGTTAAAAGGATTTGCTAAGGATTTAATGGATTCTCTTCCAAAGGAGGCACTAAAAATACGTTTGTCTGGTGATGAGTTTATTGTCTTTTTACCTAAAGCCGGAAAAGCTGAAGCCACAAGGAATCTTGATAAGCTCATGACCTCTCTCTCACGCCCCCATAAAATAGGAGGATTGTTTCTGCCCATAACAGTAAGTGCCGGTGTTGCACTTTGTCCTGATCACTCAACTGATATAAGAAGACTTAAAAAGATGGCTGATGAAGCAATGTATGTGGCTAAACAATCAGGCCGCGGAGGATACAAAGTTTATAATATGTCCTCCTGATTATTGGCCGTTATATTTGCTCATTGCTATTTCAACCGAGGCACAAAGAATTGTTGCCACTGCAAGGGATACATTCTCAATAGCAGCATTAATTTTTGTCCTCTCCTCATCTGAGAATTTGCTTGTGACATAGGCGGCCAAATCCATTCTTTCAGGGGCTTTGCCTATACCTATGCGTATTCGGGGAAAATCCTCGGTTTTGATATGACTCAAAATAGAGCGCATTCCATTGTGAGTACCCGCTCCCCCCTTGGATCTAATCCTCAAATAGCCAGGATCCAGATCTATATCATCATATATTACAATAAGATTCTGAGAAGGAATCTTATAATAGGACAGTATTTCCCCTATGGCCTCTCCGCTGTTGTTCATATATGTTTGAGGCTTTACAAGCATAACCTTTTGTCCCTGAATAATGCCTTCGGCCACAAGGGATTTATGCTTCGTTTTAAAACTATTGATTCTATATTGTGCTGCCAGATAGTCAACAGCATCAAACCCGACGTTGTGTCGGGTTCGTTCATACTTTGGTCCCATATTTCCCAGGCCAGCAATAACATACATAGAAAAACCTCTTATACTAACACAATTACTGTTGTGTAAATATTGTAGAGATTGAAATATCTCCGTAAATTCTTTCGATAGCCTCAGCAAACACATCTGCTACCGACAGTTTAGTTATTTTACTTATGCTCTTCTCCTTGGTAAGGGGCACTGTATTAAGCATTACCATTTCCTTTATTGCAGATGTACGGATTCTGTCAATAGCTGGCCCTGAAAGAACTCCATGGGTACAGCAGGCGTAAACCTCTTTTGCTCCCATATCGTGTAAAGCATTAGCGGCATTTACAATGGTACCGGCTGTATCAATTACGTCATCAACAAGCACAACCCGTCTTCCTTTAACATCTCCAATAATATTCATAACCTCGCATACATTAGCCTTAGGTCTTCTTTTATCAATTATGGCCAGAGGAGCATCCAGCCTCTCTGCAAATTTTCTGGATCTTCCCACGCTTCCCACATCAGGCGATACCACAACAAAATCATCCATATCCCCTGCAAACTTCTTGTAAAAATACTGTGCCAATATGGGGGTTCCTAACAGATGGTCCACCGGAATATCAAAAAAGCCTTGTAGTTGCGGTGCGTGCAAATCCATGGTCAGGATACGATCAGCCCCTGCAACAGTCAAAATATTGGCCACAAGCTTTGCTGAAATGGGGTCCCTGGCCTTTGCCTTCCTGTCCTGTCTAGCATAACCGAAATAAGGCATAACAGCAGTTATGCGACCTGCCGATGCACGTTTCAGCGCATCGATTAAAATTAGTAACTCAACAAGATTTTCGTTTACTGGCGGGCAGGTGGATTGAATAATAAACACGTCCGAGCCTCTTACAACCTCGTTAATACTGATTGCGATTTCTCCGTCCGAGAACCTAGAAACCACGGCCTCTCCAAGAGGCAACCCTACCTTTAGTGCAATCTCATCTGCCAGCTCCCTATTAGAGTTCCCAGCAAAAATCTTAATGTCCTTACCGTGAAGATTCATAAGATACAACAACCTCCAATAAGAAATTCCTATTCTATTTTTTATCTAAGCCTTTTTTCCTAACCCAATCTGCTATGATTGTCTGAGAACTCCTGGCTATAGCAAGGGAATACTCAGGCACTTCCTTGGTAATTGTTGAGCCTGCCCCAACAAATGCATTATGTTTAACTACTACCGGCGAAACAAGGTTAACATTGCATCCAATAAAGGCATCATCTTCAACAACGGTTCTATGCTTCTGTCTGCCATCATAGTTTACTGTAATTGAACCACAACCTATATTAACACCTTTTCCGATATCAGAATCACCAATATAAGAAAGATGGGGTACCTTAGAATTATCGCCAATAACTGAATTCTTTATTTCAACAAAATCACCGATTTTAATGTGGTCTCCAATTTTCGAACCGGGTCTTATGTAAGCAAAGGGACCAATGTTTGTACTGTCACCAACCTGAGATTGTAAAATTACAGCATTTAACGCACTAACATTATTACCTAAAATGCTTTCCTCAATCATGGTATTAGGCCCGATAGTACATCCGGTGCCAATTTTGGTTTCACCTTTAATAACTGTGCCCTGATAAATCTCAGTGTCCATTCCTATTTTAGCTTTAGGATGAATCATACATGTAGCAGGAAAATGAAATGTTACTCCATTTTCCATATGCCTGTTAATTATACGAGTTTGAATAACCTGCTCAGCCTCACAAAGACTTTGTCTGTTATTTACCACTATAAGCTCTTCGGGCTGGGAAGTAATATAATTAAATAGCTTCAAGCCTTTCTTAAAATAAATCTTCAGTATATCACTGGTGTATAGCTCATTAATGTCCTCCCCTATAAATTCAGAATCAAATAGCTTTAGAATAGCTTTTGTATTAATAAAACAAATATCCGAAAGACTGCCTTCAGGGGTAGAAAATACAGTAACCATATTTTCCTTAGCAATATGAAAGTCATAAGCAGCCTTTATGGTTTCATCTTTAATAGCCGGGCAATTCCCGGGTAAAAGAAGGACCGTGCCATCAATGTTTTTTTCTATATCACTTCTTAAAAGGGAAAGGGCATTTCCCACAGATTCTGCTTCGCCTTGGTTGACAATAATGCTGCTATCAGGTAAAAGTGATTCTATATCATAGTTGCTATTATTTAAAGCCACTACAAGAGAGCCTGAACCGGCTCGTAATCCAACCTCTGTAACATAAGATATCATAGCCTGGCCGCAAATCTCATGTGTGTATAAAGGCTTAGCTGATTTCATATCAGCTCCTTTACTCGATGCGAGGATTATTGTTGTAAGTTCCTGCATGAGCACCAAAACCTCCTAAATATAAATTGAAAATATTTCCCATATTTACTGGGGAAATAGTAATTATTTTTGCCACATGTTTATTCTCTCATTTTTATTATAGTAATGCAATTGACAAAATACATATTTTAATCAAATAAAATAGACACTTCTTAATAATGAAGTGCCTAATATCATGTCATTTTAGAAACCTATTCGTTACTTAGTGCGCCTGCGGCTTCTTCTTCTGCCAACATTGATTGATACTTCTCCAATATGGCATTTTGAACTTTCTGTCTAGCATCTGCGTTGATAGGATGTGCTATATCGCGAAATTCACCAGTCGGGGTTTTGCGACTGGGCATTGCAATAAACATTCCGCTCTGACTCTCAATTATTTTGATGTCATGAATTACAAATTCATTGTCAAAAGTAACTGATACTACAGCTCTCATCTTTCCTTCTGCATCAACTTTACGAATTCTAATATCTGTAATTTCCATCTTAGCAGCCACCCTCCGTTAAACAAAAGTAGTTTTTATTTTATAGCTGATAATACAAATTCGCCAAAACTTCCAGAAATCCTCTTTTTTTTATTAAATATTTTTAAAAATTTCCATTAAGCATTATGATGACCCTTGCAAAATGTGATTTTATAACGAATTGAGCAATTATTCAAATTATGTATTAAATTTAAAATTAAAGGTAAAAATTTATAATTATTATATACATATTAATCACTAAAGCAAATTCTTGTACAAGGGCTTGTATTTGATATATAATTTTATCTGTATTTATTACTTGGGAGTGTATTATGGGAACCAACAAATTATATTTATCTGATAATAATATGACTGTTCATATGATAGGAATAGGCGGTATAAGCATGAGCGGGCTTGCCGAGATTCTGATGAACAAGAATGTAAAGATCACTGGTTCAGATTGCACAGAGTCTGAAATAACAAAAAGGTTGTCTGAAATGGGGGCAATTATTTCCCTTGGTCACAGCGCCTCAAATATTTCAGGACAGGACCTGGTAGTTTATACAGCGGCTATTTCGCAGGATAATCCTGAGCTTATGGAAGCAAAGAGGCAGGGAATTCCCACAATTGAGCGCTCAGAGCTTTTAGGGGCTATTATGGACCAATATGAAAACAGCATTGCAATCTCAGGAACCCACGGTAAAACCACAACCACCTCCATGATCTCCTCAATTGCATTAGAGGCAGGCTTAGATCCTACAATTCATGTCGGAGGACTTTTGGATATAATAGGTGGAAATACCCGGGTTGGAGAAAGTCAGTACTTTATTGCAGAAGCCTGTGAATATAAAAACAGCTTTCTGCACTTTAGGCCTTCTATTGCAATTGTCCTGAACATTGATGCAGACCATTTGGATTTTTTCAAGGATATAGATGATATTCGAAAATCCTTTGAAGCATTTATCTCCAATGTACGGCCTTCAGGCGGAGTTGTGCTCAACATTGATGATCCCCAGGTCAGAAACCTGTCAAAGGTATTGACAAGACCATATGCAACCTTCGGAATCACCTCTCCAAACGCCGATTGGTCCTGTGAGTATACCTTTAAAGACGGATACGCAAATCTTGATGTTTACTATAAAAAAGCATTTTGGGCAAATATTAAGCTGCCGGTGCCTGGGATGCATAATATTTCAAATGCACTAGCGGCCATTGCTACTTGCCACAGCCTGGGTATACAAAAAAACTCCATAGTTTCAGGGCTGGAGAAATTTAAGAATCCCCACAGAAGGCTTGAGGATAAGGGAATGTTTTATGGAATAAGGGTTATGGACGACTATGCCCACCACCCGACAGAAATACAGGCCAGTTTAAACGCTGCAAGGATATTAACAACCAACAAGCTTTTCTGTGTATTTCAGCCCCATACCTATACACGCACATATGAGCTTCTGGATGACTTCTCCAAATCCTTCGCCCAGGCCGACACAGTAATTGTTACCGATATCTATGCTGCTAGAGAAAAGGATACCGGCATAATTAACTCCCGCATGTTAAGCGACAGAATCAACATGATTACAGGAAATTCTGTCTATATATCTGAATTTGATGATATTATCAAATACTTAACTGAGAATGCCTCCTCAGGTGATTTAATCATCACAATGGGTGCGGGAAATATTAATAAGCTTAGCCACCAGCTTGTAAAGGAGACGAAGATTTCTCCTTCACCTTGAATAACTGACGGGATTACAGATTCCCTAGTAGGACAAAGAACAGTCCCCTGTCTTACTACCACAGCTTTGTTACCAAAACTGTCATATCATCATGCATAGACTCTGACCTAGCTATAGCCTCATTTAAGATTACATCTGCCATGACTTGAGGGTTGATAGTATCAAGTTTTTCAACGAATTGCTGAAGATTATCAGTATCCTTTTTGGCCAAAAAAGCCTCTAAAACTCCATCTGAGAGCATGATAAGAATATCGCCCCCCGTCATTCGTATTGATTTATAATGAGAGTAACCTATGGCGTTTGGATTGTCATTCAACTCATCCATTTCTATAATCGCAGTTTCATGCCTCTTCTTAACAACCGAGGGCGAAGCATCATATTTAAAAAAGGAAGCCTCTCCATTATAAAGATCTATCGCACAGATATCCAGAGTGGCTAAGCGATCCTCGTTACCTCGCATATTTAAGTATAAATTAATAAATCTTACAGTCAGGTTAATGTCGATCCCGTCTTCAAGAAGACTTTCTAAAATTTGAATAGCTGTCCTGCTATACTTTTCGGCCTGCCTGCCGCTGCCTGTTCCGTCACTGATAGCACTTACATGAAATCCACTGCTCGGTATGAAAAACGCGAAGGTGTCACCCGAAACACTGCTTTCATCCTTACTGACTCTTGCCACGCCTGTAACTGTTTTATACCTGGGCTTTTTCATATACTTTATAACCGAGTAACCCATCAAATCCCTTCTACACTCACCTATCCGAATAAAATTATTCTGAACATTTTCACGGACAATTTCATCTAAATCATCAGCATCAATCTTGTTCTTTGCTTCAAAAACCACCTCTAAGAAAGGCTTTGATTCTTTGCCATGATGGAAACGAAATCCCGATACAGGCACTCCTTTGCTCTCTGCTGCACAAAGGAGTCTGAATTCTGTTTCAGTATCCCTGTCAGACAGATTGTTCATATTTCGGGCCAGGCTCATTATCCCTGCAGAAATAACCACTGATTGCTGACTAAGAAGCATCCTGCTTTCATTTAATCTTTCACGCCAGACCTTATCTGCCTTATAAATTGAGTGAGCCATACTCAACGAATCGAAGAACTTATCCGGATTTTTACATACAGTTCTAAACCATTGGGGTATCTCAACCCGCCCCCTTTCATCCACCTTTAAATCAGATAGGGAATCCTCTACCATTTTATAGGTCTTATATAAATATGTATTCCAGCATCTGTTACACATACTACACCTACTGCAAACCCTTTCTGCTACCGCCTCTATTATCCAACGGACTGTGGAGCTGTCTTCATCCTCAGAATCAATTAAGCCTTCATCAATGCTTCTTGATACCCTCATAAGAGATTTCCCGAGGACGAACAGTCTGTCGGCAGCCTCATGTGTAATACCTAAATCATAATGCTCTGATCTTTCGGCTCTTTTTATTCCTGCCAGTTCATCCCCTAAAAAGCCAGCTAGTGAATTAGGAATAATCAAAAAGATTAGACCTGCAGCAAGGGATTCATAGTATTTTACTATTAGTACCCCATCTAAAATTGAAAGAGCAGAAAAGACTATAATGGCTAGGAGCCATAGCATACCACCTGTCCTTCGCTTTTTAGTTGATATTCCGGCGGCGGCACCTGCTAAAGCAAACATCCCCGGCACCTGAAGGGTTCCCGGAAAATCCATCAGGGCTACAACAATTCCTAATCCGGCACCTATCATGGCGCCCATAGCACTGCCCTTTCTGCCCGCAATGATTAACACCGCAAGGCCTGCCAGTATAGTAGCTAATTGACAATTCCATAATAGAACCTTTGAGAAGCTTATAATTACAATGCTAAGAAAAATCGACTTTGCAATGAGAGTTTTTTTATCAAAAATATTGATGCTTCTTTTTGAACTAAAACTTATGGCTGCAGGGGCTAAGGTAATAGACAGTGTAAGTACAAGCAGTGAATTTAGTAATGAGACTACTACATCGTATAGCTGGAGACCTTGAACCAAACCCCTTAATATCCCGCTAAAGACTACTATGAACGACATCAGTATTGCCCTGGAGTTTATAGTCTCCTTTTTGCTGCCTGTTACAAACACTACATATGACAGAAGCTCAAAAAGCACCAGGACTAATAATTGTCTAACAGTTTCATAGAAATCTGTGTAGATAGCGTTTCCAAGAGTGATTACAAGAATGGAAATTATTCTTGATGCGCCATTTAGGCTTAATGACACATAAAATGCCGTGGGAAAGGGGCGTATCACACCAAACAGGCTGCCCCTCGAAAAAATAAATACGAATAGGAATGCTGCAAGCTGCGGCAGTTTAACATCCGAAATCTGACTTAGCAGATTACCAAAGGGTTTCCTTCGCTCCCTAAGTACACTTACACTTTCCATGTATGTTCCTCCGTTTTTTCTTTAGTACAGTATTAGATTATATGAGAGGAACAACAAAAATAGTATAAATTCCCTGTATTGCGGGAAATAGCGAAATATGAGAGGAGTGAGATAGGGGACGGTTCCGTGTCCTGTATCACATGTTCTTGTACCAAAAAATTGCCAGCTGGGTTCTGTCTCTCAAGTTTAGCTTTTCAAGTATTACGCTTATGTAGTTGCGTACAGTACCCTCGCTGAGAAATAGGGTTTCTGCAATTTCCTTGTTCGATAACCCGTTTGCCACTTTAGAAATGATTTCAATCTCCTTTTCAGTCAGATTGTAAGAATTAATACTTGTTTTAGGATTGTTTATAAGACTCGGGATTTTTGTAATAATTTCGTCCCCAAACACCCTTTGCCCCATAAAAACAGCTTTTACAGCGGCATTGATGCTGGCGAAATCCTGTTTCAAAATATAACCTTTAGCGCCAATACGAAAGGCCGTAATAATATATTCATCATCCTGAAATGTGGTCAAAAACAAAATTTTAGCATCACTATGTTCATTAAGAATGGATTCTGCCGCCTGCAGCCCGGTCATGCCCTCCATTCTGATATCCATGAGCAAAACATCAGGATTTAGAGATTGGTATAATTCAATAGCTTCTTTCCCGCTATAACCCTTAGCAACCACCTCTATATCCTTATCAGCCTCTAATATGGTTTTCAAAGATTCTACCACCAGTCTATCATCATCAATAATTACTATTCTCATGAAGTTTGCAGCTCCTTTGGAATTGAAATGAATAATTCAAAGCCATTTTCAGTTGCTATGTTTATATTACCATTAAGAGAATTCACTCTGTCAGCCATGTTTTGAAGTCCTAATCCCTGGTCAGGCTGAAAGCTCTTAACATTCCCGTTATCCCTGATTACCAGCTGATAAAGGGCCGGATGCTCTGAGAGTATCACATGGGCCTCTGTTGCGTCAGAATGCTTGATAATATTTGTCAAAGCTTCTTTTATTATGGCCACGAAGGCATATTTAAGTTTTTTATCCGGATTGTTTGTGATATTATATCTATAATTAATCTCACAGAAGCTAAAGTCTTTAATAATCTCTCTGATGCTGGAGTCCAAGTCTATTGACTCGTCATACAGTCCATGTACACTTTTCCGTATGCTATTCATGGCTTTGGTCAGCGTCTCATTCAGGGTATTGATATTTTCGTCAATTCTCGAATCTTTGTTTAGAATCTTAAGCGCTCCTGCCTGTAATATCGAGCTGGAGAGCAAATGTCCGACATTATCATGAATTTCTCGTGCAATACGGTTTCGTTCATTTAGTGCAGCGGCATAGGCCTCACTGTCCTGTTTTTCTACAAGATCCCTGTTTTGCTTCTCCAGCTTAAACGACATTTCCCTCAATGCATCAATAAGCATGTTATGGTTTCCGTTCATCTTTATAATAAGCCCGGAGCGACTGGCAATTAATATAGACAGAATAAATATAGCAAATACTATTACAGCGGTCTGATATTTCCCTTCAATAGCTGATTTAATAAGGGGTATGATGGCAAGGAGGCTTGCGTATTTATACTTATCCAGAATTAGATCAAATACATACAACGGCAAAAAGAAAATAAGCCCGGGTATTACTACTGCTGAGATTATTAAGCATAGAGCCAATACCGCTTTGAATCTGGAATTATCAGCATAGCTTAACAGGCAGCCTGCAATGAAGCTGATAAGCATAATAATTATGCTGGCTTCAATGCCCGGCTGAAAAGAGTATGCAGCCAGGCAGCAAAAATAAATAATTAATTTGTCATACAAACCGACTACTCTTTTCATTAATACTTACTTTTCCGTTTCCAAGTATTCAGCTCAATGTAAATCTTATCATTTTTACAGGTGTAGTACAACGAAGTTCAAGGTTTTCAACTGTATCTTCTTTCCTTTCTTATAACCATGGCAAGGGAAAAGAATGCTGCAGCAAACAGCATGACCACCGCCATATCAGAAAACACGGGCTTTAAAGTATCAAAGTTGAACTGTGTGAGCCGGGCTATCTGGTTATTTGCATTCACGTACCAGTAAGAAGGGGTAAAGCTGCCAATCCTTAAGGTAACACTTCCCAACAGTTCAGTCGGGACAAAGACACCACTTATAAAACAGCTACCTAAAACCACAACATTGGTAAGCGCAGTTACAGCCTGAGTCCCCTTTGCAAGACTCCCGATCAAAAAGGCCAGGCCAGTTCCGCAAATAGTAAAGATGAAGGAATTCAGAACATAGTAGAATGTGCTGGAATTAATATTATTCGAGTCTACAAGAAGACAAAAAGCAACCATTAAACCCCAAACCACAAAAGCATATGTCAAATTTGCCAGCGAAAACTGTATATTAATAGCTGTATTACTTAGTGGTGAACAATTCACTCTCTTTTTGATATCAGTGTTATTAAAGGAGATCAAAAGCGCAGACATCCCGTAAATTAATATTGAGAGCAAAGGATAAACCATATAATTAAAGTAAATGCTGCTATAACTAGATGCTGAATTTTCAGGGCCTGCCAAAATGTCCACATGACCTTCTTCAGATAAATCCCTTTCTAAATACCTAACAAGCTCCCCCTGGGAAATTCCCTCCATATTCTGCACATATATTTTAGCCGTGTTCAGGTATTTGTTTACCAGTAAATCGATATAGGCACTGCTTGCCGAAGCCGGAACTATGGTCTTTTCAAGGTTTACATTTTGGCGATCCATAAAACTTCCGGTGAACCCTTCGGGGACACGAAGGATATATTTTACCCGCCCAAAGAACAGTGCGTCCTGCAGTGCTTCGGTTTCATCAGGAAGCTCGATAAAGTTTGCTACCTTGGATAGCTCAGCCTTTAGCCCTTCCACCAGGACACTCTCTTCCTCATTAATAAATGCAATATCGGTCTTTATATAGGAGAAATCCTCCAGCTCTTTCTGTGTGTTTGAAGCCGATGTGGCCATAATCGCAGAAAAAAGTAAAAAGATGAAAAAATATATAAGTAAGGTGGATATATTCTTTTTAAAGATTTTTATACAAAGCTTATAAACGGGCATATTTTCTCCTCCTAACTATCAGGTGAGTCCCCAATCCGAATATCAGAATATAGGCTGCCAATATAGCCATATTGGTGAAGTATCGGGAGAGACTGTCGTAATAATAAAGACTGTATAATGCATCTGTAAGAAGATTGATCGGATTTATATAAGATAATGCAGGAAGGTTTTGGGCAACAATATACTTCATCTCTCCTACCATCATGCCGGCCAGAAATGACCCGCCCATAGTAACAGCAAGCAATATTGCAACCTTCATTGCCTCAGATTTTTTTACCATGGCACTGATTAATGCACCCATAAATACACCGGCCACAGATCCTAAAATTGTAGTCAATAATACATACCCTGTTTTTGAGCCGAAGTCAATATTCAGAACATACCGCAAAAAGGCCAGGAGTGTAAATGTCTCGACTATATGAATTAATAGTGCTGCGCTCATGCTATAAATAAAGGTTTTTATTTTGTGAACAGGCGCAACATTTATTCTTGCAGCCAGAGAACTGATATCGGCTTGTGTGTCATTAATAACCCTAAGCCCTAAAAACCCTCCATAAAAGCATGCCATTGCAATTAAGGAATAGAAAAAGTTCAGCACCACATCGGGCTCTGAGGCTGTAGCCGATACTTCTTTAATATAGTTTTCGCGGTGGGCTATGCTGTTTAAAACCTCCTGCGCCTTTTCAGGATTGCTGCTGATTATTGTCTTTACTGCTGATACTGTTTGGGTATAGGTATCGATAAAGCTTTTAATTATGCTTTGACTCAGCCCCGATTCCATTATTACGAGATTTATAGAGGAGCCGGCTTCTATATATCCTTTAATCGCACCATCTTCAAGGAGCTTTTTTGCTTCATCCTCAGATACGACCTTGAGATTGAATAATCTGTCTTCGCCCTTTGACGCCTCCTCCAGAGTCATGGAAAAGCTCTGATCTTCCCTGTATTGGACATTGTCTATGACAGCGATGTCTATTGGCTCAAAGGAATCCGCTTTTCCAAGATTGGAAAGTGCCAGATGAAAAAACACCGCTAGGATAATCGGAAACATTATTGTCCAGAAGATAGTTGTCCTGTCTCTTAATAGACTTTTAAGCCTGTATGTGAAAATATGTCTGAACATAATACTCCCCCCTAATCTCTTAATTCCTTGCCGGTAATTTCAAGGAAAACATCATTTAATGTAGGGAGCTCAGAATATATATTCGCAAACTGAATATTCTCGTTTTTGATAAACTCCAGAACACTCTCCAGATTATTTTTCCCCTTGAGGGCCTTAATTTTAAGAATTGATTCTTTATACTCTACTGATGAAATGTTGGGTAAATCCCTCAGACTGTTAATTGATTTCTCAGGGACACCATAGGCTTCAATTGTGATTTTTTCGCCTAGTGTGATCATTTCCTTGAGCTCTTCCTTTGTGCCTGTTGCAACGGCTTTACCCTTGTCAATGATGAGAATTCTGCTGCATATTTGCTCTACCTCCTCCATATAATGAGAAGTATAGATAACAGTTGCCCCTTGCCGGTTCATCTCTTCAATACCCTCCAGTATTTTGTTCCGGCTTTGGGGATCAACTGCAACTGTAGGCTCATCAAGAATTATCAATTTAGGCTTATGAGCTATACCACATGCGATATTAAGCCTTCTTAACAATCCCCCGCTCAGCTTTTTGGGAGTAAACTTTTTATAGTCCTCCAAGCCCACGAATTTGATTGCGTCCTCCACGTAGTCCTTTCTCAGAATCTTATCATTAATATACAGACCACAAAAATAATCTATATTCTCGTAAACTGTTAATTCTTCATAAACAGCCACATTCTGCATGACAATACCGATGTCACGCTTAATGTCATAAGCTGTCGGTGACATGGGCTTATTGAATATCTCAATCTCGCCTTTATCATACTTCAGAAGGGAAAGGATACAATTTATGGCCGTAGTTTTGCCCGAACCATTTGGGCCTAACAGACCGAAAACCTCCCCCTCTTTTACCGAGAAGGAGAGATGATCTAACGCAATTAAATCATCATATCGTTTCACAAGTTTCTTCACATTTACTACCATCTATGTTACCTCCAAATTTCCGTCTACATAAATGATAGCTAAATGACTCGTATATTATAAGTGTTATGAATCACTTTGAGGTGATGACAAATGTCACTGAAAACGCAAAACAACCGTCCCCCTGTGTTTAGCGCATGAGCTCGCTTAAATCAATTTTATCCATATCCTCTACTGTGATTGTGGCGAGATCCTCGTCACTTACCGTTTCAGAGGGGGCGAGTCTGTCTGCCTGAATTGTCAGAAGTTTTTCAAACAGGTTTCGAACTGTACGTGCATTCGCAAAACTATCCGAACGGGTTTCATGAAGGAAACCCATCATTTGCTCAACCTTTTCTTCGGCTTCAGAGGTAGTTTTGTAGCCGTTTTTATTGCACATAAGCCTGAAGATATCTAATAATTCCTCAGGGGAATAGTCATCAAAGTTAATATATTTATTGAATCTGGATTGGAGCCCAGGATTTGAATCTAAAAACTCTTCCATCTTGTCGGGATAGCCTGCAACAATGACAATTAAATCATCACGGTTATCCTCCATCGCTTTTAAGAGTGTTTCCACTGCCTCATGCCCGAAGTCATTTTCTCCACGGCGTGAAACTAAGGAATAGGCCTCATCTATAAACAGGACCCCTCCCATGGCTCTTTCCACAACCTCCATTACTAGAGGGGCTGTTTGACCAACATATTTGGCAACGAGTCCTGATCTGTCTACCTCAACCAGATGCCCCTTTGAAAGAACGCCGATTTCTCTGTAGATCCCGGCAAGCAGCCTTGCCACAGTCGTTTTACCCGTTCCCGGATTTCCAGTAAAGACAAGATGAAGGGACATCTCCACTTCGGGAAGCCCTCTTTCTTTGCGAAGCTTCATTATCTTTACCATATTGGTAAGGGATTTTACATCTTCCTTGACCTTAGTTAAGCCCACAAGGCTGTTTAATTCCTCCATGAGCTCCTCAAGGCTCTTCTGAGGCTCTTCGGGCTCAACGGGTTGGTCAGAAAAGGGGTTGTCTCCGGGATCAAACTGGGCGCCTTCAGAATCACCAAAATCCCTAGCATCAGCAGAATAATTATCCTTTTTATCATCAATTATTGGAAGTCTGCTGGTAAACAGATCGTCATACACATTTCGCAAAGGATTTCTCCTTAATAATGAATCCATTTCATCCAACAGGTTGTTAAGCTCATCATTATTCTTTTTTGAATTATTTAATGGATTGTTATGATTATCCATAGATTACTCCCATGTTTTTTGAATTATATCCAAATCTATTTCTTTTATTGATGATACCACATATTCAGCAAATGAAATATCCAGGTCCCCGGAATTTAGATTTTTAAAGCCTATACATTTCATTCCTGCAGATTGAGCCGCCTGTATTCCAAGGGGAGCATCCTCTATTGCAATACATTCTTCGGGCAAAACCCGCAGTTGTTCAGCAGCCGTAAGATAAATTTCGGGATCGGGCTTGCTCCTTGATATATGGTCAGCTGTAATTAATTTATCAAAAAACACCTTTAACCCGATACGGTTTAATATAAATTTCGCAAAATGCAATGGTGATGAGGTTGCAAGGGCTATTTTCAAACCCTTTCGTTTTGCCGCTCTCAACAAATCCTTAATTCCGTCAATTGGTTCAAGTTCCTCGTTCATAAACCTTTGCATTTTATAGGATTTTTGCTTGTTCATGAGGCTCTCAACTGTTTCCGGGATGTTATAACGCTTAATCAGAATATCCCACATTTCCTCGCTGCGAACCCCGATAAACTCGTAGTTCTCGCTTTCGGCAATAGTAATACCCATATCCTGCAATAGCTTGGTGTTAACTTCGATATGAATTGGTTCACTGTCAATTATTACCCCATCCATATCAAAAATCAATGCTTTTAACATAAAAATCTCCTGTGAAAATGATTAAAGTCTTTTTAATTTTGCATAGCTTTCCATAAGCCGTTTCATCCCGTAATCTTTAAACTCTATGTCTAGTCTGTAGTCTCCACCTTCATTGACTCTTGCTTTGATTATTCCTTCTCCAAATTTTTTATGCATTACCCTGTCACCGGTACTGACCTCAGAGCCGGGGGTGAGCTGATTAATCTCCTTAATTCTCGCCTTAAGATCTGACAAGTCCACTACCTTGCCATAATTCTTGAAGCCTGTCCCTCGATTCTCGTATGTATTTCCTCTGGTCTGCTTCACGCTATCCTCACTCATATTGATAAGGTTACCCGGAATCTCTCCTATAAAACGGGACTCCCTGTTATATGAAGTGCTTCCAAACAACATACGACATTTCGCATTTGTAATATAAAGCTCCTCCTGAGCCCTTGTAATACCAACATAACACAAACGACGTTCTTCTTCTAGAGAGGCTTCCTCTGAAATAGACCTATAGCTTGGGAAAATACCCTCTTCCATTCCGGCTATAAATACTATTGGAAACTCCAGGCCTTTGGCTGAATGGAGTGTCATCAATACAATTCTGTCACCGACCTCCTCAGTATCATCTATATCAGCAACCAAGGAAATATGTGCAAGGAAATTCTCTAGAGTAGGCTCCTCCTCTGTTGTTATCTCGAACTCCCGGGCAACAGAAACAAACTCCTTAATATTTTCTATTCTGCTTTGGTTCTCTATGCTTCCATCTTTCTCAAGTTCTTTAACGATACCGCTTTTGTCAATCAGCAATTCTATAAACTCGACCAATTCAGTATTAGCCGATAATTCCTTCATTTTTTCCACAAAGCTGAAGAAATCATTAAGGCTGGTCACCGTCCTGGAAAGGTCAGGATAATTAGAGGCCATGGAAATTATCTTATACATGCTCACATCTTCCCTAAGGGAATATCCCTCTATCCTGTCCAGAGTGGTCTTGCCTACGCCTCTTTTGGGAACATTTATGATTCTTTTCAGGCTTACATCATCATTGGCATTCTGAATAATTCTCAGCCATGCAATTACATCCTTAATCTCTTTTCTTTCGTAGAATTTCAGCCCACCATATATTTTATATGGGACGCCCTGCTTCATGAGCATATCCTCAATAACACGGGATTGGGCATTCATCCTGTACAGAACGGCCATATCATTATACTTTCTGCCTCCCTGCCTCAAAGCCTTCATAGTTTTTACAATGTAATAGGCTTCATCCCGCTCATCCAATGCTTCGTGTCTGGTTAGCAGTGCTCCCTCGTTGTTGTCGGTCCAAAGCTCCTTTTCCTTTCTGGCATCATTATTTTTAATAACATGGTTGGCAGCCTTAAGAATAGTTTGAGTTGACCGATAATTCTGTTCAAGCTTGATTACCATGCACTCAGGAAAATCCCTCTCGAATCCTAAAATGTTATTGATATCAGCACCTCTCCAGCTGTATATCATCTGGTCATCATCCCCCACAACACAGAGGTTACGGTGTTTGGATGCCAGCTTTTTGATAAGCTCATACTGAGCTTTATTGGTATCCTGATACTCATCAACCAGAATATAGCGAAATTTGCTAGAATAGTAGTCTAATACCTCTTCATGCTCTGAAAGAAGCTTGTTTGTAAGCATGATGATATCGTCAAAATCCAATGCATTATTTGCCTTAAGCTTTTTTTGATAAAGAGTATATAGTTCAGCTATCTTGCTTCTTCTGTAATCCCCCTGGTTTTGTAGCATATAGGTCTGGGCATCAATCAATTCATCCTTTGCCCTGCTGATTTCATTTAAAACAGATTGGGGGGGATAGTTTTTGTCATTTATATTAAGCTGGTTTAAACAAGTTTTTATTAAGGTTTTCTGGTCGTCAGAATCATATATTACAAAGCTTTTATCATAATCGATCCTGTCAATTTCTCTGCGCAAAATTCTTACACAGATGGCGTGGAATGTGCCCACCCAAATATTATTGGCTTCAGGCCCTATAAGCTTTTCCATGCGTGCTTTCATTTCTCTTGCGGCTTTGTTGGTAAAGGTAAAGGCAAGGATGTTCCATGAACGCTCCAGTTTTTCCTCAATTAAATATGCTATTCTATGTGTCAAAACTCTGGTCTTCCCCGATCCTGCGCCTGCAAGAACAAGCAGCGGACCCTCTGTATGAGTAACGGCTTGTAATTGTTGATTATTCAAGCCTTTCAATATTTCCATATAAGCCTCCGATTTTAGATATATTATGACTTAGGTAATTTGCTTAACAATTATATTATATAATAGCGAAACACTCAATTCAAACAAATGTTCGAAAAAGAGTGCCGAGAGACTGGGGGTTGGACCATAGAGATTGGATGTTTGAAGTTGAATGTTGGATATTGGATGTTGGATTCTAGAAGCTAGATGTTGGGCGTTGGATGTTGGATGTCTGAAGCCTGCAGTGTGGAGTCGGAGCCTGAAATTGAAGTTGGATGATTGAGATTTGAGTTGGACGTTGGATGTTAGAGATCTGAAGTGTGTTGACGAAGTATGTCTAAAGTCTGATGTTGGATGTGAGGTGTGAGAGGTCGGAATACAGGCTCCAACCTCTTACCTCTAACTTCCGGATTGTTATTGCTCCATGTGACGGCCAAGAAATCCTGCCGCAGATTGAACTAATTTAGTCTCAACATCCCCCATTTTTGTGTTCGGGTCTGTTGAAAGCATAAGAACTGCTCCTATGGCATCTCCCTCGGATATAATTGGAGAAATGACCTGGCCAGTATACTTGGTGCTGCCTTTCTCTTCAGTTATAACCGGTATCCTTTGGGAATCAGCAGATGAAGCCACAAACATATCGCGATTCTCCATTACTCTTACAATATCCTCGCTTAATGATTTTTCAAGTAATTCCTTCTTCGAGCCACCAGATACAGCTATTATTGAGTCTCTGTCTGCCACTGCAATAATATGGCCACTTGTATTATGAAGCGATTCTGCATAAGACTCGGCAAAATCACCCAATTCACCTATGGGAGAATACTTTTTAAGTATTACTTCCCCTTCCCGGTCTGTATAGATTTCAAGAGGATCCCCTTCTCTTATCCTCAATGTTCTTCTGATTTCCTTTGGAATAACTACTCTTCCAAGATCATCAATTCGTCGTACAATACCAGTTGCTTTCAAAAATCTTACCTCCTCTCAAAGACCCTTTTTGAAAATTTTATTTCATGTTTAGTATTGGATTTATTCCTTTATTTATGCAGATTAAACTACTGATACAGACATAGTTTTTAGAGAATTAGTAATAATTTATCCAAGCAACCAGATTTGACACATTGAAATTTAAGGTAAAAAAAGGGGGATATTTAATCCCCCGAAATCTTTTATATCTTATATTTATCAAGCTCTTCCACAAGGATTTCCCTTACCGTATTAGGATCGGCTTTGCCCTGTGTCTCACGCATTATTTTACCCATGAAGAAACCCACAACCTTTTGGTTACCTTCTTTATACTCGATAATAGACTTCTCGTTTTCGTTGATTACCTTATTAACTATATCCTTCAAAAATCCTGTATCGGCAATCATACCAAGCTTATGCTCCCGGGCATATTCTTCAGGATCAACATTGTTCGTATATATCTCCTGAAGAATCTTCTTGCCGATAGTTCTGTTGACGGTCTTCTTTTCAACCATCTTAATCAGCTTACCGAGCTTTTCGTAATCAATATCTATCTCATCAAAGGGTTTATTATCTTCATTCACGATGCTTGATAGATCCCCTAAAATCCAATTGGCTACTTCCTTCGGGTTATCTACATATTTTAAAGTGCCATCAAATATGTCAGCTATTTTCCTGCTTCCTGTAAGAAGCTTACTGTCATAATCCGATAACCCATACTCCTCAGTTAGCCGTTTATACTTTTCTTCGGCAAGCTCTGGAATAGTGGTTTTTACTTCGGCAATCCACTCATCGCTAATGTAAACAGGCATTATATCAGGGTTAGGGAAGTAGCGATAGTCATTTGCATCTTCCTTATCGCGCATTGCATAGCTTTCACCAATATTATCATCCCAGCGTCTTGTTTCCTGTACGATTTCCTCGCATCCTGTTTCCACAGCTGTGATCTGACGCTCGGATTCATATTCAATAGCCCGTGCAATAGCCTTAAAAGAGTTTAGATTCTTCATTTCAGTCCGTGTTCCTAATTCGCTTGAACCGGCCTCTCTTACCGAAATATTTACATCACATCTCATAGAGCCTTCCTGCATCTTGCAATCAGAAACATCTGCAAAGGTGAACAGCGATTGAATCTTTTCAAGGTATGCCACAACCTCTTCAGCACTACGAAAATCTGGCTCACTTACAATCTCGATAAGAGGTACACTAGCGCGATTGTAGTCTACCAAGGATGCATCTGTCCTGTAATCGTGGACAAGTTTCCCTGCGTCCTCTTCAAGATGGATCTGTTTTATACGTATTTTCTTCTTGCCTGATTCTGTTTCAATTTCAACATAACCATTTCTGCAAATAGGCGCATATAATTGTGTATTCTGATGGCCCGTAGGTAAATCAGGATAAAAATAATTCTTTTTATCAAAGGTAATCCTGGGCGTTATCTCACAATTTGTAACCAAGCCGGCTATTATACCAAGCTCCACAGCTCTTTTGTTTAGCGCAGGCACAAATCCAGGCATTCCCGAGCATGAAGGACATACATTCTCATTTGCTTCAGATCCAAATTTAGCCGAGCATGAGCAAAAAAGCTTCGACTCGGTTGCAAGCTCAACATGAACTTCAAGACCCATTACTACTTCATATTTCATGCTTACCTGCCTCCTTTACAAATATCAAACAATACGTTCTCATTCATGGCTTGAGAAATCAGCTGTACACCGTTATTTGAGCCAAGAGGCACAGATAATGAGGGCAATCCACAAAGAGGAGCCAACGCATATAGTGCAAGATTGACATAGGGATCCTGACTGTCTAGTGTAAGTGGCATAGCTATTGCATCAAAGCCTTTAAACAGCTCATCGCATTGTTCCTTAATCTGACGGCGGATTTTCATTGCCTTCAAATAGAATTTTTCATAGTTTCCACTGGACAATACCATGGCTCCTATAATGGAAGTCAGCTTCATATTAAGGCCAAATCCCTCTGTTCTTGAATTGGTATATAAATCTTTAAGGCCCTCATAGTTTTCACTGCGGTAGCCAAATTTTACTCCGTCATACCGTGAAGTATTATTGCCGATCTCGGCACTGCTTAATATATACATTACCTGTGATAGGACCTCGAAGTGTTCAAGTTCGAATTCCTCTGTATGGTATTTGGACGCCAACTCCTTAATAGCCTCTTTGCTCTTCTCATCTGTCTTATTCATTACATTTACAGGAATACCGATTGTATATTTTCCTTCCTTTAAAGGGCCTTTTGAATTCAGCGCAAGAGAACCGTCCCCTTGTGTAGTACTGTCGTTTTCATCATGACCGGCAATTACAGACAGGGTTTCAATGCCCTCATCCAAATCTCCACATACAATGCCTATCTGATCCATTGAGGATACTGTCTGAACAAGACCGAATCTGGACACAGTGCCGTAGGTGGGACGAATGTAGTACAGGCAATTTTCTGCTGCCTGTCTGCGGACCTTTCCGAAAACGTCGTTGCACAAAGCAATCCTACAGGTTTTGTCCAAAACAGCCCCAACCACTCCCGACAATTCATTATTATCACCTGAAACTCCCATTACAGCGAATTCATCAAGCTTGGTTTTACCTGCAAGCTCCATGCCTTTATCCAGAAGCTTTCTGACCACTGTTGCATCTATGGGCGAAATATAATTATGGAGCATCTTTGAGCCTGCTGTTGTAAGCCCGTCTTTGACCATAATATTATCTTCCAATGCAAAGGCATTATCAGCTTTCACATCGTATTTTGTAACATAATATTGATTCTTCAATGAAACATCCCCCCTATTCAATAGTCTTTGGGACAAGGAAATAGCCATCGTATTGCTCAGGCGAATTAGCAAGTATTTCATCCCTGGAAAATGTTTTATGGGCCACATCTTCCCTAAGTGGATTTTGCACCTCTATGGGCGAAATCAATGGCTCTGTTTTGTCTGTGTCAATGCCTGATAATGCTTCGAAGCTTTTTTCAAGCATATTTGCCTGCTCAATAATCCATTCCCGTTCTGACTCAGGCAGGTCAAATTTCACCATTTTTTCATATTGCAAAAGGTCTTTTATATCCATATAGATATCCTCCCTTTTTACTTTTCTACTTAAACCTTATTCAGCTTAGATTTCCGGTTTCCCGGGTTCAGTCTCAGCAAGGGCATGCATCATGGGCATGAAAGCCTTACTGATTATCTAATCTTTATGTGAACCTCCCTAAGCTGCTGCTCTGTAACAGCACCCGGTGCCCCCAGCAGTAAATCCTGTGCATTGCTGTTCATTGGGAAGGCCACTACCTCTCTTATGCTGTCCTGCTCTGTGAGCAGCATTACAATTCTGTCAAGACCGGGGGCCATACCTGCGTGGGGAGGAGCTCCATAATGGAAAGCATTATACAATGCTGAGAATTTCTCCTCTATCTCATTCTTGCTATAGCCTGCAATTTCAAAGGCTTTTACCATGACCTCGGGCTTGTGATTACGTACTGCTCCCGATGAAAGCTCAACCCCGTTACAAACAATATCATATTGGTAAGCCTTTATATCTAAAGGATTCATGTTTTCTAAAGCTTCCATTTCACCCTGGGGCATTGAAAAGGGATTGTGTGTAAACTCTATTTTATTGGTTTCTTCGCTAATTCCGAACATCGGGAAATCTACTATAAAGCACATCTCGTATCTGGATTTGTCTATCAGCTCGAGACGATTTCCGAGCTCTGTACGAATCTGCCCTGCCAATTTATCAACCAACTTTGGAACATCGGATATGAAGAACAAGGTATCATTTTCTTTTAAAGAGAGCATTTCAATCAGCTCTTTTTGCTTTTCTTCAGAAAGGAACTTAACAATAGGGCCTTTAAGCTCCATTCCGCTTAATATTGAAATATATCCTAATCCCTTCATTCCAATCTCAGTCGCAAAGGCCAACATCTTTTCAAAGAATGATTTAGGTCTGGTAGCACATTGAGGAGCTACAATTCCTCTGACAGGCTTATTCTTAAAGGGCATGAAATCAACATCTTTAAAGAAGTCACTTAAATCTTCAATTATAAGGGGATTTCTTAAATCCGGCTTATCAGTGCCATATTTCAGCATGCTCTCAGCGTAAGTAATCCGTTTAAAGGGGGCAGGACTTACATATTTATCGGAGAAATGAGCAAATGTGTCATATAAAACCTTCTCCGCAACCTCAAGAACATCCTCTTGGGTAGCAAAAGCCATTTCAAAGTCTAGCTGATAAAATTCACCTGGAGATCTGTCGGCTCTGGCATCCTCATCACGGAAACAAGGAGCTATCTGAAAATACTTGTCGAAGCCTGATACCATCAACAACTGTTTAAACTGCTGTGGCGCCTGAGGCAGAGCATAAAACATACCCTTATGCTTTCTGCTGGGAACAAGATAGTCCCGGGCACCTTCAGGAGAGGAGGATGTTAGTATAGGTGTCTGTATTTCGAGAAAACCCAGCTCCTCCATCTTTGTTCTTAAAAAACTGGTTATTTTAGAACGCATTACAATATTATTATGCACCTTGGGATTTCTAAGGTCCAAAAATCTATATTTCAGACGTACATCCTCCCTGGTCTGCTCCGAAGAGTCCACCTCAAAGGGGAGCTGACGAATAGAGCGGCCAAGGACTTGCATACTCTCAACCTTAACCTCAATTTCACCCGTGGCTATTTTAGGGTTGATGGTTTCTTCATCCCTTTGATGCAAAACTCCTTCAACTGAAATAACAGTTTCACGACCAAGGTTATCAATAAGCTCTGAGTTATCAAATACAATTTGAGTTACGCCGTAGTGATCCCGTAAATCTACAAAAATTACTCCGCCATGATCCCGTATAGTATCAATCCAGCCTGATAATCTTACTTTCTGGTTCAAATGAATCTTTCTCAGTTCTCCACAATTATGTGTTCTGTAAATGTTCATACCTTATCACCTTTCGTGGTTATTTAAAAAAGCCCCTCAAAAACAAATATGTTTCTGAGGGGCGAGATTTTTTCCCGCGGTGCCACCCACATTGGTGTTAATAATTCATCTATTAATAACACCCACTTATTTATTAATCTGTAAACATATCAAATAGTGTTCCCAAAACCTACTACTCACCCAAGCAAAACTTACAGCCTGTGATTTTGCCTCTCTGTTGGACTTTCCAAAAAGGTCGAGTCTATTTGATCCATCCTGCCTTGTCTCATGGCTTAAGCGCATTTCACACTATCCGGCAAGATTATAAATAATATTATAATATACAAAATATTTTGTCAATATTATGCTCTTTCGAGGTATTCTCCGGTACGAGTGTCAATACGAATAATCTCGCCCTGTTCAATGAACAAAGGAACCTTAACCTGTGCACCCGTCTCGACCGTTGCAGGCTTGGTTGCACCTTGAGCGGTATCTCCCTTGAAGCCCGGCTCAGTATCTGTTACCTCAAGCTCAACAAACATTGGAGGCTCTATTCCGAAAACATTGTCCTTGTAAGAAAGAACCTTGCATACCATGTTCTCTTTTACAAAAACCAGTGCATCACTTATGGAAGACATATTTAGAGGAATCTGCTCATAGGTCTCTGTATCCATAAAATATGCTAAATCACCATCATTATAGAGATATTCCATATCTCTTCTTACTATTTGAGCCTTCTCAAATTTATCAGAAGGATTAAAGGTACGCTCTACGGTAGCTCCTGTAATAACATTTTTAATCTTTGTTCTTACAAATGCCGCACCTTTTCCTGGCTTCACATGTTGGAATTCAACAATCTGATATACCTGTCCATCCATCTCAAAGGTTGTACCATTCTTAAAATCTCCTGCTACTACCATATCCAAAAACCCTCTCTTTATATTCACAAATTCTTAATCATTCTTCTTAATATTACGGCATTGAAGCCTTGTATGCAAGAAAAAAATGCAAAATCATTGTTTACAGGGAACCCTGTAAGTCATGTTCCCTTAAATAATTATTAAATCCTTGGAGCTGGTTGTGAAATTCCGCAGTTTTCCGTCCATCAGCATAACCATGTCCTCAATTCTTACACCACCAAGGCCGTCCACATATATACCCGGCTCTACAGAAAACACCATGCCCTCTTCCAAAACATCCATGCTGATGGCTGATAATCTCGGATTCTCATGTATTTCTATTCCTATACCATGTCCAAGGCTATGGCCGAAGGCCTCTCCATAACCTGCTTCGGTAATAATATCCCTTGCGATTTTGTCTGCTTCAATTCCGCTCATACCCGGAATAATACCATCAAGAGCCGCCCTCTGAGCTTTTAATACAATATTGTATATTTCCTTAAGCTCCTCCCCCGGATCCCCTATAAATATTGTGCGCGTCATATCGGAGCAATAATTCCGGTAAACTACACCAAAATCCAGAACAAGGGCATCACCCTTTTTCAGAACATTATCTGTTGCTGTTCCGTGACACATTGCAGATCTGTGCCCGGAAGCAACAATTGTCTCAAAGGAAGGTCCCTTTGCACCCAGCTTTTTCATTGTATACTCAAGCTCGGTGGAAATATCTGTCTCCTTCATCCCAGGCTTGATAAAATCAAGGATGTGGGAGAAGACCTTGTCCCCTATCAGAGCTGCTTCCTGAAGAATTTCGGCCTCGTCGCTGTCCTTAATCTGACGAATTCTATCAATGTCATTGTCTAGACCAACAAATTCCTTAACCCTTGAAACCCTTTCCTTAAGCTTGATATATTCGGAATAGGGAAGCACCCTTCCTTCAAAGCCTATGTTCCTGACAGGATTTCTTTTTAGGATATCATTTATAGCAGAGTAGAAGGTGTCCTTGCTTTCAATAACCGTTATTCCTTCAAAGACCTGTTTTTTTGCCTGAATAGTATATCTGAAATCAACTATCAGCCAGGCCTTATCCATTCCAACCAGCAAAAAAGAGGTTGTACCTGTAAAGCCTGAAAAATATATTGTATTCGGCCTGCCTGATATAATACAGGCATCGATATTATTAGTGTTTAATACAGTTCTGAGCTTTTCCAGTCTAGAATTCATTGTAGTCCCCCTTCTGATGTATCACCGCTAAAACCAATGGCTAATGCAAAAAGGGCGGCTGAATAGGAGTCAGCTCCAAGACCACTGATCTGGCCGGCGCAAACAGGTGCAATCACTGATTTTGAGCGAAATTCCTCCCTGGAATAAACATTTGACAAATGCACTTCGATGGTTGGAATCATTACGCTGCTTATGGCATCACGGATAGCATAGCTGTAATGTGTAAATGCTCCCGGATTTATGATAATGCCATCATATTTATTTTTGTAAGCCTCATGAATCTTTTCTATAATATCGCCCTCATGGTTGGATTGATAAAAATCTAATTCAATATTATAGCCTTTAGCCTCATCTTCAAGCCTGTTACGAATATCCTGCAGGCTTAGTTTCCCGTATATTCCGGGCTCTCTGACGCCTAACAAATCAAGATTCGGCCCGTTTATTACACTTACCTTCCTCATTATCCATTCATCCCCCTTAAGTGCAGAAATACACCATTTAATTACAGTATCTTAATTGTATCTAATTTACACCAAGACGTAAAGACAGGAAGAGAGGACGGAACTTCGGACGGTTATGTGTCCTAAAGAAGTCAGAAGCTAGGCTCTGTCTAGCCAGCGTCCCCCTGGGAGATCAGAGGCCGGAATGTGTGTACCAGCCTTTGTCAGGACAGGGAGCCGTCCCCTGTTTCGTCTATCTCGCCGCACCCTGTCTTGCGAAGTATCTTTGTGTATATGCCTTTTAGTGTCAAGGCATCCTCTGCCATAGTACCACGAGATTCACATATTATTACTGGCTCTATATCAAGAGCAATAATTGCCTCGGCAAGAGGATCAAAGTCAGGACCATATTTGGTATCTGCATAGGTCCAGTGCTTTTTCTCTCCGCCTTTTCCGAACTCAACCCTACTGAAATGAATATGGCATTTCCTCATTCTTTCCTTGCCTAAATGATCCTCAACAGTCGTGAAAACCCGTATGAAATCGTTCACAGTGCGCATTCCGCCCTGCGTCAGAGAATGCAAATGAGCAAAATCCAGGCATGGAATCAGGTTTTCATCCAGACTGCATAATTCCATGACCTCTTTCAGATTGCCCAATTGATTGCTTTTCCCCAAAACCTCGGGGCAGATGGTGATATGAGATAAGCCATTTCCTTCTCTTTCTTCAAGAGCCTTATATAATGTTGCCTTGGCTATTTCTACTGCTGTTTGGCGCGATGTACCCTTTACATATCCGGGGTGCACAACTATACGACTGGCGCCCATTAAGTCTGCCACTCTTAAAGTATCCAAAATATACTTAACTGAGTTCACTCTTTTTTCTTCTTCAGTGCTGGAAAGGTTTACATAATAAGGAGCATGAACACTAAGGCGGATCCCCGATTCCTTTGCCTCATCCCCTATTTTACGGGCCGTCTCATCCTTAAGATTAATTCCCTTATTACACTGATACTCATAAGCATTTAGCCCCTTCTCTGAAAGCCATTTCGGCATTTGCCAAGAGTGGGCCAATCCTTGGTTGTAAAAACTTTCTGAATTACCTGCCGGACCAAACCAAATCATATTCTTGATACCTCAATAATTAGTTCTATCTTATCATTCCACTTTTCAAAAATAATAACACAGGGTAGCTATCCTATTTAGGGTAATTCAATCATTTTCTTTGCTTTTGATTCCTTATATAAAACAAATTTATTGCCTATAACAGAAACAATCTCAGCATTGATGGCCTGAGCTATTTCCTCACAGGCCTCCCTGGCAGTGTAAAGAGAGTTCTTCAGAACTCTTACTTTAACAAGCTCCTTAGCCTCGAGAGCATCGCGAAATTGTTGAATCACATTTTCGTCAATCCCGTTCTTACCTATCTGAAAGAGTGCGGGAACTTCATTTGCTAGGCTTCTTAAATAGCTTCTTTGTTTTCCAGTTAACATTATATATCCTCTCCTAAAAAACAGGGAATGGCAGGACGTCCCCCTTTGTCTTACACTATAGTGGAACGTGGAACCGTCCTCTGTCTTGCGATTGTGTTACAAAGAATGGCAGGACAGAAGAACCGTCCCCTGTCTTATGTCTTATTATGGTATATATTCGAACTCAATCTCGCCAACTCTGACAGTGTCTCCCTCTTCCACGCCTTTTTCCTCAAGGGCTTCAATAACCCCCATCCTTCGCATGACGCGCTGGAAATACTGAAGGGATTCTCTGTCGCCAAAATTGACTGATCCTAGTATTTTATCAACCCACGGGCCCTCAACTACATATAGTTCGTTTTCGCGCCTGATTGTATAAGGCGGCTCATTTGGATCCGTATCTATTTCTATTTCTTCGGACTTATCAAAAAGCACTACATCAGGTAATGTCTTTAACTGTTCATAGGTATACCACATAAGTGCATCAACGCCCTGATTAGTTACAGCCGAGATCTCAAAAACCTTGTAGCCCTTGCCTTCCATTTCATGCCTGAATTCTTCGAGCTTCTTAGTATCGCTTAATGCATCAATTTTATTGGCAGCAATTATTTGCGGGCGCTGGGCAATTTCAGGGTTGTATAGTTCAAGCTCCCGGTTAATAATTTCAAAGTCTGAAACGGCATCCCTGCCATCGGCTTCTGATATATCAATTACATGTATCAAAAGCTTTGTTCTTTCAACATGCCTTAAAAAATTATGTCCTAATCCGGCACCCTTATGGGCACCCTCAATCAATCCGGGAATATCAGCTATTACAAAGCTGGATCCTTCTCCTAAGGATACGACCCCAAGATTGGGTGAAAGCGTAGTAAAATGGTAGTTTGCAATCTTAGGTCGGGCCGATGAAACTACTGATAAAAGTGTGGATTTACCCACATTGGGAAAGCCCAGCAGACCTACATCTGCTATTAACTTTAACTCCAGCACCACCGTATACTCCTGCCCCGGTTCGCCATTTCGGGCAAAGTTAGGAGCTTGTCTGGTAGGAGTAGCAAAGTGCTGGTTTCCGGCTCCGCCCTTACCACCTCTGGCTATAATCTCCTCTTGATTATCCTCTGAAATATCAGCAATAATTCGCCCAGTTTCCTTATCCTTTACAAGAGTACCTAAAGGAACCTTGACAACAAGGTCTCTTCCGGATTTCCCGCTTCTGTTCCGTTTGCTTCCGTTCTCTCCTTTTTCGGCCACATATTTTCGTTTATAGCGAAAATCCATGAGAGTTCTTAAGCCCGGATCAGCCTTGAATACTACATTCCCACCCTTGCCTCCGTCTCCGCCATCGGGGCCTCCGCTGGGAACATATTTTTCACGGCGGAAGGAGACGACACCATCACCACCGTCACCAGCTTTTATATAGATTTCTGCAAAATCAATAAACATGTTACCCTCCGATAGTGCAAAATGAAGTAAGGAATCAAGTTATTATACCCCTGCTTCCAAACCCTGTAAAGTAGACAAAAGGGACGATAGCCTCGTCCCTTACCATAATAAGTATAACCTGTAATTAAGCAGGATAAACGCTTACCTTTTTTCTTTTCTTATCGAGTCTCTCAAACTTCACCTTTCCATTAATGAGAGCATACAGTGTATCATCACTGCCTATCCCAACATTAGTACCGGGATGAATTTTGGTGCCTCTCTGCCTTACCAGGATATTCCCAGCCAATACAGGCTGACCGTCACCTTTTTTAGTGCCTAATCTCTTAGACTCACTATCACGGCCGTTCTTTGTACTACCCATTCCCTTTTTGTGGGCGAATAGCTGCAGATTAATTCTGATCATGGCTACACCTCCTTAAAGCTAACTTGTATATGTTTCGAGTATTGATTTTCAATTTGTTTAAGACCAATTACCATAGTCTTAAGAATAATTTGAGCCGTTTTCATGGCTTTAATGGTCATATCCATCGGTAAATCCATTGAGAGCCTTCCGTCGGACTCTATATAGGTATTGAGTTTACAAAGCTCATCCAAGCCTCCAAGAGCTGTATAGCCTATAGCAGATATCGCGGCACATATCATGTCGTACTCTCCGCCTGTTTTGGCTCCTGCATGCCCTTTTATATCAAATCCTATAATATCTCCATTGCTCAAACATTTAAATATTGCTTTTGTCATTTTAATTATGCGTTAATCTTTTCGATCTGTACCTTGGTGTATGGCTGTCTGTGTCCTTG
The DNA here is from genome assembly GCA_012523705.1 of Clostridiaceae bacterium. GTDB lineage: Bacteria > Bacillota > Clostridia > DSM-8532 > DSM-8532 > DTU059. The sequence goes on from JAAYTU010000013.1 coordinate 35,441, forward strand.
CTTTCTGCGGTAACCTTTTTTAGGCTTGTACTTGAAGACAATAATCTTCTTTTGCTTGCCCTGGCCTAGCACTTTAGCAGAAACGGATGCTCCGTTGACAGAATCACCTGTCAGGAACTCGCCATCCTTGGACACTGCAAGTACCTTATCAAAGGTAAAATCCTCTCCTTCGGAAACTGAAAGTTTCTCAATGAAGACAACATCGCCTTCTTGAACTCTGTACTGCTTGCCGCCTGTCTCAATGACTGCGTACATAAATTGCACCTCCTCCAACCAATCTCGCCTATCAGGGACAGCATGCCAGTTGCATGACTGATTTGAAACCCTTTCCAGTGCGGTTGCCGTTATATTGTAGCACAGCCGATAACCCATGTCAAACAAGAATTTTAAGGTGTTCTTATTACTTAATTCTTACACCAAAAATCTTCTGTGCATAGGAGCCCACCACTGCGATATCATCATAGACCGAAGGTGAACTTTCAACATTTGCGCCTAATGAAATGGAATCCAGGTCTTCTCCGGTCATAGGGTCAAACAAATGCATATGACCGTCATATCCGCAGAATAATCCATAGGTTTTTCCGTCATCACTCAATATATCAACCGGTGAGCTCCAGCTGTAAAGGGGAAGCTCACGAACCCAGATTTCCTCACCTGTCTTTTTGTCCAGGGCTATCAGTTTGCCATCCATTTGGCTGCCTGTAAAACAAACAGGGAAAATAATCATATTTGAAATATCATCTTTGCCCATCAACGGAGTACCCAACACCCCTCCATTAATACCCGAGCGATAATAACAGGTATAATCCTTCTGCCAGATTAGCTCTCCTGTAAGAGCGTTAAATTTGCGGATGTTACAATCGGCTTTGTTTGCTTTTCCGCCGGTGCATCTTTTGTCCACTTCATTAGCTGTATAGATGAAAACCCCATCCTCTGTTTCCTCCAGAACAATGGTGCTGTCGGTATCATCCTTCGTATCATACATCCAAATAGGTTCAAGCTTATTAATATCGGTGCACAGAAGTGTGCCTCCATTATCAACCGTAAACATAAGGTTACGATATATTGCAGGAGAATTCTCTATTCCATAATCACTTGCAGCCTCATTATATGAGGATTTGTATTGTAATTTCGTGACTTGGGGGGATATAGATATAGTTCCGCTTATAGGATCATATTTAGTATTAAGCTTTGTTTTGTATATCAGACCGTTTTCTCCCACATTGATGAGGGTATCGGTCTCTTTATTCAAAACAGCAGATGAGTCAAATGCTCCCCAGCTGCCCCTGTATGAGAGGCTGTCCCTGCCCATAATGCTGAATATCTCACTCTGATCAATCAAGCTGTAGATTCTGTATTTAAAGTCAGTATATCTGCCATTGTTTTCATTTAGGCCCATACCGGTATAGAACAACGGGTATCCCCTGGGATCCACCATGCCTGTTCCTTTAATGGAAAATCCGAGATTAATCTTGTTTCGCGTTGGCGTACCGGTTTGTAAATCCAAAAAGTAAATCTTACCGTCCAAAATAGGATATATTACCTCGGTTAAATCCTTGTTTTTGAACTGATCACTGACATTCATAACATTTGTTGTTTCCTTTGGCCAGTTTATTATTATTGGCTGACCTGTCCAGCCTGAACCCGGCCAGTAGCTGTTGTGTGCACTTATGGCACCAGTACCGTGCTCCCATATTATCTCAAGCTTCTTTTCCTTAATATCACGAGTTCCATATGAAGCTGTATTTCTATAATTATTTCCCCTGAAGGTGGTTACTCCCGCCTGCTCTGTATATGCCTTGTCAGAGGGGAATGCCAATACATATTCAGGCTTGTAATCAACCTTTTTATTATTCTGGTATACAGAATATGTAATGGTCCCCCCATCACTGAATTTTTTCTGGTAGGTTCCCTCAGAAACAGTAGTCTTGCTGACCAAGGAGGGTGGATCCTGTATTTCAAGAACAAGCAGCTCAGGATCAGTAATCTCAGGTGTCGGTGTCGGCTCCGGAGTAGGGGTGGGCTCGGGAGTTGTATCCACAGGAGTTGCCCCAGGGCTTTGAGACACATTCCCTGATGGGGTTGGTGATGTATTGGCTAATCCGTTTCCGAATCCTCCCTGCATCAGAAGAAGAGCTGTCAAGGCAATCAATGTAACTGCCAATAAAACAACTACAGTTATTAGTTTGTTTGATTTATTTGCTTTACTCATACAAATTCCTCCGTCAAGCAAGACAGGGGACGGTTCTGTGTCCTGTCTTGCATCTGTCTTACTTTATTCTGATACCAAATATTTTTCTGGCATAGGAGCCTACAACAATCATGTCGTCATATACCGCCGGTGATGATTCGATATTTCCTCCCAAGCTCACGCGATGAAGATCCTGACCTGTTTTAGGGTCAAATAAATGCAGCCAGCCGTAATAGTCAGTAAAAATTCCATAGGTCTTACCCTCCGAGCTTTTTATAGCCACCGGTGAACCCCAGCTGTATGCATCTAATTGTCTTTTCCAAACCTCCTGGCCGGTTTTCTTGTCCAATGCAACCATTATGCCGTCCTGGGCAGAGCCGGTAAAGCATACGGTAAATATAATTATATCATTTATATCATCTTTTCCCAGCAACGGTGTGCCCAATGCTCCACCATTGATATAGTAATTATATACACATGAATAGTCCTTCTGCCATATAAGCTCTCCTGTAAGGGCATTAAATTTTCTGATATTACAGTTTTCGCGGCTCTTACTCAGCTGACTTCTCTTATCAACCTGATTTGCCGTGTAAACAAATACCCCCTCTGCAGTTTCTTCAACTACAGGGGTTGAGTCAGTATCATCCCCCACATCATAGACCCAGACTGGTTTTAAGGTATTCAGATCCAGGCACTGAAATATCCCGCCGTTATCACAAAAATACATATAGTTCTTGTAGTAGGCCGGTGAATTTTCTATTCCAAGCTCAATATTGGTTGAATCCTTATAACGATATTTTGTAAGCTGTGGGGAAATATCTATAGTCCCTACTTCCCTGTCAAATCTTGTGTTAAGCTTAACCCTGTAAACTAAGCCGTTTTCCCCCGCTTCAATCAGCGTATCGGTATTCTTGTCCACCACGGCAGTGGAATCAAAGGCCCCCCATTTCCTGAAGGCGGCAGGGTCTCTGCCAAATATATCGTATAACGGAGTTTGATCAATAAGATTGAATATCTTGTATTTGTATTCTGTAAGTGTATTTTCGTTTTCATTTATGCCCATGCCGGCATATAGGATGGGATAACCCCTCGGGTCTATCATTCCGGTTCCCTTAAAGGAAAAGCCGACTTTTATTTTGTCCCTTGTGGGATTACCCGTTTCCATGTCAAGAAAATAAATATTTCCGTCAAGTGTCGGATAGATTACCTCAACGAGGTCCTTTTGCTTCATTTCGGGTTTTATGTTCATCATATTCCGAACATCACTGTCCCAATTTATTAATAAGGGCTGCCCGGTCCAGCCGGTGCCGGGCCAGTAGCCTCCGCTTCTTGGACTGATTGCCCCTATATCATAGGACCAGACTATTTCCAACTTTTTTTCTTCGACTTTACGGGTCCCATAAGCGGCAGAATCTCTGTAATGATTGCCCCTGAAGGTACTTACTCCTCTTACATCAGCATATTGCTCGGGCAAGCCAAAGTTTATCTGATCCTTAGGCTCATAAGCTACAGGGACATTATTCTCAAACACCCAATAATCAAGGGTGGTTCCATCAGGTTTATTAAATGTGTTTTTCTTATCGGGATAGGCCATTTCACCTGTGAAAACAGCCGGATCCTCCCAGGATACCTTCAGTACCGCCGGGTCAGTGCTTTCGGCGGGCATAGGCTCAGGGGTAGGCCAGGGAGTGGCAACAGGTGTGGATGTTGGTTCAGGAGTATCAACACCGGTATCTGCAGGATCAGAAGATGAGCCTCCTGTTACAGGTGGACTTGTGGGTGTTATATTACTCTGGGAATTAAAAAGATCATTGATAAATGGGATCTTACCATTTATCAATAGTACTGTTGCTGTAATAAGAACAGATAACACAATCAGGAAGGATACAAACTTTTTTATATTTAATCTGCGTCTTCTACGATAGGGCTTGTTCATTTTATCAATACCTCGTATTTATTTATTGGCATATGCCTCTTCACCATCTGAATCTTCTTATTTTTTCTCAAACCTAATTATACTCAACAGTATATTCAATGTCTACTCGAGCGTATCGTCAATGCTTCAAGTACTAATAAAAGGCACTGAGCTACTTTGTTGGATGTTAGTTTTGCCAATGTTTTAATGCTTCATGTGCTAATAGAAGTCCTATGTATTTTGCATTGTCCCAGACTAGGGTGTCAAACATCTTATTGTCATGTGGTATATCGGAATCATTATAAGGAGTAAGTTCTATGCAGAAGGCCGGGCGCCGAAACTCCCGGCGGAACCAGTTTTCATAGCCCGCCGCATACACCTCGGGCCTTTCCGATACAGGCATCAATTTATATTTGGTGAGTCTCGAAAGCCTGCAGGCTATCTTTTTTGCTTCTGGTATTAAATCAACAGTAGCCCTGTCAGCCCAAAATATCATGTTTCCCTTGGTATGGAATGAGGCAGCTATAATGAAATCATTTTTCCACGATAATTCCATCATAGCCCTTACCTCAGGCTCGGTTGCACTAGCCTCCCCTTTAAAACTCTCCGATGCAGGCCTGCCAATTTCATCATACTTCATTTCCCACTGGGCAGGGTATTGACGGTTCAAATCCACTCCGTTGATATTGGCCTTCCACTCCTTATGTATTGTTTTTACCATAGTCATAGCTTCTACGGCCTTCTTATCAGTAACTGAATCTATGCCGTTGATGACCAGATTAACTCCATCAGGATTTACCATGGGGATAATATACATGGTTATTTGCTTCAGCAGATTCTTTACATTATAATTCCCATAATTATTCTGTCCCTTTTGTTCCGAATATATTTTTGCATATTGCTCGGTCTTCTTCATTAGATAGGCACTTGTAATATACTCTCGTGCATGATGTGAACCGCAAAGGATAATTTTCTTTTCTCCTCTGCCGAGCTTAATGAGCGACAGGTCCCTTCCTTCCACAGAATGTCCGATCGTGTCCAGCTGTATTATATCCGGGTATCTGTTACATAGCTTCAGAGCATCCTCTTTCATATGCTCATACGAATACGGAACATAGGGATTTACAATGGGTTTATGTTTCATAGATTCTTCCATATAACGACTCCTGACTTAATATTACGGACAAAAAAGCAACAGCATATAGACAAGGCATTTTCACAATTATGCATGTATTTGTCCTCAACTACACTATATGCTGCTGCGTATTTTTATTAGAAGCGACAATATTAAAGTAAAGCCCGATTTATTACAAGAAATACTCTACTCCAGCCTCGAATATTTTCTGATCCTTCTTGCCAGGAATGTTTGTCAGGGTATTGGCTGTATAACGCTCATCATGAGCCATCTTGCCAAATATTCTGCCCTCCGGGCTTGAAATTGACTCTATTGCCATAACAGATCCAGCCGGGTTATAGCGGATATCCATAGTAGGATTGCCAACAAGATCCACATACTGTGTGGCAATTTGTCCAGCAGCTTCAAGCTCAGCCAATAGTTCAGGGCTAGCCACAAATCTTCCCTCTCCATTTGAAAATGCCAGAGTGAATACATCTCCAACCTGAACCTTTGAAAGCCATGGAGACAGATTTGATGTCACCTTTGTTCTAACCATGGAAGAAGCATGGCGGCCTATTGTATTAAATGTAAGTGCCGGACTGTCTGCGTTAACAGGTCTTATCTCACCATAGGGTAAAAGTCCTAATCTAACAAGAGCCTGGAAGCCATCGCCGATTCCCAGCATCAGACCATCCCTAGTGCTCACCAGATTCATTACAGCCTCGGTTAGAGAGGGAGTCCTGAACACATTTGCAATGAATTTAGCCGAACCGTCAGGCTCTGATCCGACACTCATTCCGCCAGGAAGCATTATAATATTACATTCATCAATGTAGTCCTTCATTTTGGATATAGACTCTTCTATTTCCCGAGGGGTAAGATTTCTAAACACAAAGCTGTCAACAATTGCACCGGCTTGCTCAAATTTACGCTTTACATCATACTCGCAGTTAGTGCCCGGGAATATTGGCATGAATACCCTCGGTCTTGCTATTTTTGCGGAAGCCTTTATTTTCTTGCCCGCTGTGAAGCTAATACTTCTGACATTGCTTGTATCTTCATCTGTTTCTGTGGGGAATACCTTTTCCAAGGTTCCCTCCCAGCATATCTTAAGATCATCCAGGGCAAGACTCCCATCTACTGTTTCGATAACAGGATCACTGATTGTCTGACCAACCAGTACATAATCAACACCCTCCAGTAAATGTCCTAGATCTGCTGACGCATCAACCTCTACAAGAATTGAGCCGTAATCAAGACTAAAGAGTCTGTCGAAACTTAAGCTCTCAAGCTTAACTCCGATTCGGTTACCAAAGGCCATTTTGGCTATTGCTTCGGCTAAGCCTCCGGCCTTCAGTGTTGAGGCTGACACAATTTCTTTATTCCAGATTGCGCTGGTTATCATTTCAAAGGAGGCCTTCAAGCTTTCAAAATCAGGAAGTGAAAGCTCGTCCTTCTTAAATGTAATAAGCACTACTTTATTTCCCGATTTCTTAAACTCTGGAGAAACCACCTTTGTTACATCTGTAGGGGCAAGCGCAAAGGATACCAATGTAGGGGGAACATTTATGTCGTTGAAAGTTCCGGACATGCTGTCCTTGCCTCCAATCGAAGCCACTCTCAATTTGTCCTGTGCATAGAAGGCACCAAGTAGGGCTGAAAAAGGTTTAGCCCATTTTTCGGGATCTGTTCCCAGTTTTTCAAAATATTCCTGGAAGGTCAGCCTTGCCTGTTTGTAATCTCCGCCTATAGCAACTAATCGGGCAAGGGATTCAACAACAGCATAGATAGCTCCATGGAAAGGGCTCCATTTGGATATGACCGGATTGTAACCATATGTCATTATAGTGCCGGTGGTGGTTTCGCCGCTTTCTACAGGAAGCTTTGCTACCATTCCCTCGATAGGAGTCATCTGGTATTCTCCACCCACGGGCACTTGAACTGTCCCGGCTCCAACTGTACTGTCAAATCGGCTTATTATACCCTTTTGGCTGCACACATTAAGTCTGGCCATATTCTTTTTCCAGGCCTCTAGAGGATTACTCCTGTACTGTTCTACCTCTGAATCAATTTCGGTTATAGCATTGTTTGAAAAATCTGCTCCGGTTACCTTAATAGATGTTGTTTGTTTAACTCCATTGGTATTTAAAAAGTCCCTGCTCAAATCAACAATTGTTTTCCCACGCCATCTCATGGTCAAACGGCCAGAATCGTTAACCAGGGCCACCATAGTAGCTTCGAGGTTCTCTTCTCTTGCTTCAGCAACAAATTTTTCTGCATTTTCAGGAGCGACTACTACTGCCATTCTCTCCTGAGATTCAGAAATTGCCAGTTCTGTCCCGTCAAGGCCTTCGTATTTCTTCGGTACAGCGTCAAGATTTATTTCAATTCCGTCAGCAAGCTCGCCTATAGCGACAGATACTCCACCTGCACCAAAGTCATTACACCTTTTGATCATTCTGCTCACTGCGGGTTTTCTAAAGAGACGCTGAATATTTCTTTCGGTGGGAGCATCGCCCTTTTGGACCTCTGCTCCACATGAGGTTAAAGATTCCTCAGTGTGTTCCTTAGATGACCCGGTTGCTCCACCGCAACCATCACGGCCTGTTCGTCCACCAAGGAGTATAATTATATCCCCTGATTCAGGAGTTTTTCTCACAACATTAGCCTTAGGAGCCGCTCCTACTAAAGCACCAAGTTCCATTCTCTTTGCCACATAATCATCATGATATATTTCGGATAAAAATCCACTGGCAAGTCCTATCTGATTGCCGTAGGAGCTATAACCCTGAGCGGCTCTAGTGGTTATAACACGTTGTGGAAGCTTTCCTGCCAGGGTTTCTTCAACTGTTCTGGTCGGATCTGCTGCACCTGTAATACGCATAGCTTGATACACATAGGCTCGTCCAGACAATGGATCTCTTATAGCTCCACCTAAGCAGGTTGCCGCTCCGCCAAAGGGTTCAACCTCGGTAGGGTGATTATGGGTTTCATTCTTAAACATAATCAACCAATCCTCAGGTTTATCATCCACAATTGCTTTCACAACAATGCTGCAGGCATTTATTTCCTCAGACTCGTCAAGATTATCCAGCTCGCCGGTCTTTTTTAAATATTTCATAGCAATGGTGGCCAAATCCATAAGGGAGATATCCTTATTCCTGTCTCCATAGACCTCTTTCCTTACTTCTATATATCTGTCATATACATTGTTAATTTTCTGAGCGACTTGATTTGAGGAAAAATCCACGTCCTCAATTATTGTCTGAAAGGTAGTATGTCTGCAGTGGTCAGACCAGTAGGTATCTATCATGCGAAGCTCTGTGATTGTTGGATTTCGTTCTTCTACATCCTTGAAATATTCCTGACAGAATTTTAGGTCCTCCCAGGACATTGCAAATCCCATTTCATCCATGTAAGCTTTCAGCTCTTCATCTGACATGGCTGCAAAGCTTTCAACAACCTCTACATCCTCTGGAACAGGGTATTCATCCTTTAATGATTCAGGTATCTCCATGGATGCTAAACGCATTTCAATAGGGTTTACTATATAGTCTCGTATCTTCTGATAATCAGAATCGGAAATGTCTCCTGATAAAACAATGATTTTAGCGACCTTTACATTAGGTCTCTCACTATGAGTTATTAATTGAATACACTTGGCAGCAGAATCAGCTCTTTGATTATACTGTCCCGGGAGAAACTCGATAGGTATTAAGCGGTCATTATTAGCTATTTTTAGCCTTTCCCCGTAAACTATATCGGTAGACGGGTCGGAAAAAACCAACGCCTTTGCCTTTTCATAATCCTCATCGGTTAACCCTTCGACATCATACCTCTGTAGAATCCTTACCTTATCAAGTTGGCTAATCAGCAGGTTTTCTTTAATATCAGCATATAAATTAGATGCCTCTACATCAAAACCAGGCCTTTTTTCAACATAAACTCTTCTTACTGCCATTTTGTAGTCCATCCCTCTCTGTTCATAAAGTATATTTAAACATCTATTCATTCATTATAATGCATTATTGATATAAAAAAAAGAAGCTATGTAACAACAAATTTTTATTAATATACTCTTACATTTTGTTTATTTTTTATTAGTAATATGAATCCTGATTTCTGAATAAACTATAGGGCGTAATTACATTAAGAAATAAATGAGGTTTTTTTATGATAGAGGAAAAATCCAGACACATGTTTCCGGGTGGCAATACACCCCTAGGTTTTTATAGCTATTATGACTATATTATTGATAAAACCACTGCAAACAGACTGTTCATACTAAAAGGCGGCCCCGGTACAGGCAAAAGCACTTTAATGAAAAAAATCGGTTATGAGCTTGCGTCCAAGGGCTATGATATCGAGTTTATGCATTGCTCCAGTGATAATGACAGCCTAGATGGTATTGTTGCTCCGAAATTATCATTTGCCATTATTGACGGCACAAGTCCCCATATAACTGATCCTGTTTATCCGGGCGTGGTTGATGAGATAGTTAATCTCGGACAATTCTGGGATCAAAAAGGTCTGATGAAGCACAGAGATGATATTATTATTGCCAGTAAAAGAAAAAAAGCCAGCTTTGAAAGGGCCTACAGGTATCTGAAAGCAGCATCTTTTCTATTGGATGATACCGAAAAAATATATAAAGATGCGCTGGATAAAGGCGCTAAATTAGCCTTTACCCATGAGATTAAGGAATTGCTTTTCGGAAATAAAAAACCATCCAAAGTTCCGGGTAAGCAGCGTCGTCTTTTTGCAAGCGCAATTACCCCAAAGGGGTATGTGAACTATTTAGATAGCTTATGTGTCAATCATAGTATTATAAGATTAAGTGCTCAGGCAGGGATGAATACGGGCCATATCATGGAAATCTTAAATGATGAGGCTTTATATAAAGGTTTTAATACCGAAACCTATTATTGCCCAATGGTGCCGGATAAAATTGAGCATGTCGTAATTCCTGATCTGAAGCTTTCTATAATTACAGTAAACGAATATTACGATATTACAGACATTAATATTGATAATTGTAAAACATATAACATGGAACAATTCTACAAGGATGAGACAATACAATACTATAGCGATCAGCTGAAATTCAACCGTCTGTACGCAGATACTATTATCCAAAAGGCTGTGGAGTCCATAGCCCTAGCAAAAAGCTATCATACCCAAATGGAAAAATACTATATTAAAAATATGGACTTTAAGGGTCTGTCGGAGCTGAAGGATATATTAATGCAGCGTATCATGTGAGACAGGGGACGGTTCCGTGTCTCGCTGGGAAACTGCCATTACAATTGTAAGATGGTACAGACCTTTTTCTTTACGCACCATTACATTGCCGCTATATTTTTTTACAGCTCTCTTTATACTTTTTAGGCCAAACCCATGAAGCTGAGTTTTGAACCCTGAGCTAGCCAACTTTTTGCGTTTCTTAGATTCTTTTCGATCATATGTATTTGCAATAGCAATCACAACATATGGATTTTTATAGTCCATTGACAGGGTAATTGCCTTTTTCTTTTTTTTACCAGTGATTCTTTCACATGCTTCAATTGCATTATCTAAAGAATTCCCCAAAATAGCACAAAAATCTATATAATCAATTTTAATATCAGCAGGCAAACTTAATTCCCACTCAATTTCTATATCCTTCCTCTTAGCTAAGCTTATCTTTTCACTTATCAGTGCATCAATAACTGGATTTCCGGTATCTAAAATGTTTCCAGTACTGGATACCTCCAGCAGCTTTTCTATATAATCGGTCAGCTCATCTCTATTATTGTGTTTATGCAGGTAATGCATGCAATAGAGATGGTTTTTAAAATCGTGAACGGCTTCGAAAAATTGGGCACGTTTTTCTTCTAACTTTTTGTAATGTTCTAATTGACAATTTAGTTGTTTTTCTATCAGTTTATATTTGCTTTCAGCATCGAGCAGCTTTACAAAAAAGGAATAAGTTACTGTAGAACTCACTATTATAAAGGATAGCCCCAATAAAAGAATAGCAACTGAAACATCAAGGTTAATATTATACTTTATAATAATATGCAGCAGAGTAATTCCAATACTACCATTGATTATTGGAAGGCTCAAAAGCAGTATGTAGGGTCTCTTTATTTTTCTTCTCATATTCAGCACCTTTCAAGAAAGCTGGTAAACGAATCAAAGACCGCCTTTCGCCTGCGTTCACTCAATGGAATGCTTTTATTATTTTTAAGAATAATGCTGCCTTTATTTATTCTTTTTATATATGCCATATTAACCAGGTAAGCCTTATGACTTCTAACAAAATTATGATTCTTTAGTTTCTGTTCCTCTTCCTTTAATGTCGCATAATATGAGAAGCTTTGCGTATTGGTGTAAATATTGATCTTTCTCAGGCAGCTTTCCAAATACATTATCTTATTGATTTCAAGGCTGATAATGCCTGCATCCCTTGTATAAAAGGAATGGTTCTTCCCCTTTGTTCCTATAATATATGCGACGGCCTTCATAATGACATGTTTAAATCTTTCATTAGTCACAGGCTTAATAAGAAACCAGAAGGGCTGATATTCGAAGCTATTGTAAATATAGTCCTTTAATGAAGTGATGAAAATTATAAGTGTGTCGTCATTATATTGCCTTATTATTTTGGCAACATCAAAACCGCTAAGATCCTTCATTTTTATATCCAGAATAATGATGTCGTATTCTTTTCCCGCGTCATAAGCTGTAATCAGCTCTTCTCCAGAGGAATAGCAATCTATAATAACTTCATAATTTTTATCTTGCATGGCAATAAGCCTTTTAATTTGGTTGAGATAAAGATCTAAATAAACCTTCTCATCATCACAAACAGCTATCTGCATTATAGCCCCCAAATTACATTATTTGAAATATAAGTAATAACTAGCATGTCCATTACATCATACAGAAAAATGAATGTTAGTTCAATGAATATACTACTAGTAAATCTATTAAATACCATTAATTAAGAAATTTACATATACAGGAGATGAGCCTTAATGTCTGATATTTAAGAGATTAAGACTATTATTTATATACAATAACTGGGGGGGAATTGTATGATAAATTAGCCTTATCTCTTAATATCAAACATGTTTAGCCAATATAAAAGAAATTATAAGTCTGATAATTTCTTTCTTGTATAAATATACTACATTATAAAAATACTTGTTGTTTAATGTAACAAACGACGCTTTAAATGTAATGAATGCACAAAAGAAATGAAAATATTGAAAAAAGTTGCAAGGACTGCCTTTTATTGTGCAGTCCTTGTATAAATTTATCCTATCCTTTTCGCTCACCAAGAGTCAATTCGATGGTGTGATATTGCCCCTCACTGGGCAAACCCTCCTTAGGCAACCGGTAAAGTAGAATCTCCACCTTATCTCCAGCTTTATACTTATTTTTCTCTGTTTCCAGCTCTTCAAAGGTCTTTATTTCAACACCATTAAATTTGGTAATTATGTCCCCTGACTGAATACCTGCCATATATGCCGCACTGAGAGGCTCAACCTCGTGTACTAGTATTCCTTCGGGAACCCCGTTCTTTTCTGCGATTTCGGAATTAAAGTTTCTGTTTACTACAATACCGATTTGCGGTCTGCCTTGCACATAGCCACTCTGAATGAGGTTATCAGCTATTTCCACCGCATTGTTCGATGGTATAGCAAATCCTAATCCCTCGAAATCTACTCCGCCAATTTTTGATGTGTTTATTCCTATTACCTCTCCCTGGGAATTTAATAGTGCACCACCACTATTTCCGGGGTTTATTGCCGCGTCAGTTTGAATCAGTCTTAAGGTAGTACCGTCATCAAACTCAATTTGACGGTTAAGTCCGCTTATAACACCTGATGTAACTGATCCCATAAATTCAAGTCCAGCGGGATTACCTATTGCTATGGCCTTTTGTCCAATCTTAATTTTTTCTGAATCACCGAATTGAGCAGCAGGAAGATTTGAAGCGTTAATCTTTAATACTGCCAGATCGGTCTCCACATCCCTTCCTATAACAACTGCCTCATATGGTGTGTCAACCTGATTTGGCAAAATAACCTCTATGCTTGCATTTGGTAGTATTTTACTGGCGCTTGACATTGCACCTTCAATTACATGGTTATTAGTAAGTATATATCCATCGCTATCATAAATAATCCCGGAGCCAGACCCCACATTCTCCGTATCTCCGAAGATCCAGTTGCTGTATATATACTTAACCCTGATTCCGACAATTGACGGGCTGACCTTTTCGGCCACAACTGTTTCAGCAGATGTGGTTTCATCAATTATCCGAACCTGCTTTAATTCGGTGTTTTCTAAATCCGGGGCACCTGATTTTTCCCGGTTGTTTAAAACCTCAGGAAAACCATAGGTAAAATATGAAACCACTATCCCGCCTGTTAATAGCGAGCTTAATAATGCAACAATAATAATGGGTGCAATAATACTCTTAAATCTCCCTTTGGAAGGTTTTTTATGACTTTCCTTATAAAATGATGATGTCTTAAGGTCATCATCATTTCTGTTATGAGAATCTGGGTTTTGATTTTGATTTTGATATGAATAATAGTAATCCTTTTGTGGAGAAATGTTATACTGTACTTTTTCTTCTTCATTATTATGACTTAAAGAATTATTTTCATAATTATTGTATTTATCCATGATTGACATCCCCTTTCTAATGTAATTATTCTGTCTAACAAGTATTTTAGCCATGAATTGTGTCATTGATATGAACAAAATGTTAACTTTAGTATTACACAGGCTCAGGAGCTTTACTCAGGGTAAAAATGAACCTCGTTCCATGTCCTTCTTGGCTTTCTACTTTAATAGTTTCATCATGCTTATTAATGATGTTTCTTACAATGGCTAAACCAAGGCCCACACCTGTCCGGTCCTCGCTCCTCGACTTATCGGTTTTGTAGAATCTTTCGAAAATGCCAGGCAGATCCTCCTTCGGAATTCCTCTGCCGGAATCCTCTATAGATATTACAACCTTATTTTTTTCATAATATGTTTTTGCAGCAATCACTCCATTTTCAGGGGTAAATTTAATTGCATTATGAAGTAGGTTGATGATGACTCTTTGAATAGAATCCAAATCAGCCCTTACAAACATTCTCTCTGTCTCAAATAGGGCATTGAACTCAAGGTTCTTTTCCAAAAACATCTGCTGGAGACTAATAACGCTTCTTCTTATTAGTTCATTAATATCAAAAATGCTATACTCCAGAGCCACTTCTCCCCCCTGCAATTTTGCAAGACTGAGTAAATCATTCACTAAATCCTGCATCCTGGACGTTTCATCCCTTACAATCCTAAGGTAGTATTCGTGTTTTTCAGGCGGGATAACACCGTCTATAATCCCATCAACAAATCCCTTAATTGAGGTTAATGGCGTTCTCAATTCATGACTCACATTTCCTATGAAATCCCTACGCATTTTTTCAAGGTTCTCAAGCTCAGTAATCATTTCATTAAAGCTTTTTGAAAGCTCCGAAAGCTCATCCTTGCCCTTAACATTTATTCTGCCAGTAAACTCCCCCGATGCCACCTTCTTTGCCACAGCCTTCATCTGGTTCATGGGCTTTGTAATATGTTTAGTTAATAAAGCCACAAATATTAAAGCAATTATTCCCCCAATCACACCTGCAGCTACAAATACTAAAAAAATAGAGTGTTTAAGCTGGTATATGGAGGGTATCCTGGAATGAATGAGAATCATTCCCCTGGCCTCTAAACTATATGGGGGTATGTTTCTTATAACAAAGGGCTTATTATACGTAACCCAGTCTATGCCTGTGCCTTTAAAGAGACCAAAATAATCTCCCACCTCATATTCCGAAGGTTGCTTTATATACTGTCGTTCATCGGGAAGCTTAAACAAACCCTCTTGGGATTCTGTAAGATTATACTGTATATTTTCCGGAATCTCCGAGTAATAAATAATGGTACCATCCTCTGATACTA
Source organism: Clostridiaceae bacterium (assembly GCA_012523705.1). Taxonomy (GTDB): domain Bacteria; phylum Bacillota; class Clostridia; order DSM-8532; family DSM-8532; genus DTU059. The sequence continues at coordinate 50,654 of JAAYTU010000013.1, forward strand.
TCCAGATAAGTGAATCAGCATTTGCTGCCAGTGTTTGAATATAATTAATGAATAAATACGGATCCTTTATTGCCTCATTTTTAATAACTGTATCGAGGGCTGTAATAACCTTTTCAGAAACCGTTTCAAGCTGGTTTGCAAGCTGATCTGTTACCATTTTATTCAGAACGGCATTCATGATAATACCCGTTAAGGTAAAGCTAATGATAAGCAATGCTATAACCAGTATAAGAATCTTACCAAACATTGTTCTTACCATTATCACACCTCAAATTTATACCCTACACCCCACACAGTTTTTATCTTCCACTTATTCTCATCCGATTCTATCTTCTCTCTGATTCTTTTTACATGAACATCAACTGTTCGGGTGTCACCATAATAATCAAAATCCCAGACATTTTCTAAAAGCTGTTCTCTTGTAAACACCTTGTTGGGACTTGCCGCCAAGAAATATAACAATTCTAATTCCTTAGGAGGCATGTCTATATCCTTCCCATTTATTTTGACTGTATAATTTGATAGGCTGATTACAATCCCAGGATGAACCACTTGTAAATTGTCTTCCCCTTGTTTTTTATATCTTCTTAAGACAGCTCTGATTCTTGCGATAAGTTCCTTTGGCTCAAAGGGCTTAACCATATAATCATCCGCTCCAAGCTCCAGGCCCAGAACCTTGTTAAAGGTCTCATCCTTTGCTGAAAGCATAATGATGGGAATTGCACTTACTTTTCTGATTTCACGGCAAACCTCCCAGCCATCCATTCCCGGCAGCATAATATCCAGTATGACAATATCAGGTGCAGTGTCTTTGAAAATCTCCACAGCTTTCTTGCCATCATGACATAGTGTGACTTTAAAATTTTCTTTTTCAAGGTAAAGCTTTTGCAGTTCGCAAATATTAATATCGTCATCAACCACCATTACATGCGCTTTTGCACTCATCATTACACCTTCTTTGTATTTTCTTTTGATGCCTTCATTTCTGTCGCTGGTTTTTCGAGCATATATATTATTTTATCTTATGTTCTTATAATCAGTCCACTTTCGACCTTTATTATTACTAAATCCAGTAAATAATTCAAGCTGCATAAAATGAACGGTCTGTAAACTTTTTATGAACATAAATAAGATTTAATAAAGGCTGCCCTGTATTTCACAGAGCAGCCCCTTATCAGACTCTTCTTATATATATTATATGTCTCTTTAGCCAAGCGCAGTTAAAACAAAATTAGCTAGGAACAACAGTACTACAATATACATGATAGGGTGTATCTTTTTATATTCACCTTTAAACAGTTTAACGAGAACATAGAAGATAAATCCAGCTGCGATACCGTTTGTGATTCCACCAGCAAATGGCATAACAACTGCAGTGAAGAAAGCAGGAAGAGCTTCGTCGAAGTCATCCCATTCTATTTTACCGAATGAACCCATCATGAGAACGCCAACAACTATAAGGGCAGGAGCTGTGGCGGCACCAGGAACTACACCAGCTATAGGTGCAAAGATAAGGCAGAGCAGGAACAGAATTGCTGTAAATACAGATGTCAGACCTGTTTTTCCACCAGCACCGATTCCGGCTGCACTCTCTACATAAGTAGTTGTGTTGGATGTACCTAAAAGAGCGCCTATTGATGTAGCTGTAGCATCTGCGAAAAGGGCCTTATCCATTTTAGATTTAAAGCCTCTGCTGCTGAATAGCGCCTCTTCGTCTTTATCATCGAAAATACCACTTTTTCTTCCGGTTCCGATAAAGGTTCCAATGGTATCAAATGTATCTGAAAGGCTGAATGCAAATATAGTGGTAATTACAAATAGAATTTTCGCAGGATCTTTAAACAGTCCGGCAATATCTAATGCTAAGAATGTCTCGGAAATATCTGATACCTGGTATGCTGAGCCGGCTACCCAAGAGGTTAACCCCATAGGTATACCTATCAAGGTTGTAAGGATAATACCAATCAGGATAGCTCCTTTAACCTTTAGAACCATAAGGGCTATAATAATAACCAGACCGATTAATGCTAATAATGAATGCGGATCAGCAAATGCAGATAGTGTTTGTCCGCCTTCATAGAATACAATAAACCCGGCATTTTTAAATCCAATATAGGCAATGAACAATCCAATACCTCCACCAATAGCGTATTGAAGTGACTGAGGAATAGCCTTTATTATTGCTTTTCTAATTTGGGTTACAGTAATAATAATGTTTATAATTCCACAAATAAATACAATTGCAAGAGTTTGCTGCCAAGTAAAACCATTTTCCATGGTTACAATGGAAACAAACAGTGCATTAAGTCCCATTCCTGGAGCCTGAGCATAAGGCACATTGGCTACAAGACCCATAATTAGAGTACCAATAACCGCAGCTAGAATAGTAGCAACATACACACCACCAGCAGGCATGCCATTAGCGGCACTTAATATTTGCGGATTTACAAAGATAATATAGGCCATGGTTACAAATGTTGTAATACCCGCAATAGCCTCTGTTCTCACATTAGTTCCATTCTCTTTCAGATGAAACTTTTTTTCAAGAAATCCCATTTCTTTTCCCTCCTGCATATTAAATTAATCCTTATCAACACCCTAGTTCACAAAAATCAACGATACAGCAATCTTCATAATAATAAATTAAGCGCTGCGCACACCTGATTTATAAGCGAATATTGTCATCCGTATATCTTTTTTACAAAGCTAACGGCGTAATAAGGAAAAATATCAAGGATTAAATCGAGAATTATAGGATTATTTTATCACACCAAGATATAGAATCAAGCCTTATTCGGTGTTTTTGCATATTTATTATTCTGTGAAAAATAAATTGATATATTAGCCAACAATTTATCAATTGGTTAATATTGACATTATGTTATAATAATGGTATTCTGTAAATATTATTAACATAGAATATTTTTTGGGAGATGGATGCAATGAGGAAGTTTACAGTCTCTTCAACACTGATTCTCTTAATTCTCGCAATTTTATCTACCACCACCTTTCAGGTCTCAGCCTTGACTCCCCATGAGGAAATAGAAGCTCTACGAAAGAATATTCGATATACGGAGGATATAGATACCGAAATATTCAACCGTCTCGAAGCTGCCGTATTAAAGAAATACACTGATGTAGAAAAAGAAGGTTGGTATATGAGTGTAATGGTCAAGCTTGTTGGGTTGGGGGCTTTGGATGGCTCTTTGGAGAATACACTTGACCCTGAAGGGACTGTAACAAAGGCCATGTTTATAAAAATGCTGGTTCGTGCAATTTATGGGCCAGATGGACTTAATAATATAACACCCACCTTTGATCACTGGGCAGCAAGGGATGTGGAAAAGGCTATTTTGACCAATCTGCTGTCCCGTGGGGAGATTACCGTTGATAATTTGTCAGAACCGATTACAAGAGTTGAAATGGCCAAGATTATTGTCAGAGCTTATCGAAAACTCGAGCTGCATCCACTTACAGCTGAGGAATGTGAGCATCTGATTGATAAAATTGGTGATTATTCGACAATGAATAAAGTCCAAAAGGAAAGTGCCCTTATAGCTTATGGCGCCGGAATCATCTCAGGATATACAAACGGGAACTTTGGTCCCTATGACCTGGCCAACAGGGCACAGGCATCAGCATTTATAATAAGAGTACTTGATAAAAATGAACGGGCTAAGGTAGAGTTTCCCCCTGTTGAGCCACCCAGAGAACCTATGATTCTAAAATATGATGATCCAGACAGGCCCATGGCTATTGAAGGGGACACATTTATAAAGCCTGATGGTACCAGTGTGGTATTAAAGGTTGGCCCTTCAGGGGTATTAGGCGAGGGCCAGGGCTGTGCAACCGAAATCGGAAGACGCGACAGGGGCGGCATTATACAGGAAGGTGACCTGGGCACAGACGAAGGCGTGATGGGGCAGCCCTATCTTGTATGTAAAAAAACAGGCGAGGGTCATTATATAAGGGAATGGCACTTAATTGCAGAATCCCAGGGAGACGAGGCCTTCAAAAAGTATGGTCATACCGAAGAAGGCACTACTTACGGACCTTGGCTTGTATATTTGCACGGTTCTTGGAGTTGGACCGGCCCCCTATGACAGGTGCCTCTGTAGTTCCGCTATTATTTCGCATGTTTTTATAATTAAATAGCATGCCTGAATTTGCATATCCAAACTTATTATATTGTTGCTTCCTGTCCCGCATCGGTATTTTATCTGAAAACGGGTAAGGTTTTTTTGGTCATGCTTCAATTTGTAGTTGTTTGAAAGCATAGGTTTTGTTAATGAAGGGATGGTGAGTCCCTTCTTGTCAGGAGATAATTATTATGAATAAAAAGATTCGCTTTGTTTTATTAATTATGACAATTGTATATATGCTTTTTATACCCCTTGATGTTTTTGCTGGTAATAATGATAGCCTTCCCTCTTACGGATTTGTAGGAGAGGGTGATGAGCTTTGGAAGTACAATCGTCTTCATTCTGCCTTGAGAATATCGATATACTGGGCACCCTCTCATAGTGATTTTGAGTTAGGAACAGATGAAGTGATCCAGGTTGGAGATACGGTAGATGTGTCAAAAACAGGTCCTTGGTATAAAGTGGAATCCTATACAAAGCGAACAATTTATTGGTATATGAATAATGACCGCAAAGGTAACGGAATGAGTTATAGAAAAAAGGATTCTTCTGTTTCTGAACCGTATTATTGGGCAGGGCCAGAAGAAATTTTCAACTCCCTGGGGCAGGACATTGTAGAACTAATGCCTGATGTATGGGATGGCACAAAGGAAGAATGGGACAATTGGTTCGAGGGCCCCATAATAAACGGCGAAAAGATGTACCGGAACATTCCTGAAATAGCCCGTCTCTGCAATGCCAGTATTTCATCTGAGAAT
>JAAYTU010000084.1 GCA_012523705.1 Clostridiaceae bacterium
ATAAAGAACGCTGAAAATACAGGGGGACGGTTTTCGTGTGCTTCTGCCAAGAAACACACAAGAACCGTCCCCCTATGTTCTACCCATATGTTCTATTGGAGGGAAGGTATGAAGATACTAATTATTGATGATGAAAAACTTCTGGTAAAGGGACTGAAGAAAAGTTTAGAGCAGGAGAGCTTTCAGGTTTCAACGGCCTATGATGGAGAGGAAGCTTGGAGTGTTTTTGAAAGCCAATCTTTCGACTTTATCATATTAGATTTAATGCTTCCTAAAATAGATGGTATTAATCTGTGTGGAAAGATTCGTCAGAAAAGTAATGTTCCTATTATTATGCTGACAGCAAAGGATAGTGATATTGATAAGATAGTGGGGCTAGAGTTGGGAGCAGATGATTACATGACGAAACCCTTCAATACCCGAGAGCTTATTGCACGTATTCGGGCTATAACAAGAAGAATGGAAAAAAATAATAGTGCGGATGTTAAAGAAGATGTGTACTCCTCAGGAAATATAGAGTTAAATCTCAATAATAGAGTTGTTAAAAAGGATGCTGAGGAAATTGAACTGACCCCTAAGGAGTTTGATATACTGCACCTATTGATTAAACACAAAGGAAGAGTATTCTCCAGGGAAGAAATATTCAATTACATATGGCAGGAGCCTTGTTTAGATACTAGAACCATCGATGTACATATTAAAAACATTAGAGAAAAACTAAAGGATGACACGAAACAATCCCCTATGATTAATACAAAGTGGGGCGTGGGGTACTATTTTAGAAGGGATTGATAATAATTGTTTTCATCCATTAGACAAAAGTTAATATTTATCTATATTGTACTCATTACCATACCTCTGATTATAATTAATTATTTATCTATAGGAAGCATGTCTGATTCTATATTGTCTGAAATAGAGGTCAACACCCTAAAAAACGCAAATATTATCTCTAATATCAGTAGTAATAATAATGATAACCCCTTGATAATCAAACAAAGAATAAAAGAATATGCTAATGCAGAGATGGGAAGAATCCTCGTTTTAGACAGTGCCGGAAGGGTCAGAGTGGATAGCGCTGGTCTTCTGGATAACATGGTCCTAGACAATTATGAAATAAGCCAGGCTTTTAATATGCAAGAGACGATAGGGTACTATCGAACCGATAAATATATCCTACAGGTGGCAGTTCCTATAATCAAGAAGGTAGGCCATGAAAGGAAAGCAGAAGGAGTGGTCTTCATCTCCAAAAATGTTGATGAGGCCTTTGATACTATCCAAAGCTTTAGAAATCAGCTGACTATTCTCTCTGCTTTTGCCGCTATACTAGCAGTAGTAGTTACTATTATTGTAAGTGGTCATATAACCAAACCCATAACCCTGTTATCCAAAACTGCCAGAAAAATAGGGAAGGGTCAATTTGGTGAGGAAGTGAGAATAAAGTCTAAGGATGAAATAGGCAGGCTGGCACAGGACTTTAATTCTATGAGTAAAGAGCTATATGAGATAGATAAAGGCAGGACACAATTTATAGGAGATGTATCACATGAATTAAAGAGTCCGCTGGCATCTATAAAGGCACTGATAGATTCATTACTATATGGTGAGGATAATATAGAAGTATATAAAGAATATTTAAGGGATATAGATTCAGAGATAGACAGATTGTCGGATCTGGTCAAATCTCTTTTGAGCTTAACAAAAATTGAAGAGAAGGGAATTAAAAAAACTGATACCCCCTTGGAGGAGATTGTTCAGGACGCCATGAAGATATTAAAGCCCCTGTCTGATAAGTATGATGTAACGGTTTCTTTGGATATGGACGGGCAACCCCGAGTGATGTGTGACCGGGAGTATATAAGGATGGCATTGATAAATCTGATAGATAACGCTCTAAAATATAGGGATGTAAACAAAACTGATAAAAAAGTAGAGCTTATAGGCATGAATAGAAGGAGTGGATATGAATTAAAAATAGTTGATAATGGAATAGGCATAAAGGAGGAAGAAATAGACTCCATTTTCAAAAAGTTTTATCGCTCTGATTTGTCCCGTTCCAGAGATACTGGTGGAGCTGGTATAGGTCTTTCTATAGTAAGTAGAATTATGGAAGTACACGGCTGGAAAATAATTGTGGATAGTAAGGTGGGCGAGGGAACCACTATTAGCATTTTCATTCCCCAAAAATCCTCATAATTTCTTTACAATTTCTTCACCGGTTATTTATATTAGAAGGTTATACTCTAGATATGCCTAAAGAATAAATAAGATTGAGGCATAGAAGACTATAAATTTTAGTTAAACAGGAAAGAAAGGATGATGAGCATGCTAAAAAAAATAGGAGTACTTACATTTCTTCTTATTATTGCTGCAATTGTAAGTTCATGCAGCCCTGAAAGAGTGGCGTTATCAGTTCCGCAAGCATCAGAGAATGATTATGATTATGAGGTAATTGATCCTGAGCCGGTAATCGAGGAAGTGGAGCTCACTTTATATTATGCAAATCCTGAATACATCGCTACGGGAGATGAATCTCTGGACAAAGTTATACCTGTTAAAAGAGCCGTTAATCTTGGAGGAAGATCAATAGAAGAGGCTATTGTATCAGAACTAAAGATTGAACCGGAAGGATTGACTACATTGTTGGACAGTATTGATATATTAGATGTTGATGCGGTTGAAGGTATAGCCTATGTAAACTTTTCTGGCGAAGGTCTTAGTGGAAGCAGTTTGACCGAGACTCTGGTTTTACTGCAAACAATTTATTCTCTTACTGAAACAGAAAATGTGAACGCTGTTCAATTCCTGATATCCGGCAGCAAAAATGAAACACTTATGGGACATATAGATATACAGGAGCCTTTAAAAAGAGAAGATATCATAATGAATGTTGAAGAATTAGAATAATATGATCATTTTTAATGATTAGTTAAGGATATTATAATACTTGTCGTAATACTTATTAATGCGGCAGCGATACAATTGGTTCAAAGTAACACTGCAAGCTAAAGGTTTGATAATAATAGTTATATATTTATTAATAGTATCTGGAGGTAAACTGTATCATGAAGTATCGCTTGATTTCCGTTATTCTTATGGTGGTAATTAGTTTTTCTTTTGTCTCAGCCAATGTTTTTGCTAGTGAAAGCGTTTTACCTTCTGGTATTCCAGATTCTGAGATACCAGAAAGAATTGATTCCTACATAGAAGAGAATAAAGATACAACGGCTGGAGTATCAATTGCAGTTTTTAGAGGTGAGGAGATTCTATATAAGACTGGATATGGATATGCCAATATTGAAGAACAGCTAGTAGTTAATGAGGATACTGTATATGAATGGGGTTCAGTATCTAAGTTGCTGGTATGGGTAAGCGTAATGCAGCTTTTGGAGCAAGGAAAAATTGATTTGGATGTAGATGTGCAAGAATATCTACCAGAGAATTTTTTTACAAGATTGAAGTACAAAGATCCTATTACAATGAAACATCTTATGAATCATAATGCAGGTTGGGAAGATGCCATTTTCCAAATGTGTGCCATCGATTCTGATAGCATTTTACCTCTAGATCAGGCTCTGAAGACTACTGAGCCTCGACAAATAAACAAACCTGGCAAAGTTTGTGCATATTCTAATTGGGGTGTTGCGCTTGCAGGGTATATTGTTGAAAGAATAAGTGGACTGCCATTTTACCAATATGTACAAGACAATATATTTAAACCTTTAAACATTGAGCATACGGCAGTATCCCCACAACATATTGATGTTCCATGGGTAAAAACAAAGCTTCTTGAAAGTGAAGGTTATACTTCCAACTTATCACCAATTGGGGACGGATTGTTTAATGTTAATATTTATCCGGCTGGTTCGACAGCAGGAACTCTTAATGATTTTTTGGCATTTGCAAAAGCACTAGTGCCAAACAGTGAGGGGTCTAAGAAATTATTTGATAATGATGAAACACATAATGTGATGTTTACGGCTACACTAAAATTTCCAGGAACAGAAATAGACTACAATAATCACGGATTTTGGTCCCATGAGTACAATGTGCAAGCCTTAGGGCATGGTGGAAATACTATTATGAATTCATCAT
>JAAYTU010000014.1 GCA_012523705.1 Clostridiaceae bacterium
AAGGAGATCATTGCAATCATCATTACAGGCATCATTGCTGAGTTTAAATCCTCTATTTTGCTTACATATGCTCCGCTGACGGCATTCATCATGGCATATAAGGTATAACCCAGTAAGAAATATATGATTGTAAAGATTGCCGATTTATCAGTAAAGGCTGACAGCGAGATTTCCATTCCAAATAGCATAAAATCATCAGGCAGTATGTATTTATAGCATAATGCACCTGCAAGTATAAACAATACAAACTGGGAAAGGCCTGCCAATCCCATGCCGAGACATTTTCCTATAAGTATCCTAGAAGGCTTTGAGGATACCACCAGAGTTTCAATAACTCTCGATGTCTTTTCAGTGGCCACTGACATGGATACACCATAGCCGTAGAAGTATATTGCAAAAAATATAAGCATGGTAAGAACAATTCCCAGCATATATCCGCTAAAATCCATACCTCCCACAAACTCCTGGGTCATATCCAGGGTTGATTGAGCAAAGGCAATGGTCTCTTCATCAATTCCCTTAGAATTCAAAGTATTTGATATATATATATCACTTAATAGCTCAGATATCTCAGATGCCGAAACTCTGCTCATAAAGTCCTTATTGGTAAAGGCTATAACAGGCAGACCATCAGAACCCTTGTTAATTTGAATTATAGAAATATCACCGTCGGCCTTTACAGCTTCCTTATACTCTGCAATTTTTGCAGGCTCACCCTTTTCAAATCGAATACTTGTTATAGTATCAGATAATGTCTCAAGCCCATTTTCGATCAATACCTCTTCATCGATATAATAACAAACTGGCAATGATTCATCAGGCTCTGCAGTGCCAGGATCCTGAGTGCCGCCATCAACTGAAGCGACTAAACCCGGAATAGCAGACAACAAAACAATTAGGCCCAGAATTATAATGGTAGTTATGATAAATGCTTTCTTTCTTACTGCGTCACGAAATGTAAATGCAAAGATGGTCAGTATCTGTTTCATTCTTCAGCACCAACCTTTCCTATAAAGATTTCATTTAAAGAAGGTTCCGTTATTTCATATTTCACAGGATATATTCCTGCCTCAAGAATCTTGTTTAAAAAGCTGTTTGCCATTTCATCTCCGGTTATCCTGTATTCTGTCTCGTCAGCTCTTTCTCTGATTAATTGAAGACCTTCCTCCAGTGCAAATGCCGATATATCCTGATCGGTTTTTATTATAAGGTTTGTATGTCCATAGCCTGATTTAATCTGGCTGAGATTACCCTGAAGTATGGTCTTTCCCTTATGTAATATAACTAGATTCTTGCAGTATTCTTCGACCGTTGACATTTGATGGCTGCTTAATACAATATATTTCCCTGCCTCAACAAGCTCATATAAAAGATTTCGCATCATTTCTGTGTTTACAGGATCAAGCCCCGAAAATGGCTCATCAAGGAATATTAGCTTCGGATCATGAATGAGAGTAGTAATCAGCTGAATCTTTTGTTGATTACCCTTAGACAGCTTCTCAGTGAGCATGTTCTTATATTCGATTACTCCAAGGCGGTCCATTAATGATTGGGCTGATTCTTTTGCTTCGTGCTTTTTCATCCCCCTGAGCACACCAAAATATATCAACTGTTCCAGGACAGTAGTTTTCATATATATGCCTCGCTCCTCGGGCATATATCCGAAATTCATTTCCCTTGTAATTATCTTGTCATCCCAATAGCTTGATCCACTATCAGGCGGCATAATTCCGAGTATCATCCTTATGGTTGTTGTCTTCCCGGCACCATTTGTACCTATTAATCCAAAGACGCCTGGTTCTGCCATTTCAAAGCTGATATCATCTACGGCTACCTTCCCGTCAAAGGTCTTAGTTAAATTTTGTACTCTAAGGCTCATAAAACACATCCCTATCACAAAATATTCTGATTAATTATATAGGTCATTTATGGAAAAATCAATTGCCAGTTCTCTGTTATTCATTTACTGACCTGTAAACACGTATTCCACCCTTTTTTTCGATATCTTCAACATTTCCGAAGACCTCATTCATTATTCTTTTAAGAGTGGATCCCCCCTTGTTATGAAACGCAACCAGCCAAAGGGCTCCATTTTTTAAAAGATGATCCTTTGCACCCGAAATAATCTTGCTGTATACTGCCTTTCCAGCAGCTATGGGAGGGTTAGAAAGAATGTCTCCAAAAAGCCTTCCTTCCAGCTCTGAGTATAGATTGCTTTTTAATACTTCAATATCAAAGTCGTTGCTTTGAGCATTTTTCTTAGTATAAAAAACAGCCCTCTCATTAATATCTACGGCTGTAATCTGCATATGAGGATACCTTGATTTTATATACAGCGAAATGGGCCCGATTCCGCATCCCATATCAAGAAGAAAGTTTCCGGCTTTTGAGGGCCTATAGCTTTCAATTAAAAGCTGAGTAGCTCTGTCCACCTTGTTGGAAAAGGCAAAAACTCCGCTCACAGAAGTAAACTTTAGTTCTATTCCCTTGATGTTATAGCTAAATTCAATCTCTTTTATATCCGATTGAGGATTTTCACTATAGTAATGCTCCATTCTCTACCTCCATATCCTGGGGACTGTTCCGTGTCCAGCCTCACTTCCAATTGTAAAGTATCCCCTTCATCCATTCGGCAACATCGACATTATACACCGCTTGTAAATTATCTTGCGTCAATACTTCGTTGATAGGTCCTTTTGCATAAGCTTTTCCGTCAAACATTAAAATGGCCTTGTTGCCATAGACATACGCAGTGTTCAAATCATGAACTACAGCTAATACAGCTCTGTTATCCTTCTTTACCCATTCCTTTATTATATCAAATATTGCTATTTGATATTGTAAATCTAAATGAGTCGTGGGCTCATCCAGAATCAGAATCTGAGGATCCTGTGCAAAGACCTGGGCCAAAAAGACCCGCTGAAGCTCCCCACCAGAAAGGGTTAAAATAGAGCGATTTTGAATATCAGACAACCCTGTAAGCTTCAGAGACTGTTCAATTTTTTCCCTGTCTCTGTTATCGAGTCTTCCAAGCAAAGCCTTCTGGTGAGAATATCTGCCCAGACTTACAACATCATAAACCGTATGTGCAAACTGAAGCTGACGCCTTTGAGTCAAAACCCCGATTTTCCTGGCTAATTCTTTTCTTTTATACTTATTTATATCAATATTGTCGAAAAGAACTCCTCCCTCATGGGGAACTACACCCATAATACCCTTAAAAAGAGTGGTTTTGCCTGCCCCATTAGGACCTGCGACCATGAAAATATCATGCTCCTTTAGCTCAAAGGAAACATGGTCAACTATCTTTTTGTTGTCAATGGTAACCGATAATCCCTTAACCTTTAACATGAATAACTTAGCTTTACTCCTTTGCTCTTTACTTTAGTATTTTTCTCAGAAGCCTTTCGCTTTAGCACTCCTTTTTAGAAGCCTTTCGCGTGAGCATTCCATCTCAAAAGCCTTTCCTTGATTTTTTATAAAAAATATAAATAAATATTAATGCACCAATCAATGATGTAACTACTCCTATTGGTAATTCGGCAGGGCTAATAATTGTTCTGGATAATAGATCGGCAGCCATAAGAAAGCTTGCCCCGGATAAAACAGAAAAAGGTAGCAGCTTTTTATGTCCCGGGCCTGTGATAAATCTTGTGATATGAGGAATCACAAGGCCCACAAATCCTATGGTTCCACTCACTGCAACAGAAGCTCCAACTAATACCGATACCATAATCAGGATCAAAAGCTTTACTCTTTTTGTGCTGACACCTATATAGCGCGCCTGCTCTTCTCCTAGTGAAAAGGCGTCCAGCTCGCGGCTTAATGCAAGAAGTATTACTGTGGCGATTATAAAAAGAGGCAGCATCAGACATACATGAGACCAGCCCCGGCCGGAGAAGGATCCCATTGTCCAGAATATTACCTGCTTCAAGCCTTCTCCCGAAAGAGCTACAATCAAGCTATTTATGCTATTTATAAGCATTGTAAAAATAATACCCATAAGAATTATGGTTTGGGTTGATAAATGGTAATCTATTTTGTATGACAGAAATAATATCAATACCAAAGATAAAAAGGAGAAGATTATACTCATAACTACAATGCCGATGCCTGGGATAAAGGGGATATTCGTATTAAGAGCAATTGCCAAAATGGCCCCTAATGTGCCACCTGATGTTATTCCCAATGTGGATCCATCGGCAAGAGGATTCTTAAGAAGACCTTGCATAACCGCTCCCGAAAGCGAAAGGGCCGCACCCACCATAGCTGCAAGTATTGCTCTGGGAAGACGAATGTTCATTATTATTGTAATATTATTCTCTGGAATATTACTTATATCTCCGGTGCCAAATAAGGAATTCACAATAATCTTGAAAGTTTGAACCGGATGGAATCCAATACTTCCGGCAGATATAGAAAAAAAGAGTACAACAAAGAATAAAAGCACACTAAAAAGCAGAACCAGAAAAGAGGGTGACTTTACTCCGGCATCCCCTGAAAAATTATAATTTTCTAAATTATGGTTCCTCATAAGTCCCCCCCCACAGCTTATCAGTATATTAGCTTAACAAGTTCTTTAGCTCCATCCAGCAGCCTTGGTCCGGGACGGGTAACCATATCTCCATCTATCATAAATACTTTATCGTTTTTTACTGCCCCAGTCTGATTCCAATTTGCCCTTGATTTTATATCCCCTACAGGATCATCTATACCTGTAAGGGGACTTGCTGTGGTAATAATAACATCGGGATTTCGAGTTAGTACTTGCTCTTCAGAGATAGCTGACCATCCTTCGATATCCTCGAAAATATTATTTGCTCCAACTATTTCTATAAGCTCATGAATAAAGGTATTTCTACCACAAGACCAAAGCCCGTACTCAAGAGGAGAAACCTCCACAAAAATACTGACCGCTTTATTTCTCTCAACTGCAGCCCGTATGTCATCAAATCCCTCTTTCATTGCATTTACAAGGGCTTGGGCCTCTTCTTCCTTGCCCACTGTTTTACCTATAATTCCTATAACATCAAAGGTCTCTGAAAGGTTATTAGCCTCTGTTACTATTACATTTACTCCAGACTCCTCTAATTGATAAATCTGATCCTCCATGGCAGACATATTCCCTAATATGACAACATCGGCTTCTAAAGCCAGTATAGCTTCCACATTTAACATTTCACCAGTGGGAAGCTTTGGCTTATTTTCAGTTTCTTCAGGATGGTTACAGTATTCACTGACAGCAACAATGCTTTCTCCGCAATTCAAAGAATACAGTATCTCAGTATTTGAGGGCATTAGCGACACTATTTTTTCAGGTACCTTTTCGAAGGGAACCTCTATCCCTCTGCTGTCAACTACAGTAAAACCGGTTTGTAAGCCTGTCTGGTTCTCTTCTAAAGAAGGCACCTGGCTTTGAGGTGCCGATTCGGTCGGCTGCCCTGATTGGAATCCGCAGGCCGATAATAGAAAAACCAGACTAAATACAACCAGAATGAATAGCAGCTTATACGTTTTTTTCATTAATAAAGACTCCTCTCGTATTGAAAAACTTACAACCAAATGATAGTTTCCCCAAATACGAAACCCGGCTGCATGCTGATTTATAGCAGGCCGCCGGGAGGTAAGAATCCTATGGCTAATAAATGGCTTGATAAAACAAAGCCGTTCTATAGCTTATTCTTAACCCCAGAAGAAACATCCATAATGGCAGGTCTCCCGACTTAGCATCATCCTCCACGGCACCTTCCCGTAAGTATTACTTTACAGTGGTTATTCACATTAGAATTATATTTCAATGTGATATCTGCCGTATCGTCAGCATCACGGTTGCTGGGACAGTCCGGGAATTACAGACAGTGAGACAGGTTTAGCTCAGTCTGCTGCACCCGGTTCCCTATTAAGCATTTTCATGCACCATAATGTATTATTTGATTGTGCTACAATTATAAACGCATTGTCCCTTTTATTCAAGGCCGGGCTTTATTCATAGTCAACTACATCGGCCCAGCGAAGCAGGAATTCCTTTTCCTCAGGCTTTCCTTTTACAGATTGTGATGCTGCGACTATTGGAAGCCATTTTTGTACATATTGCTTTGCGGTGTCAGTCTTTTTACAGAACAGGTTAAGATATTTATCACCATTTACAGTATCGCCCGCCAAGCAGAACAACAGGTAGGTTCTTGCCACATCAGCACTTGCATTTCCCTGGGTGGCATGGGACCAGTCAAGAATATATGGAATACCTTCATTGTTCATTATTATGTTCGTAGGGTTAAAGTCACCATGGCAAACCTTTTTATGGACTGGCAGAGCATCTAGGCGAGTATGAAGCTCATAACGGGTAGTGGCATCAAGCTCAGTCTCAGAAATCTTTCTGTGCATTTTATCCTTCAGCTTGTTCAGAAGAGGGCATTCCTGTGCATGCATTTCTATTTGCAGATTAACAAACCTTTCTAAGTATTCGTCGTATTTGTCAGGCTCCTGCTCCATCATTTCTGCCATTGTTTTACCCTCAATAAACTCGGTTACAATGGCCCATTTGCCATCAATCATGCCAACCTCAATCAGCTTGGGGATATGGAGATTAGTCTCCTCAACTCTTGCATGATTCAGGGCTTCATTGAGGATATTGGCCTTTGAAAAGCCCTCATCGAAAACCTTGATTGCAAGATTTCCATCTTTATATACGGTTTTGTTTGTTCTTACAGCAATTATTTTACTTTTATCAAGCTTCATTTCTTTCCCCTCCTAAACCTTCTGATTAGTCCCGTAATAGGCATTCAGATACATTTGTCTGATCTCGCTCATAAGTGGGTAACGAGGATTTGCACCTGTGCATTGGTCATCAAAGGCCTGCTCCACCATTTCCTCAAGGCTGTCTAAGAATACCTTCTCATCAACTCCATAGTCTCTTATAGTCTTTTTAATTTCAACCTTTTCCTTAAGCTCTTCTATATATTTAACCAAGTTTTTAACCAGTTCATCATCATTTTTACCCTTTAGACCTAAATACCTGGCTATTTCAGCATATCTTGAAAGGGCATGAGGATGATCATACTGAGAAAATGTACCCATCTTTGGAGGAGCCTCTTCTGAATTAAAGCGGATTACCTCATTTATAAGCAATGCGTTGGCTACACCGTGAGGAATATCATGGAATGCACCCAGCTTGTGAGCCATTGAATGGCACACTCCTAAGAAGGCATTCGCGAAGGCCATACCCGCCATGGTTGCAGCGTTTGCCATCTTCTCTCTTGCTACAGGGTCCTTAGGCCCATTATCATAAGCTCTTGGCAAATACTCAAATACATTCTTAAGCGATCCCAGCGCGAGGCTGTCAGTATAATCGGTAGCCATCACAGAAGCATATGCCTCAACAGCGTGGGTAACTACATCTATACCCGATGCAGCAGTCAATCCTTTAGGAGCATTCATCATCAGGTCTGCATCCACAATAGCCATATGTGGCATCAGCTCGTAATCAGCCAGCGGATACTTTACTCCTGTAGTTTCATCAGTAATAACAGCGAAGGGAGTAACCTCACTGCCTGTTCCGGCGGAGGTGGGGATAGCAATAAAGTAAGCTTTTTCGCCCATCTTTGGGAAGGTATATACGCGTTTTCTGATATCTACAAATCTCATGGCCATATCCATAAAATCTGCTTCAGGATGCTCATAAAGAACCCACATGATCTTAGCCGCGTCCATAGCAGATCCGCCACCAATAGCAATTATGCAATCCGGTTCAAAGGAGCTCATGAGCTTTGCCCCTTCCTTTGCACTTGCCAGTGTAGGATCGGGAGCCACACCATAAAATGTTGTGTGCTTAACACCAATTTCATCCAGCTTATCAGTGACCGGCTTTGTATAACCATTGGCATACAGGAATTGGTCAGTTACAATAAACACTTTTTTCTTGCCTAATACTGTTTTAATCTCATCAAGAGCCACAGGCAGGCAACCCTTTTTTATGTAGACCTTTTCAGGAGCTCTAAACCAAAGCATATTTTCTCTCCTCTCAGCCACTGTTTTAATATTCAATAGATGCTTTACTCCAACATTTTCAGAAACGCTGTTTCCGCCCCATGATCCACAGCCCAGAGTAAGGGATGGAGCCAGCTTAAAGTTATATAGATCACCAATTCCACCATGGGATGAAGGTGTGTTGAGTAATATACGGCAGGTCTTCATTCTGGCAGCAAACTCGTCATATTTATCCTTTGCAGTCAAGGGATTAAGGTAAGCAGATGCAGTGTGCCCATATCCCCCATCAGCAATTAGATGCTCGGCCTTGGATAATGCTTCTGAAAAGTCCTTAGCCTTGTACATCGCAAGTACAGGAGATAATTTTTCATGGGCAAATTCCTCAGACAGCTCAACGCTCTCTACCTCACCTATTAATATCTTGGTGTTTTCCGGAACCTTAAATCCTGATAACTCCGCAATCCTGAATGCTGTCTGGCCTACTATTTTTGCATTTAAAGCGCCGTTGATGATTATTGTTTTTCTAACCTTATCTAACTCTGATTTATTAAGGAAATAGCAGCCTCTTTTTTTAAACTCATCCTTTACCTCTTTATATACCTTATCGAGTACTATAACCGATTGCTCAGATGCACAAATCATACCATTATCAAAGGTTTTTGAATGAATAATGGAGTTAACAGCCAGTATAACATCTGCAGAATCATCGATTATAGCAGGTGTGTTTCCGGCACCTACTCCTATTGCTGGTTTGCCGCTTGAATAAGCAGATTTAACCATCCCCGGGCCACCGGTAGCAAGAATAATATCGGAGGACTTCATTAAGTGATTTGTCATTTCTAATGACGGAATGTCAATCCAATCAATAATTCCTTCAGGCGCACCGGCTGCAACTGCTGCTTCCAATACAATCCTTGAAGCTTCTATCGTACACTTCTTAGCTCTTGGGTGAGGGCTGATAACAATGCCGTTTCTTGTTTTAAGAGCAATAAGAGTCTTAAATATAGCTGTTGAGGTTGGGTTGGTGGTAGGAATTACAGCGGCAACTACACCTACCGGCTCAACAATCCTCTTTATTCCATAGGCCTTATCCTCTTCAATCACTCCACAGGTCTTTACATCCTTATATGCATTATAGATATACTCTGATGCATAATGATTCTTGATGACCTTATCCTCAACAACGCCCATCCCTGTTTCTTCAACCGCCATCTTCGCAAGAGAAATTCTCTTTTTATTCGCAGCTGATGCTGCGGCTAAAAAGATTTTGTCTACCTGCTCCTGAGTATAGGTGGCAAATATTCTTTGAGCCTCTTTTACCCGCTCCAGGGCAATTTTTAACTTTTCTACATTGTCTACAATATCTCTTTTTTTGTTCTTATCCATGCCCATCTCCCTTTCTTTTTTGGATTTATCCAAATAATCCAGACAATTAAATTATAGTTGTTTCCATTGATCTACTAAATGATTGTTAATTATTTAACAACGATGAATAAAAAAATATAGTCCTTATTCATCTCTTCGTTATTATTTTAACAATAAATACACTGAATGTAAATAGTATATTGACAAAAATTTAACGAATCTTTTCCTATGCTATTGTGCAACATATATATATGCTTCTTTCTAACCCCCTTTTTGCTTACTCCTCTTTGTATCGTGACCAGTTCCCGGCACAGGCTCTCCACGGTTATCCTTTGGCCTGTCAGTATCAGGAAAGCGTTTTTCGTTATATGAGCGTTTTTTATCAGACATAATATCCCTCCTCTGTTGATATCATTTACCAAATCATTATTGATAATTCAAAAATTTGACTGTATTATTAATTTATATAAATTCGGAGGTGTAAGATGAAAAACTTGCTTAAAGGAATCGGTGCAGCATTAGGATACGTTGCTTTGTACTTAGCTGTGAATTTCATTGTTATCTTTGTCGCTTCCTTCTATTATATTTTCTCGGAAGTATTTAAAGGTAGCGTAGAAGATTTTACGGCACCTGCCCTTGAAGATATTGTGATAACCTCTATAATGGATAACGCTATTGAATTTACTCTTATAGCTTCTATTTTAACACTTGTGCTATATTTAATTATTCAGGCTCTATGGAAAAAACCAATTAAGCCTACACTTTATCTAAACTCCATCCCATTTAGAGATTGGTGGCCCGCCCCTCTATTGGGTATAACTTTAAATGTTTTCATATCTTTTTTTATGACCTTACTGCCAATACCTGAGAATATTATGGAGGACTACTCAGAATTTGTAGGTTACAGTGATGAAATCACCTTAATGCTAATTATTTCGGTAGCAATAGTTGTTCCGATTTTTGAGGAAATAATGTTCAGGGGACTTGTAATGCGAAGTTTCAACAGAGGCATGCCCCTAGCCGTAGCCATCATCCTGCAGGCTATTGTCTTCGGCATACTCCACGGACATATAATCTCAATCTTTTATACTACCTTCTTAGGCATTATTCTTGGAGTATTAAGGGCCCGATACGACTCACTCTATCCTTGTATTTTGATCCACATGCTGTTTAACGGTGCAAATTTTATCATGCTGCCAATCTATAATATTCTCCCAGACACGAATCTGACATATATTATTATAACAGTTGTCTCCCTTGTTCTGTCGATTTTATTATTCAGAATAGCACTTAACAAGAGTAAAAACTACCTAATTATTAATAACATGAATGATAGCAAAACTTTAGAGCACGATGATAATCTGCATGAACAGGATATAGTCTCTTATAAATAAAGCATACGCTATGACAGAGATTTGGAAATTAAGGCATTTGTTGTTTTTTGAATTTATGTATTCTTAATCTTTCATTAGTGCAAGATTCTTTTATAAAATACAAAACAGCAAATGCTTTAAAAATCCCGTTTGCCTCTTGATTGCTAAGTATATGTTCAATAATAGATACCCTCTTCTAAAAAGTAAATATGAAATTTTTAATTATTTCTCTTTCAATAATATTTCTTGTATTGTATAATAGGAATAATCACATTAATATGGATAAGTTTTCGATTTTATTATGAAAATAAGCTAAATAACTTATTAATATTTCAACTGAAGGGAGAATGATTGATGAACAAAAAACTAGATGCTTGGATAAAAGAAATGGTTGACCTATGTAAGCCTGATAAAGTTTACTGGTGTGATGGTTCTGAAGAAGAGAACAATCGCCTCTTAAAAGAAATGGTTGACTCCGGTATGGCAACTGAACTGCCAAAGCGCCCTGGAAGCTATCTTTTCCGCAGTGATCCATCTGACGTTGCACGTGTTGAGGGTAGAACCTACATTGCCTCAAAAAAAGAGGAAGATGCAGGCCCAACAAACAATTGGATTGATCCTGAAGAACTGAAGAAGACAATGACCGGGCTTTATGACGGATGTATGAAAGGTCGTACAATGTATGTTATTCCTTTCTCCATGGGACCTGTAGGTTCACCTGCATCCAAAATTGGTATTGAGCTCACTGACAGCCCATATGTTGTTGTTAATATGCGTATTATGACTCGCATGGGCAAAGATGTATTAGATGTTTTGGGTGATGACGGAGAATTCGTACCATGCCTACATTCTATCGGTGCTCCATTAGAAGAGGGCCAGAAGGATGTTCCATGGCCTTGTGCTCCTATCGAGGAAAAATACATCAGCCACTTCCCTGAGGATAGAGCCATCTGGTCATACGGTTCAGGATACGGCGGAAACGCTCTTCTTGGAAAGAAATGCTTCGCTCTTCGTATTGCCTCTGTATTGGCTCGCGACGAGGGTTGGATGGCTGAACACATGCTTATACTAAAAATTACAAGTCCTGAAGGCAAGGTAAACTATGTCTGCGGTGCTTTCCCGAGTGCTTGTGGAAAAACCAATCTGGCTATGCTTGTTCCAACAATTCCTGGCTGGAAGGTTGAGACTATCGGTGACGATATTGCATGGTTAAGATTCGGAGAAGACGGAAGACTTTACGCAATTAACCCTGAGGCAGGATTCTTTGGCGTTGCTCCCGGTACTTCAATGGATTCTAATCCAAATGCTATGCACAGCATTGAGAAAAATACAATTTTCACAAACGTTGCATTAACCGATGACGGAAATGTTTGGTGGGAAGGAATTGGCCATCCCGCTCCTGAACACGCTATTGATTGGCAAGGCAACGATTGGACTCCTGAGTCCGATACTAAGGCTGCACATCCAAATGCACGCTTTACAGCTCCTGCTAGTCAGTGTCCTGTTATCGCACCTGAATGGGAAGATCCAAAAGGTGTGCCCATTTCAGCAATTCTTGTTGGCGGTCGCCGTCCAAGCACAATTCCTCTGGTACATGAAAGCTTCGATTGGAATCACGGAGTATTCTTAGGATCCATCATGGGTTCAGAGATTACTGCTGCTGCAATTTCAGATAAAATTGGTCAGGTTCGCCGTGATCCGTTTGCAATGCTTCCATTCATAGGCTATCATGTAGGCGATTATCTGCAACATTGGCTTGATATCGGTGCAAATTCTGCTGACCAGAGCAAGCTTCCTAAGATTTTCTATGTCAACTGGTTCCGTAAGGACGAGAATGACAAGTTCATATGGCCTGGATATGGCGAGAACAGCCGTGTCCTCAAGTGGATCTGCGAAAGAGTATCTGGTGAAGGCGACGCTGTTAAGACAGCTATCGGTTATATGCCTTCAGCTGATGCAATCGATACAGAAGGCCTTGATATTAGCAAAGAAGCTTTAGAGGGAATTCTTGATGTTAACCACGATGAGTGGCTAAGAGAGGTTGAATCAGTTAAAGATCATTATAATAACTATGGTCCTAAGCTTCCGAAGGAGCTTTGGAATCAGCTTGCTGCTCTTGAAGAAAGACTGAAAAATGCTTAATTAAGCAAAATATACCAGACCACCTTAAAGCCAAACGCTTGGGGTGGTCTTTTTATATCAAAAATGCACAACGAAAAAACTCCCCCACACAGAGCCCTGACACATTTATGGCGAAAGGCTAGACCTCACTAATAAGTGCCTCGACTTCATCACAAAACCCTGACACATTTTAATGGTGAAGACAAAGCCGTTTAATGATATAATCTGACTGAATTTAGATATCAGCAACTAGCCATAAAAAATTAAAATCACTACTAAAAAGTGGGTATAATAATATAATTGTAATGATACTAATACCATAAACCACCGTTTTCTGGAGGAGATTATGCTTAAAATATACTATTATCGCTATGATCAGGATTACTTCGGCTGGGAGCTTTGGATCTGGCAGAAGGGTCGTGAGGGATCTTTATTTATGTTCAATTCACAGGAGTATCTTAACTCCGATATTGAAAAGGCTGCTATGGTAGCTGAGATAGATGTCTCCGCCTTTGAAAACAACGAAATAGGTATTATTGTGCGCCGTGGGGGCTGGCATGAGAGAGATTATTATCTGGACAGATACTTCCTCATGTCCGAAACAGCAAAGACCGATACCGAGTGCATCTATATAGTTCAGGACACTGCTGAAATATTCAATTCATTAGACGAATTAAGGCTCACACCGGGATTCGAAAACGCAATCTTCAATAATTTCCGGGAAATATATGTGCGCCTTCAGGCTCCTGCTTTGCGTAGCCTGGAAAACGATCCCTTTGAAGTATATCAGGATGGTCAAAGTGTGCCTATAAGGCATGTTACACCAATACGCGGGTCAAGAGAATTTATTATATCCCTTAAAAAGGATATGAAACTCGGTTCGACCTATTCAGTTCATAAACCCGGATTCAGAATAGGCTATGTTGATTATGGAGTAATATATGATACTCAGGAATTTTCAAATCAATTTACCTATGATCAGGATGATTTAGGCGCTACATGGTCTCCTGACTTAACGGTCTTTAAGGCATGGGCTCCCATTGCATCCTCCATGTTTTTAAATTTATATTCAACAGGCTCAGGGGAAAGCTTTATAAAGACTATAGAGATGACACGCCAAAAATATGGGGTATGGGAGACACAGGTTATGGGTGACTTGTCGGGGGTTTATTATACCTTTAGCGCCACCAACCTGGGTAAGACTTATGAGGCAGCCGATCCTTACGCAGTATCTTCAGGTGTGAACGGCAGACGAAGTATGGTTGTAAACCCTGGATTAACTAATCCTGAGGGCTGGGAAAACATTCATCATAAGCTTCTTATAAATCCCACCGATGCCGTACTTTACGAAGTTCATATAAGAGATATTACTATCCATCCAAGCTCAGGTGTACAATATCCCGGTAAGTTCCTGGGCTTAGCTCAGAAGGATAGCCAATCATCCGAAGCTCTTCCCACTGGACTATCACATTTAGTAGATTTGGGCATAACCCATGTTCATCTCATGCCCATTTTCGACTATTTTACAGTCGATGAAACCAAACCCTTGGAAAGCCAGTACAACTGGGGTTATGACCCAACCAATTATAATGTACCCGAGGGCTCCTATTCTACTGACCAGCATGATGGTTACAACCGGGTCAAAGAGCTTAAAGAAATGATTAAAGCAATAAAAGAGTGTGACATCGGAGTTGTTATGGATGTTGTCTATAATCATACCTACAAAACCATGGATTCTGATTTTAATAAGCTTGTTCCCGGCTATTATTACCGCAGAGATCAGCAGGGTACATTTTCAAATGGCTCCGGTTGCGGAAATGAGATTGCTTCTGAGCGTTCCATGGTAAGAAACTTTATCCTGATTTCTGTTCAAAGATGGGCTTCTGAGTATAAAATAGACGGTTTCAGATTTGACCTAATGGGCCTTACCGATATTGATACAATGAACGATGTGAGATTGGCTTTAGACAGAATAAGTCCATCAATCATTCTTTACGGGGAGGGCTGGACTGGGGGAGCTTCACAATTAAAGGGTTATGAGGCAGCCACAAAGACAAATGCACCAAAGCTCAACAGAGTTGGCTTTTTCAATGATAATTCCAGAGATGCTATAAAGGGTGACAATTTTCATCCGCACGATACCGGCTTCATCACAGGAAACTACAAATATAAGGAAGGCGTAAAATTTGGTGTGTCGGGTGCTGTTTTCCATCCTGCAATTGATTACACAAAGGTTAACTACTCAGGTCATCCCTGGGCAAGCTATCCCTGGCATTGCGTGAATTATGTGGCATCTCATGATAATCTTACTTTGTATGACAAGCTGATGGCAAGCCGTCCTGATTTAAGCTACAGCGAGCATTGTAGGCTTGTTAATCTGGCAAACGCTATTGTATTGACCTCTCAGGGCATCCCCTTTTTAATGCTTGGAATTGATATGATGAGATCCAAAAAAGGGGAGCATAATTCCTACAATTTGCCTGATGATATCAATCAGATTGATTGGTCTGCAAAGTTTAAAAATCAGCAGGTGTTTAATTATCACAAAGGCCTGATTTCACTTAGAAAGGCTCACCCTGCTTTTCGCATGATATCCAGCGAAGAGGTAAGAAGAAATATCACCTTTTATCCTACCCCCGATTGGCTTATCTCCTTCTCTATTAATAATTTTGCAAATAATGACTCCTGGAAAACCATATTCGTTGCCTATAATGCCGGAATATACAATGAGACAATTGATCTTCCCAAATACGGTGAATGGGTGGTTGTAGCAGAGGATCAGCAGGCTGGAACAGAACCTATAAGATCCTTTACAGGCAATAAGGTGGAAGTCAGATACAGAAGCGCTACTGTACTCTATCTTGACGAAAGATAGAAAAAATTTTCATATTATGTTATATCATGCACGCAGGTATGATAGAATAATTTTTAGCATGCTGAATGGTTTGACCGAATGACGAATGTAAAGGTTCTAAACCTAGTTTACTAAGAAAGAACAGGAGAAGAATACATGAAGAAGAAAAACAATAATCTGATCCTCTATATTACCTCATTTCTATCAGGCATGACCGTTATGGCCGTTGAACTATCTTGTTCAAGGCTCTTAGCTCCTTATTTCAGTTCCTCACAGATAGTTTGGTCAGTAATCATCGGCCTTATTATGATTTGTATGAGTGTAGGTAATATTTTAGGAGGAAGAAGCGCAGACAAACACGGAAGCTTAAATCGCCTTTATGTCTATATCTGGATTGCTTCGATCTGGGTTGCCCTTATCCCTTTTATTGCGAAATACCTAATCGCTCTAGTTGCAGGCGGTCTTATTCTATTGTTTCCAAGCAGCAACTTGGTTGTTGCAGGTTCGGCCCTATCCTGCCTGATCATTTTCTCTCTTCCAATGATTCTTTTAGGCATGGTTTCACCATATCTTGTGAAGCTCGGAGTTGAGGATACCGAAAACAGTGGCAAGATCACAGGGCAAATATATGCTATGGGTACTATAGGAAGCATTATTGGAACCTTTATCCCCACCTTCCTTACTATCCCGTACATAGGCACAAGCAAAACATTTTTATTGTTCGCACTGCTTCTCAATATTGTATGCGCACTTTATTTCATACTCTCCCGTAAAAACGGGCTACGAAACACTATAACAGCCATCCTAGTATTTGTATTATTACTTATTCCAATAAACGATTCCTATGCATTCTGGAAATCCGATATAGTGTATGAAGGGGAATCCCTGTACAACTATTTACAGGTGGAAGAAACCGATGATTCGGTTATTCTTTCTACTAATGTAGCCTTTGGCGTACAATCCATCTATAAAAAGGATGGTTCCCTTTCAGGCTACTACTATGAATATGCCCTTATGGCGCCTTATTTTATTGAAGATATGTCTCCTGAAAAAGAGCTTGATGTATTGGTCTTAGGCCTTGGAACAGGCACATACCCAAAGCAGATGAAAAAATATATTCCTAATGTAAGTATTGATGCCGTAGAAATAGACCAGAAAATTGCTGACTTGGCCTATGAATATTTTAACCTTCAGGAAGATGAGGCTAATGTATTCGTTAATGACGGACGCAGCTTTCTTTCAACACCAGATGCCAGACAGTATGATATAATCCTGGCCGACGCCTATCAGGACATCACTGTCCCCTTTCATATGTCAACAGTAGAGTTTTTCCAAGAGGTAAAGGATCACCTTAAGCCTGGAGGTGTCTTAATAGTCAATGTCAATATAAAATCGGGAAGTTTTACAGGAGTTCCTGAGTATCTGGCCAATACAGTAAAAAGCCTTTTTAATAAGGTTTACAGGGCAGACCTCAGACAGGTCACAAACTCCCTCTTATTTGTAAGTGATGATGTAAACATGATTGAAAACTATAAGACCAATGCAAAGGCTCAAATAGACGAAAACAATGATCTTTATTATATTTCAAGATATATCGAAGATAATTTAGTTGAAATGACCGAGGACACTCTGTTATTAACTGATGATTTAGCTCCTGTCGAAATTCTGGGGCAAAGAGCCTTGGCTGAGATTGTTTCATCAGAGGTAGCGAGTTTCAGAAGTAATGTGGAAGGAAAGAGTATTTCTGAAATATTTGATTATCTTACAAACTGATGGACTCAATAACATTATTTATTGCCCGCTTTATTATTCTGGTTGTCATGGTATTCTTGATAAATTACAAATAAATCGATTAAGTCACCTATCACAACCAAGATAGCACTTATCACTGTCAGCTTAGTAATGTTGAATCTTCGGTTATTAAGTCCCATAGAACACTCCGGGTAAAGCCATTAATCAATATATTATATTCTACAGGATAAAAGACGGTTCTGCGTCCTAATTAGACACAGAACCGTCCACTGTCTTATTCAACTAAAACTAATGGTTTACTTAATAGTCCATCTTTTCTGGCACGAATTTTTAGAGGCTCGCCTTTTTTCATGGTGAGCGTAAGAGCATTTGTCACTACCTGTCCCTTTTCATCAGTTGTCCAGAATGCATAGGATATATCATTAATATAAATCCCCGCTCCCTCAACTGGATTACCGTCTTTATCGGTAACTGTTATGGTGCTAGTATCTCCCTGGTTCAGGTTTTTTGCCTCGAGTATCAGAGGATAATCAACAGTAACATTCATTTTCGGAAGACTAAACCTTTGACTTCTAGGATTACCCTCTACAATCATAGCTCCTACAGTCAGTTCTATAGATGTACTGTCTGTCATGGTTTCCTTAGCTTTAAAGGTTATGGTAGCAAGCTTAGCTAATTCGCCATTTGATAAATTTGTCAAATTATCAATTTCATATATAATTCTGCCGTTTTGGGCGTCAACTCTGTGACCAATTATTTTACCCTTTTTAGCCCAGGGCTCCAATAAAGTCTGAATGCCCACCGTATTGCCGTCCTGATCAACAGGAGCAACCTTATCAGGATCATACTTGATGTCTATATATACCTTTTTGAGATTTTTCGGATTCTTAATCTCAATAGTTGTATCAAAGTTTCCGCCTTCAAAAACAGTTGGGTGAGTTGTTGCCCAAACCTGCGGTGCTCCGGTATCTACAGTAAATCTTACGGTCTTAACCCCTTTATTTCCTGCTAAATCGGCATATTCCAATGTAAGTGTATGATAGCCATCGGCCAGCGGTAAAGCTGAACCTAGCTCTCCTTTTATAGCCAGATTGGAATCTCCCTCGATAATGAGATCTTCTAATTGCAGACCATCCAGCATAGCTTTTATGCTGCTTTGATCAAGTCCGGTTACATTTGAACCCTTGATGATCTCGGCATTAAATGCTACTGTGCCGGTTTTAAGGCTGGCACCATCCTGAGGCGAGGTAATTTTGGCAGTAGTTTGCCTGTCAGATGACCCCTCTCCGTAAATGGCCCGAATCTGGTCAAAATACAAGGTTCCCTTTGTGCGCATCTCGTCTCTGGAACACATAACCCTTATGGGAGTTTCAAGGACAAAGGGACCTTTTCTATTATCAGGAATCTTTGCCTCGACATAATTCCATCCCGTCCAGTTTATACCACCGGTTCCACTGACTGGATTGTAATCGGGAGTAAAGTCAATATAAAAGGTCTGACCGCTCGAATCTCTTACATTAGCTCTTAACCAGGCCTTACTATTGTCTCCGTAAACCCACATTCCTATAGCACTTGGATTTCCGGGAACGGGTGTTTCTATTTTAGCATTTGAACCCGGAGCTGTCATATAGGCATAGACACCTGCTACACCGGCTTCAACACCTGAATCCAATGTGAAATCATAATCCAGCTTTAACAATCCCTTACCCGATCTTGCTAAATCTGCGTCTTCTATAAGTGATACATTGCCTGACCTAGATCTGACCGTAGAAGCTCCCCATTTCATATTGCCTTCGAAGTCTTCAATGGCATCTAGGTTTGCAGATGGAACAACCACATTTATATATGAAGCTGTATCTCCATACTGAACCTTAATTCGGCCCTGACTGGCATCTGTTGCGGTTAATGTGAATACTCCCTCAGGCGTTATTGATCCAATATTTCCTTCAACCTGCCAGGTAAAGGAAGTGTCATGGGAGTTGACCTTAATCCCTTTATAATAAGCTTCGCAGCTTAAATCAACCTTGTCTCCCGGTAACATTGTCAACATTGTTTTTGAAGGAGCAATTGATGTAACTTGGTCTAGGACTTTTACTGTGGCAGAAGTTCCACTAAGACCGCTTACAGCCAGCACTGAATAGTTGCCTGTCTTATCACCTATTGATAGATTGCCCTTTGAATCAATGGTGCCGGTTCCGGTAGCCCAATTAATTTGCTCAGGCACCTTCGCAGGAAGATAGTGCTCATCGGTTGCTAAAACTGATAGCTTGACCGATGATCCGGGCAGAGCATATACCACTTTTGGATATATATGTAGTTTCTCAGCTTTATCACTCTTTACTGCGGTACCTTCTTTTATAGCCACACTTTGTTTAGAGATCAGAATAAGACCGTTTGAGTTAGCACGCTCTCTTCCATCGGAAGGACTGTTCAATAATTGGGGGCTATTATATCCCGGCATCCTGCCAATAATCGCAGAAGAACCGCCGCCATCAAGTTTTAAGGCCTTAACACATCCAAGCTTATGCAGGAATTGGGCCATTTCGGCACTTGATAAACCCTGGCTGGCTGTACTTCTTCCATCAACCTGAAAGAATACAACTTCGCCGTTTGCCTTAACCCCAACAGCCGAGTAGGGAGCATAATCAGATGTGGATAACCCACTTGCAATTGCACCATTATTAATTAATATGGTGTCTCCGCCAACAGCCTGCTGAACATCGGCCCATTTATTCTCAACATCCTTGAAGTTGAAAACCAGTTCATCCCCCATTCTGAAATTCCCAAGAACACTATATCCGCTCTTATGATTCCGAGCAGACAGAACCAGCTGATTCGGGCCAATGGGAGTAGATTGAGCATTTAGCTTAATGCCCGAAACTACGGCCTTAACTTGTTCTCCTATCCTTAAATCACCTTCTGTTATATCCAGCACTATTTCAAGACTGGGCACCTTGCTGCCTGTATTTGGTCCAAAATCGCTGGTGTAAAGATATGGGCCCCAATCGTTCTGGGATTTGTTTAGATTCCTAAAAACATGAGTATTGCCCCCTGTGGTAAAACTCATCTCTATATTAGGTTTGTCAATAACTACAGAGCCGTCTGCATTGAAACCGACAGCATTCCAGTCAGTGTTACTGTAGCTGATCAAACGTCGATTTTGTACTAGAAGACCTATCGGAATACCCGTGTCAACATAATAAAAATCACCATTTATGCCGCCTATTATAGATAACCCCTGTTCTTCCTCTCTTTTGGATAAATTACTTAAGGTTACCCGGCTAGCCACACTGTTTCCATATGCAGCATAAATCATTGCATCAGAACTGGCGGGATTAAAAGTAATGGTTTTACCCACCTTGTTTTTCCCGCCGCTGTTGGCACCAATCCATTGGTTAAGGACTACACCTTCCGCTATCTCCCTTTCGTCATTATGAAAAATCTGTGTGGAAGAAAAATCATTGATGAAGGCAAGTGCAATATTCTCTGGCAAGTATGATAAAACTAATGCTATCGCGAGAAATACTGCGACTGTTGGCTTAAGTATTCTAAGTAGTTTTTTTCTCATGTAGAACCCCCTGATAATAATAATCCTTTCCAAATAAAAGCTTACCATATCTGTTATTCAGAGGACAGATTATTTCTGTTAATTCTGTGTTTCTGTTTTGTTACGAAACTTAATCATAATAGAAGTCATAAACTTTTGCAGAAATAGTTATTAAATATCACCAAATTTTTATATGTCTCTTGTTCTAGGGAAATAATTACAATATAATAGTTTTATAAAGATATTGGATGGATTTTATGCTAAATATCAGAAGCTTGGCATATTATTATCCGAAATGAATAATTATTTTTTATGGAGGAGGCAAATTATGAGATATGAAATCCTTGGCGAGCCACTACCAGCAGTCACTTGCTTTGTTAACGAAGGAGAAACCTTAATTACTGAAAGAGGTTCCATGTGTTGGATGAGTCCTAACATGAAGATGGAAACATCAACAAATGGCGGCATCGGCAAAGCTTTCGGAAGAATGTTTTCTGGAGACTCCTTTTTTCAAAACAGATACACCGCAGTTGGTGGTGAAGGAATGATTGCATTTGCATCAAGCTTCCCCGGATCTATCAGGGCATTTGAAATCAGCCCGGGAAATAATATCATCGTACAGAAATCAGCATTTCTTGCATCAGAAGCTGGAGTAGAACTATCTCTTCATTTCCGCAAGAATCTTGGATCAGGATTGTTCGGCGGAGAAGGCTTTATTATGCAAAGACTTTCTGGCAACGGCACAGCCTTTATAGAAATCGACGGTCATGCTGTTGAGTATGATTTGAAAGCAGGTCAAAGCATTATAGTTGATACAGGATACTTGGCTGCAATGTCTGAGAGCTGCACAATGGATATTAAAACTGTGCCTGGCGTGAAAAATATGTTCTTCGGAGGCGAAGGAATATTTAACACCGTGGTTACAGGCCCCGGCAAGGTTCTGCTTCAGACCATGCCAATCAGCAATGTAGCGGCATCCATCAGGCCATTTATACCTTCAGCTAAGTAATAACTTGTTACATAAATCTTCTATATCAAATTGCGCTATCTAGATGTGCTTTTGGACATAATTATGTCGGGGAATGTAGGATTAATTTCGTACCTCCCCGACATTTGTTTTAGAACCTTTTTATAGAGCAATTATTTTAGCCTTTCAATGCCCTTAATTTGTCTAAGAGCTCAAGGCCATCCCCTGCCATTCCATACTGTCCCATAGATATTGAAGGCTTTGTTTTTCCGTGGAAATCGCTTCCCCCTGTAACAACAAGAGAAAATTCCTCTGCCTTCTGCAAAAAGTATTGGTTCTCCTGAAGAGTATGATAACTGCTGTAGGCCTCTATCCCCTTTACTCCCTGCTTAACTATGCTATCAAGAAGATGCAGCCTGCCCTTCAGATTGTTTCCCGGATGAGCTAATACGGGTACTCCGCCTGTTTCTGTGACTAAAGAAACAGCTTCCTCCATGGAAATATAATTAATATGAACATAGGCTGGCTTTCCCTGAGAACAATAATCCCAGTAAAAGTTTACATAAGGATTGTCCGCCCTTGAGCCTCCCGGCAGAAAAGGCTTAAGAAGTGGATTCTTATGGCTATCGGGCTTGTTTAGTACGATTTCTGCAATAATCTCACCTGTAACAAAGCCATCTTTTGCATAACTCATGGCCTCATCAGGGTCAAGTTCAATGCCCATTTTTCTTACCAGATCAATCCTCTTTTTCGCCGCTATTATTTCCTGATTCCGTATATCTTCATCCACTTTGGCATAGGCTTTAGCTTTATGATTAATAAAATAACCTAGAATATGAAATACAACATCATTATGAATACAATCAAGCTCTACAGCCGGTATTACCTCTATGCCAAACTTCTTCCCTGCTTCAATACCCTCATCCACGCCCATGGTCGTGTTATGATCAGTTATGGCTATTGCCTTAAGTCCTGCGTTATCAGCAATAGACACAAGGGTTTCGGGAGTATACTCTCCGTCACAGCTATATATTGAATGCATGTGTAGATCTATTTTTGCCATAATAATCTCCTGCTTCTTGATTAAAAATATTGATAGCAATCCTTCAGATTGTCAGAATCAAAGTCCTCAAGAGGTAAGAATATCTTGTTACCTGTCCGTGATGATTCATAAGAGGCAGCTATAAGCTGAGTAGTATTCCATTCCTTTGTAAGGGTATCAACTGCCTTTTCACCATTTAATACACATTCAACAAATCTATCAATCTCTTTTTTGAAGCTATCCATATGTCCCGGATATACGCTGTTTATATCCCCATCCTCTGGAATAGAAATGGTAATGTCTTCCCTCTTATCCCCAATATAAATCTCTGCCCATGCATCCGATGGCAAATAGGAGCTGAACGTAAAGTTTATCTGACCCTTCCGGCCTAGAATACGACCTTTATAGAGCATTCCCTTTCGATCAAAATAGCTTCCCTGCAGCAGCAAGGTTGCACCGTTCTTATATTCTACCATATTAATTGTATAATCCTCTACTTCACGACCGGGCAATACTATTTTATTATTGGCGGTTATACACTCTGGCTCCCCGAGCCAATCAGCTGCCTGATCTATTAAATGTCCACAAAGTTCTCTCAGGATACCTCCGCCTGAAATCAACTTATGCTTCCACTTTATTTCCTCCCGATACATAGAGAATTCCAAATCTATGTGAAATATCTGACCTATTCTGGAAAGCTCTTTATTTATAGCAAGAATTGTTGGCTGACTTCTTATTTGTGAATCAGCATAGAAGCAGCAGTTACTATCTTCAAGCAACTCAAGGGTCTCCTTTACATCCCTTAGTCCGTATCCCATAGGCTTTTCTAAAAATACATGCTTGCCCTGCTCTATTGCCAGTTTGTATTTTTCAAGCCTGTCGGCCTGTGGTGTGCTAATTGTTATAACATCTATATCAGGATCATTAATCATATCCTGCCAACTGCTATATATTTTAGCCTCCGGATGATTTTTCTGAATTTCTGCTGCCTTTTCGATAGTTCTGTTATACAATCCCGTAATTCTGCAATTTTTATTCTTTGCGAACACTTCTGCGTGGACTCTTCCCATTTTCCCGCATCCTAAAATTCCTATGTTTAGCATAATTACCTCCACTGTGCGACAGGGTCAGCAAAGGGGGCGGTACTGTGTTTTTCCCGTCCCCTGTCTAATCTGTCTTATTTATTACTAAAACCTGCATCTGAAATTATTTTTCTCAGCTCTTCAATCTTATCCTCTGCAGGAGGTTTGAAATCCTGCATTTCATAAGTCATTCCACAAGAAACATATTTCCCGCTCCCGTATTGATGGAAGGGCAGCAGTGCAAGTTTATCAATTCCGTATTCCTTAAGTTCGGAGATTACCTTGGATACAAATTTTTCAGTATCGTTGACGCCCGGAATTACAGGTACTCGCACCAATATATTTGCCTTTTTCTCTGCAAGCATTTTTAAGTTTTCTTTTATATGGCTGTTTGAAGCACCGATATACTTTTTGTGAATCTCATTGTCCCAATGCTTAAAATCATACAGAAAGAGATCGGTATAGGGCAGAACATCCAACAACACCTTTTTATCTACAGCTCCTGTAGTTTCAATAGCTGTATTAACGCCTGCGTCATGGAGCATCTTAAGCAGTTCAAGGGCAAATTCAGATTGAACCAACGGTTCACCCCCAGAAAGAGTTAATCCGCCCCCGCTTTGATCATAAAAAACCTTATCTCTCATTACGATGTCGAAAACCTCTTGGGCTGTCATCTTTTCACCTTTAACGCCAAGTGCACCGGTTGGGCAAACATTTACCCAGCTTAAATCCTTGGAGGCATTGATAGCTTTCCAGTCTATCAAAAGCCCGTCCTCGGTCAACTTCACTTCATTATTAGGGCAGCTACGCTCACATAAGCCGCAACCAATGCATTTGGATTTTACATAGAAAACCTGAGGTTCGTAGGCCTGGGATTCAGGATTGGAGCACCATTTACAGCTAAGAGGACATCCTTTTAAAAATACAATAGTGCGTATTCCAGGGCCGTCATGTATACTATAGCGCTGAATATCAAAGACTGTACCAGTTATTGTGCGGGCATTTTCAGCATTCATGACTTCACCAGCCTTGGAACAGTTTTCATGCAGTTTTCTATCTCACTGATTGCAGGGACAGAAGATACTCCCCCCCGATTAGTTATAGATTGGGCACCTGCGGCATTGGCGAAATCTAAAATATCTTCTATTTCATTTTGCGTCATCCCATCAATATTGCCACGCTTAATAATTCTATACAGCACAGCTGCCATAAAGCAGTCTCCGGCACCTGTTGTATCGACAGGCTTTGTATCATATGTGTTCTGACAACCCGTCCAACCATTATAATAGTAGAAGGATCCTTTAGGGCCGCAGGATACTATGACCATCTTCGGACCATAGGAAATAATTTTTTTGGCTGCCTTCTCAAGATCTTCCTCTCCTGTAAGCAGGGCAATTTCCTCTTCGGAAGACTTATATATATCTACATAAGAAAGTGACTTTCTTATTATCTCTATAGCCTCTTCCTGGCTGGCCCAGAGACTTTCTCTATAATTAACATCCAATGTAATCAGCATTCCCTTTTGTCGAGCCTCATTTATCACGTGAAAGGTTGTATCACGAATTGGTTGATCTGTAAGGCACATGCCTGAAAAATGCAGGACTTTGGAGGCTAACACCTTTTCCATTGGAACATCCTCAAGTGTTAATCTTATGTCCGCAGCATATTTCCTTGAAAAAGTGAAGCTTCTTTCTCCATTGTTGAGAGTAACAAGAGACAGGGTTGTAAAGGCTTCAGGGTCTGCTTTACATCCACTCATGTCCACATTGCAGCTTTCAACCTTACCTCTTATGTTTTTACCCAATTCGTCATAGCCCACTTTGCCCACCATAAGGGTTCTGAGCCCTAATTTGCCTGCTGCAGCAGCTAAATTGGCTATAGTTCCACCGGCATTGCATTCAAATACTAAATTCCCTGATGGCGATGGATCCATAGGTGTAAAGTCTATTAATATATCTCCTATTGCACAAAGATCATACATAGTTATCTTCCTTTCATGAAACCTGTTGAACAGTTCTAGCTATAATTTCATTTTGTATATCTCTGTCTAATTCTACAAAGAATGCACTGTATCCCGCCACACGAACAACCAGACTGCGATGCTTTTCCGGATGCTTCTGTGCGTCAATCAGTTTTTCCTGTGTCAGAATATTAAATTGAATATGAAACCCACCCAAAGAAAAATACGCACGAATCAGATCAATAAGCTTGTGCTTATCCTCTTCTGTTTTTAAAATAGTGGGTATGAATTTCAGGTTAAAATTCACTCCGTTGACAGCCCGATCATGATTCAGCTTTGCCACAGATTTTGCTGCAGCTGTCGGACCATTGGTGTCCATACCATGCTTAGGTGACACGCCACCATCAGCAAGGGGAGTTCCTGATTCACGGCCGCTTGGCAGAGCTGCCACTTGGCGTCCAAGGGGTGTATTGGAAGACAGACAGAATAAGCCGGGACGGAATTTCCCGCCACGGAAATCATACTTATCATCAAAGCAAGCACAATACTGTTCTGCTGCCCATGCTACCATATCATCAACCTCATCAATATCATTTCCATACTTAGGGATTTTATTAATGAGTCTGTGCTTCAAAATTTCATTGTTGGTGAAATTGCTTTGCAGAGCATCCAACAGCTCCTGCATGGTTACCAGTTTATCCTCGAAAACAGCCTTTTTAATTGCGGTCAAAGAATCACCTACATCCTGCACACCAACACCCTGAACTCCAATATAGTTATACTTTGCTCCCCCTTCGGTGCAATCCCTTCCATTTTCCATACAACCGTCAAGAAGCATGGAGCAGAATATATGCTGACCAAATTTAGAATGTAGTATCTCTATGGAATTAAGAGAGCTCACCATCATATCAGTAAAATATCTTACCTGTGTTTCATATGCCTTTAAAATATGCTCAAAGCTGGTGAAATCCTCCGCCTTTCCTGTTTTAGGACCCATCTGCTGACCGCTAAAGGCACATACTCCATCATTAAGGGCAAGCTCTAAGCATTTTGCCAGATTAAAATAACAGGCATTTGTAATACCCATGGTATTACCGCTTGGTGTAGGCTCAACACATCCAACAATGGCGTAATCCCTTGCATCCTCCAATGAAGCTTTATCCTTAACCAGAGCATCTATAATGGCATCATCATTAAACAGAGGCAGCTTTCCGCCTTCTTTCTCAACCAGTATTTCCAATACCCTTTCAATAAACTTGTCGGGAGTATTTTTAGATACTCTAATGCTCACATTTGGCTCCGAGTTGAAAACACTGGACTCAGCATCAAGGCAAAGATATGAAAAATCATTAGTTGCATCATTACCATCCTTACCAACGCCCGATAAAACGACATTAATTGTAGTGGCAAATCCGCCATTATTTCTTGCGCTGCTAAAAGTACCTGCTTTAATAACATCACTATGCTTAACCCATA
This sequence comes from Clostridiaceae bacterium, assembly GCA_012523705.1. Lineage (GTDB taxonomy): Bacteria > Bacillota > Clostridia > DSM-8532 > DSM-8532 > DTU059. The sequence goes on from JAAYTU010000014.1 coordinate 27,526, forward strand.
GGGCTTCAAGCAGCTCTCTTGCCTCTTCTCTGACTAATACTCCATCGGCAATATCCTTATCATAGTAAGGAGCAATATACTGATCGAATCGGCCTGCTGAAATAGCAGAACCATTTTGAGATATGTAATCAATCAAAATGGTAAACCAGTAGGATTGCAATGCCTCGTAGTAGCTTTCCGCCGGATAGTAGGGCACTCTGTCACATACAGAGGCAATAAGCTCAAGCTCTTTTTTACGCCTTGTATCATCTGTTTCCCCAGCCATTTTCCTGGCCAGAGCTGCATAACGTTCAGAAAAGCACTTAACGCCTTCTATAATAATGAGAACAGATTTATAAAAATGAATCTTCTCAGTATAATCATGATCAAGTATGTCTAAATTCTCAATATGTTCCTTTGCTTCCTTTTCAAGGCCGGCAAATCCCTTTTTAAGAACAGTTTCAATATTAGGAATGTAATGACCGTAACCACTTCTAGTGCGACTGATGGGGTCAAATACGCGGTATTGAGAATTTAAAACTTCCATTATTTTATCATCTATATAATAGCGGGCCATGTCCCCCGTATTCTTATTCTTCCACCATGGATAAATCTCTTCAAGAAGGTACTTTTTATCCTCCTCTGTAATCTGCAATGTATCAACATTTCTGACTGGCATCAGATCCAGCTCTTTTTTATCAAATGAACCAAACTCAGGAAATAGTGGGGCAGAGCGTGGCTTGCTGGCATGATTTCCTACAATTAGCTCATCCTCGTCTATAAAAATAGTCATATTCTTAAGAACATGAGTAAGGGCATACGCGCGCCTCAATATGTTCGGAGCGCCTTCAGTCTGTTTATAGCTTTCTGTTAAAAGCTTTGCCCTTTCCACGCATATTGCAGGTTTTACTCCCCTCATTGCTTCATTTAGTTTCTTTGTTCGTTCTTCTCGTTTAATTCCCTCGGGAAGTAGTTTTTTTAGCATTTAATCACCTGTCTTTCTTATAACCCTAGGCAATTACCAATTACATCTTAACCGGAACCTCTTTTGTCGCATATGACATCAACAATTCCTCATTTGCCTCCTCGGCATCGACAATTGCCATCATATGGCCTTCATTCATAACCATAATTCTGTCACAGACCCCCAGAAGCTCAGGGAGCTCGGAGGAAACCATTACTATCGACATTCCGTCCTTAACCAGATTATTTAAGATGTTATAGATTTCTTGTTTTGCTCCTACGTCAATACCTCTTGTAGGCTCATCCACCAGAAGGATCTCACAATCGCAGGCCAGACATTTGGATAAAACAACCTTCTGCTGGTTTCCACCACTCATGTTTTGAGTAATTACATCGATTTTGCCCGGTCTTGTGTGGAACAGGTCCACATAATCTTTGGCTATTTGTTTTTCCTTCCTTGTGTTTATCAATCCGTTTGTCATATACTTCTTTAATGAAGCTATACTTGTGTTGTAGGTTACGTTCTGCTTCAGCATCAGTCCTTGAGTTTTTCTTTCCTCAGGAACTATACCCAATTTAGCCCTGATTCCATCGGCTGGGCTTCTGAACTTAACGTTTTTACCCTTAATCTTTACGCATCCGCCATCAACAGGATCAGCACCAATAATTGCACGAAGGATTTCAGTACGCCCTGCACCTGCAAGACCTGCTATTCCCAGAATCTCTCCTTTTCTCAAACAAAAGCTTACATCGTGCAGGATGCCTTTTCTTGTAAGGTTCTCTACACACAAAATTTCTTTCCCGATATTACGCTCCTTTTTAGGATAGATATCCGACATATCCCTTCCAACCATTCTGTTTACAAGCATATCGGTATCATAGTCACTGACTTTGCCGCTTTCTACCTTCTTACCGTCCTTTAAAATAGTAAGGGTAGTGCAGAGCTCAAAGATTTCCCTTAAGCGATGTGATATATATATAAAGGTTATACCTTTTTTGGCAAGAGACTTTACAAGGGCGAAAAGTCCTTCGAGCTCTGCTTCCCCTAATGTAGCAGTCGGTTCGTCCAATACTATTATTTTTGCATTACGGGACATAGCCTTGGCAATTTCAACCATCTGCCTCTTGGCTACACTTAAGTCACCTACTATGGCATCCGGATCCAGATCCAGCTGAAGCTCCTGAGATATTCTCAAGGCCTCATCTCTCATCTTCTTATAGTCAACCATGCCATATCTGTTTTTAGGATAACGACCAATAAAGATATTTTCAGCAACTGTCCTATGCTCTAAAAGCATCAGCTCCTGATATATAACTGCTATTCCCTTTTCTATCATCAATGCAGGAGTCGGATTTTTTATTTTCTCTCCATCTACAATCACTTCTCCTGAATCACTGACATAAGCCCCTGACAAGATCTTCATAAGGGTTGACTTACCTGCACCGTTTTCGCCAATCAATGCATGTATTTCCCCCTTCTTTACTGATATAGAAACATCGTCAAGTGCCTTTACACCAGGAAACTCCTTTGATATGTTATTCATTACGAGCATTGGAAACCCCCCTAATAATCCTCCAAAAATACTTTACTGGTTGTCCCTGTCGAAGAATCTGCTTACTATACCTGGGCTTACTATGAGATTCTTCTATTTGGCGGGGCAAAGCCCCGCCTAGCCTATATTACATTACTAACTCTATACAGTATCTTGGCTTTGGTCTTGAATCTTACAGACCTTTACCAATCCATTCGTCAATGTTTTCTTCGCTTACAATTGCTGTGTCAAGCTGAATGCGTGTATCTATTTTTTCCCCGGTAAGTACCTTGTATGCATATTGAATTCCTTCTGGTGCACAGTATGGATAAACAACTGTAAATGCCATAGAACCATTCTGAATAGCTTCAAATGCAACCTCGGTTCCGTCCATTCCTATAACCTTTATACCCTCGTCTTCACGGCCTGCAGCTCTGATTGCTTCAACAGCACCTAATGCCATTTCATCATTGTGAGTATAAACTGCGTCAATTTCGCCAGGTCCAAAACGCTGTAGCATATCTTCCATGTATCTCATTGCATTCTCACGAAGATAATCGCAATATTGCTCTGCAATAATTTCCATTTCAGGATAATTAGCTAGCTCTTCAATAAATCCTTCATGACGATCGATTGTAGCTGATGCTCCTGCTGTACCCTGGATTTCAATTATTCTGCCTTTTTCGTCAAGCATTTCAGCCAATAGCTTAGCTGATGCAACACCCATAGGTCTGTTCTCTGCACCGATAAAGCTGGTTACTTCGGTATTAACATTTCTGTCGAGAGTAAGAACAGGAATGCCTGCCTTCATAGCCTTTTCACATACATCTGTCAGCGCCTCAGCTGTCAGAGGAGAAATCACAAGTAAATCAATACCTTGTGCAATCAAGTCTTCAACGTCTGCAACCTGTTTGGATGAGTCGTTGTTGCCGTCTGTCACGATAATCTCCATGTTTGGATAATGCTCTTTCGCGTATGCTACGTTTTCCTCAACCATAGCAACTCTGAAAGGATGGTTCATTGTTCCTTGTGAAAAACCTACTTTATATTTCTTATCTGCAGGGCTTTCAGAAGGTGATGGTTCATTTGAGTTTGTTGCCTGTGGTGCAGCATTTCCTGTGCACCCTACTAGCATAGCCATTACTAAAATAACTGCTAGCAATGAAAAGATTAGTCTTTTTTTCATTAGATTTTCCCCCTAATAATAAAATTTATAATAAAATCACGCCCTGTGATATGGGCACCTGTTAATGGCATATTCTGTTATGCCTTACGCTTTTTCTGGTTTTGATCAAGTAGTATAGCAAGGATAATGATTATACCCTTCACTATTCTTTGAATAAAAGGTGAAACACCTATAATGTTGAGAAGGTTCGCAATAACTGACAGAAGAGTTGCTCCCACCAGTGTTCCTATCACACCACCAATACCACCACTAGCACTGGTTCCACCAATTACTGACATGGCGATTGCATCAAGCTCAGCACCTTCCCCCGCTGTAGGCTCACCAACACTTAAACGTGATATCAGTATCAACGAGGATAGTCCTGCTAAAAATCCTGAGATTATATAGACAAGCCACTCTGTCCTCACTACATTTATTCCGCTTAGTCTTGCCGCCTCACGGCTATCGCCAATTGCGTATACGCTTCGGCCAAAGGCTGTATACTTCAATATAAGGTGTGCGATAATCAATACCGCAAAGAAGATATATACCGGAACAGGAATTCCGAACAAATCTCCCTGACCTAGGAACTTAATATCTACGCCGCTTTTCCTCCAGCTCTGAGGTGAACCGTTTGCTATATACAGCGCCAATCCGCGGAAGGCTGTCAATGTTCCCAAGGTCATGATAAAGGGAACTATTTTACCCTTTGTTATGCCAAGACCATTGATGAAACCGATTGCCGCGCCTATTACTAGGCCGATAATAATGGCAAGCACCGGATTAACGCCTTTTTGGAACAGCATGGCAACTGTTACTGCTACTACACCGACACTTGCTCCAACCGAGAGATCAATTCCCCCTGTTAAAAGAACAAATGTCATACCAACGGCAATAATGCCATTGATAGCAATCTGACGAATAATGTTTACTACATTACTAAACTTTAAAAAAGTTGGCTCTAAAATTGATGCAATAATTATTATGGCAATCAATACCCATAATATACCGAAAGACTTTAGTTTCTGGATAGAATTATTAAATATCGTATTGCCTGATTTTGCAGAAACTGATGACTTATGTGCCATTTTAATCCTCCTCAACTTGTTGTCCCGTTTGTTGCATTTGTATGATACAATCATTATAACACCGACAATTCTGTTTGTCTATAAGTTTTGCTAAATATTTTTAGCAATTTCTAATAATTAATACCCTCAATAGTCGCTTGGAATTATGGGAATTAACAGCTGTGTTTAATTAGTAGTATACAAATGATACAAATTATATTAATATATACATTAGGGTTTTGTACAATGTAAATTATGGAGACTTATTGAAAAGCATGATAATTATTATTAACTATTGAAGGAAGGGAACAGCCGTGGATACTAATTACATCATGAAGACATTTAAATTCTCGCCAGACACCAATACTCCCCTTTATGAACAGCTTGCTTCATATATTAAGATTCAGATACAAGCAGGAGTTCTAAAACCAGGTGATAGAATAGTCACCGAGAATGCCTTGAGCGAGCTATTAAACATCAGCAGGACAACTGTTCGCCAGTCTATGAATCGCTTAGTGGAGGAGGGGTTCTTGGTTCGCTATAGGGGAAAGGGGTCCTTTGTTGCAGATCAAAAGCTGAAGCGAAACATAAACTATATGTATAATTTCTCTGAAAGCATAACGGATGCTGGAGCAACTCCATCCTCGACTGTACTTATTAACAAAGTAGTTGATGTGGATGAAAATACTGCTCAACTGCTTCAGCTTCCCCGTGGTCAGTCAAAGGCTTTCCATCTGAAAAGACTTCGTTGCGCTGATGACGAACCTATCATACTTGAATCAACTTACATACCATATTATCTTTGCCCCGGAATTGAAAAATATGACTTTTCTACTGCTTCTTTATATAATACATTAAGTAACTACTATAATCTTCAGCTCTATCATGCAATTGAAACCATAGAAGCAATAATCATTGAAAAAGAATATGCGAAGCTTCTAGAAATAAAGACCAAGGCTCCGGGCTATAAAATTAAGCGAATCTCATACCTTGATTCAGGCTTTGTATTCGAGCTGACAACATCAGTTTCCCGGTCCGACAAAACTATTTTCACCCTTGATCTTTATAAGAATTCAAACCCAAACAAGCATTTAGTCGAATTGAACAGACAGATAAACCTATAAATTAACCTTCAAATCAAAGTATAAATTATATTAAAAACTACATAATAATTATTAGCTCTTGGAATATCCCGAAACATACTGATAATCTCAGATTTTGGGATATTTTTTTTGCTTAACCCAAGGATTATTATTATAACTTACTATAATAATCCCAAAAAAATGCTTGATTTTGTATATTATTGCGTATATAATAAATGTATCATACAAATCATACATTTACATTAATGTATAGGGAAAGGGGTAAATAATTTATGAAGCCTACAAAGAAAGCAAGCGAAATGACAGTTAAGGAATTAGCATCCTACATCGACCAGTCGGTATTAAAACCCGAATTTACAGAGAGTGAAATCAGAAAGTATATCCAGGAGGGTATCGATTTTGGCTGCAGAACAGTATGCATTAATCCATCCGCCCTTGATATTGCACGTGAGATGACAAAAGGTACAGAAACAGAAATCTGCGTTGTTTGTGATTTCCCCTTCGGCCTGTCAACTACAAAATCCAAGGTAATGCAAGCAGAAGAAATCTGTAAGGACGGCGATGTTTTCGAATTGGATATCGTCGCAAATTATGGCTGGATTAGAAGTGGACTAATGGACAAGGTTGAAGAAGATATCAGAGCGGTTGTGGAGGTTTGCCACAAATATGGGACTGCAGTAAAAGTCATTTTTGAAACCGACGCTCTTACCATTGAACAAGTGAAACAGGCTACTGAAGCATCAATTGCTGCAGGTGCTGATTTTATCAAGACCTCAACCGGATTCTACACAGGCGGAGAGTCTAAAGGCGCTACCCCTGAGATTATTCAGATTATGATGGATACTGCAAAGGGCCGTTGCAAGATCAAGGGTTCCGGCGGAATCAGAACAAGAGAACATTTCCTACAGCTGATTGATATGGGAATAGATCGCATGGGAGTAGGCTATAGATCTACACCTGTTGTTTTGGATCAGGCTCCTAAAGCCTAAACCGGTATAAAGCATATATAACCTTTTGAAAAATATTGGATTCGAAAAAGAGGGGATTGAAAATATCAATTCCCTCTTTTAATTAATAATTGTATGAAGTGAGGAATATTTACCACATTGTCTTCCCATAATCCTACAATCATTTGGAAATAATTACGATTGCCCAATGCTACTGATATCGGCATTAATACAGGTTTTCAGACCGAGATTGTATAGGTAAATTGCACAAATTATTGTTTGTTGTATACCAATTTTTACTTAATCAAACCAAACTTCCCCAATCGCCTTTACATCCATAAAATAGTAATATATAATTGTCTTTGAAATGGCTTGTCTTAAAGGCCTAAAAAAAGGAGCGACGTATACAATGAAAAAGCAAGTTTTTGAAGAAAACGGTGTAATTTTTTCATGTGCTGCAGCTAAAGCAGGAGAAACTGTTGAAATTATCTATACTGGACTATTAAAGAATTCCGGTGCTACTGATGTAAAGGTTCACATTGGCTATAATGAATTATGGGAAAATGCTGAAACCATAGATATGGAATTAAAGGATGATGCATTTGTTGCAAGTGTTAAAATAGCTCAGGCCGGAAGCCTAAATTGTGCATTTGTTGATTCTATAGGAAACTGGGATAATAACTCCGGAGCAAACTATAGCTTGGCAGTAGCTAAGAAAACATCCCGAAAAACAACAACTACCCGAGCTAGAAAAACGGCTGAGACTGAAGAAGCTTCAGCAACAAAGAAAGCTGCAGCTAAAAAGACTACTAAAACAACTGCGAAAAAGGCAACCGCTACTAAAAAGGCTACGACAACAAAGACAGCAGCAAAAAAGACAACTACTGCTAAAAAGACTACTTCATCAAAGGCAGCTTCAACAAAGACTACTACTGCTAAGAAGACCGCTGCGAAA
>JAAYTU010000085.1 GCA_012523705.1 Clostridiaceae bacterium
ATACCAACAGTTATAGCCTTTAAGCAAGGAAAAGCAACTAACAAGGTCGTAGGGTTCAGAAGTAAAGAGGATTTTAAGAATATGATCCTTTAACATGATTTTCGTCTATCCTCTTGCATAAGAATGAGAAAAGGCAGGGTTCCCTGTCTTTTTTTATTTTTGTATGCTATTATTTTATTGTGGTGAAGCTAATTGACACCCACTTTTTAATTGGATCTGGTGTTATAAGCTAAACGCTTGTACGCCTCTTTTTTAGTGCTAAGTTGCTATTTTTTTGGGAGGATACAATGCTTAATGATAAAGTAATAGCCGATATCAAAAAAGTCTTTCCCTTCGTAAATGAATTAGGTGATAAAGAGGACCAGTTTTTTAATATGCTATACCACAAGAAACTAGGTCCTGACATGGTTCTGCTTGATGAAGACAAAAGCTGTTCCGGTGTAGTACTTGTCCTTTCAGGAACCATCAGAATCTATAAATTATCTGAAGATGGTAAGGAGATCACTCTGTTTCGCATTGGCAGGGGCGAAACCTGTGTTCTCACAATAGCTTGTATCATGGGCACAGGAGACATACCCTTTCCTGTCGCAGCTGCTACCGAACAAGCATCAGAAATTGTTTTGATACCAGTTGAAACATTCAAGAAATGCTTTTACGAGATCCCGGCAATTCAAAAATTCTTCTTTACCTCTATGTCCGCAAAGTTTTATTCTCTGCTGGGACTTGTTGAGAACATTACCTTTAAGCGTACAAGCGATCGTCTTACTGATTTTCTGATTACTAAAACTGCTGGAGGTGCATATCCTCTATATGCAACCCATGAAAATATTGCCTCTGAGATTGGAACTGCCAGGGAGGTTGTCAGCCGCCTACTTAAGGAAATGGAAGGCAAAGGGCAGGTCAGCTTAAGCCGGGGGAAAATTATATATAACCAAAAGAAAACAACCCCGTCTTCTGCAACCAGCGGCACCATATCTTAAACGCAGGACAGTCTCCTGCCCTGCGCTTAATGAAATGTGAGGATCTTATTTGAGCTAATTTACTAATGTGCAGCAAATCAGCAAAGGCAAATCTTATTTATTTATTTTTACCATTTCTGGTTATAGCTTCCGCGACATTTTGCGTAGTAATCTCCACGACAATCGTATCGTTTCTCATAACAATCGTCCTTGCAGCCATCATCGAATTTGTCTTTTTTATCCTTCTTATCGCATTTATCATCCTTTTTGTCAAAGTCGTCACAGAATTTCTTTTCTTCTTCTAAGCAAAGGGGAATATGTTCATATCTGATTACCTTAAAGGTAATTTTAACAACATCCTTTTCTAAAAGGCAGTTGTATACCTTCTGTCCCTTGCAGATTGCTTCGTCGAACAGGAAATCCTTTTCGCCTTCAACGCAGGCCTCGAGTAATTCAGCAACATCGCTTTCTTTGACGCAATCACATCCGATAGGCTTCATTTCAACAAATCCGCCAAATGGAATCTTGAAGGTTGCATGGTAAATAGGGCCACTTACCACACCGTCACACACTTCCTCCACTGTCTTATATGCTACATTTTTCCATATGTAAGCATTGAAAATGACCTTACCCGGAATAACATGAGCATCGGTGATAACTACCTTTTTATCAATCTTCTCAATTTTATATATAGGTGGGTTTGGAGGTGAAATTTTAATTTCCTTCTCGACAAAAAATTGCTCTGATCCTTTTCCTACAATTATCGGAACCTGAATAACTTTCTTCTTCATTTTCTCACTCCTTTCTTTCTCTATGATGTTCTTCGTATGTCGAACAAGCTCATTACATACTATTCAGGCTCGTCCAAATTTGCTACTCAATTTTTGAAAAAAGTAAAACTGATTCTGTATTTATTTATGGTTATTGGATAAAAACTATAATTGATTTATTAAATGAGAGGAGCTTTATTTATGGCTAAAAAAGGGATGCGCCGGCCTGATCCAGAAAAACCTCATGGAACCGAAAGCAATAAAAAACAACACTTTGATAAAAACGAATTCTATCCTGTGCCCGAACTTCAGGGCAAGGCAAAGCATTCGAAAGAAAAGGCCAACCCCATCAAGTATGATGGTAAGAAAAACACTACCTGGCAGGGCATACAAAAGTGATAAGAGTATTTCGCAAGCAGGATGCAAGGTTTCATCCTGCTTAAATACAACAGAACTAACGCAGATTCATCAGTATGGTGCTTAATATAAATGATAATATAATCATTATACATACCACCGAAGCTACAATTCTCTTTACCTTATTTTTCATAGTCTATAGCAAGCCTCCATGTACATTCATATTCTAGTTATCCTGTATGACCCTTTTAAAAACTCCTTCAGTCTCTATGCATTCGAGCCATGGATATACATAGTAATCTTAACTTGTTATATCATATATTTCAAGAAATGCTTTTCCAATATTATGTTGGGCAAACTATTATATTTCCGTTATACTATTATAAACTGACTTAAACAACCTATATCCATACTATAAAAGACCCTATGCTTTTTAGTATTGATAGTTTCATTACTAAAATACATAATTCATATATTTTCAGGAGGTTCAATATGCTGATGAAGATTAAAACTGTACATATAATAGGCCTTGGAGCAGTAGGGGCAACCTATGGATCCATGTTATACGATTATGATCGAAGCAGTGTCAAAATTGTAGTGGATGAGGAAAGGGCCAGAAGATATAACAAGAGCTCAATAATAAATGATAAGGATTATTCATTTGATTATGTGGTGCCGTACCCGGATTCCGACAAAGCTGAGTTTATCATAATAGCTGTTAAAGGGCATAATCTTACAGAAACAATTGACACAATCAGGCCTTTAGTTGGTAAGGACACAATAATTCTCTCATTGTTAAACGGTATCACAAGCGAAGATGAATTAAGCGAAGCTTTTGGAAGAGATAAGGTTCTGCACGGATTCTGTGTCGGAACAGATGCAGTAAGAGAAGATGGACAGGTGAAATTCACTAACAGCGGGAAAATTGTATTCGGCGAATACTATCCCGAGGTTAAGGGGAAGGCGAAATTAGCTGCTGATATTTTTAAGAAGGCTGGTATCAGTTATTCCATCCCTGAAGATATCCGAAGAGAAATGTGGTGGAAGTTCATGATGAATGTTGGAGTCAACCAAACCTCCGCCATATTAAAGGCTCCATATGGTGTTTACGGGAAAGTGCCCGAAGCCCAAAAGCTCTTGGCTTTAGCCTGCAGAGAGGTTATACCTATAGCTGAAAGGGAAGGGGTCGCTCTTTACGAATCAGACATAGATGAGTTTATTGAAATTTTTAAGACACTCTCTCCTGAAGGTAAAACCTCAATGTTTCAAGATGTTGAAGCCGGGAGAAAGACCGAGGTTGAAAGCTTTGCCCTTGCAGTAATTGGGCTTGGAAAAAAGCATGGCATCCCAACCCCTATAAATGAAGCTCTATATTTGATGATTCGCGTGCTCGAGCAGAAAGGACTATAGTTTAAAAGGCGGCTACAGTAAAAAACTGTAGCCGCTGAATTCTTAACGAAAGGCTTATCCTTACCAGATAATTATCCTGCCCTCAGGAGCCAGATACATATAATCATCTTCATCTATATCATAGGTGTCGTAGAACTCCTGGAAATTTCTCAAGACCATATTACTTCTAAGCTTGCTAGGAGAGTGTACATCCTCCTGGGTTAAAAGATGATAGGTTTTCGGCGTTGCTGTCATCCTCCATATCCTAGCGTTGCTTTCGAAGAACTCCTCATAGTTAGCATCTGGAATACTGCTCATGATTTCCAATACGCAGGCTACGCCCCCTATATCTGCAACATTCTCAGAAACTGTAAGCTCTCCACTGACAATAGCTCCTGGTATAATTTCAAGGCCGTCATAAAGACCAATTACATCCTGACATTTTTGTCGGAAGGTCTGATAATCCTCTTCAGTCCACCAATTGTTCATATTTCCATACCCGTCGAATTGAGAACCATTATTATCGAAGGCATGGGTAATTTCATGAGCTATTATGGCACCAATTCCACCAAGATTTTGTTCCCGGGATGCATTTACATCATAGAAGGGCGCTTGAAGTATCCCTGCCGGGAAGACTATTTCGTTATTTAATAAATTGTTATATGCATTTACTGTTTGAGGAGACATTGACCAGGAAGATTTGTCTACAGGCTTATCCAACAGAGTCTTTGTATAGGCAGCAGAAGCTGAAGTAATTGCAAAAATATTACCTAACAAAGAGCCTCCCTCTTCATAGCTATTAATCTCTATTTCTTTATAGAGATCAGGCCATTCGTCGGGATACCCCACTTTAACTGTGAGTAGATCAAGTTTCTCTTTTGCAGCTTCCCTTGTTGTCTCACTCATCCAATCAAGTCTCTCAATTCGGTTTTTGAATACTTCAATTATTTCATCAACCATTTCCTCAACATCAGCCTTTGCTTCAGCGGGGAAATACTTTTCAATATATATTCTTCCAAGATAACTGCTCATAACAGAACTCAATAAACTGAATGCAATATCTTCGTCAGCCATGGTGCTGGTCATGCCTAAAAATGCAGCATTAAAGGCATAAAGAGAATCCTGGAAATCTTTTGTTAGATATTGTGAACCGGTCATCAGCAAATGTACATTTGCGTAGGATTTTAATACATCAACATTTTCATCAGTAATAAGCTCCCCGGTTTTTACCATAAGCTTAACATCAGGCACAATAATAGTATCAACATTCTTATATCCAAGGTCATCTATAAATTTATCCAGATCGGTTTCTGTAAATACTTGTACTAATTCTTCCCTCTTAATAGGATTATACAGATTTTCAATCTTACTGGATTCAGTGCTGCTCATTGTGTATTGTGCAATTATTTTTTCAAACTCATAAACCTTGCTCGCCTCTACCATAGCTGTTTCCTGGTCTACACCCGAAAGCATGAGGAGGTGGGCCATATAGCCCTCATACACGGCTTGTATCTGTGGGTTATCAAGAAGATAGTACGCTGAAGGCAATCCGGTAATCAAGCCCTGGCCGTATAAGCTGTATTTATTACTGTCAAGCAAATCAACAGACGGACTAAATGAGAACATCGGGTTTACTCCCGTTTCATTTTCAAACTCTGCTAAATAGTCAAGCAGCTCCTGTGCTGTTTTTACGCCAGCAAAGCCGTCCAGATATTTTTTAATGGGCTCTATTCCTTGTTTGTTACGATTTTCCATGTCTAATATTGTGCTATAGAAATCAGATAGTTTCTGCTCTACCGACCCATTTTCATATGTGTCCCTTTTCTCATAAATCTCATGTGCTATTTCTTTTAACTTTACATCATTGTTTATACTCACCTCATCAAAGGCCCCAAATGAAGGATAGCCCTTTGGAAGCTTTGTCGCAGAAAGCCAGTTATAGTTGACAGAATAATAAAAGTCATCTGCCAAATCTACATTTTTTAAATCTTTTACTCTACCCATTACAGCATCAAGCTGCTCTTTAGTCATGTAATCATTAACGCCAAACAGTCCATTCCCGTATCCGCTGAACAGACCGGACCTGGCCAGCCTTCTGACATCCCCGGCAGCAGAAGCAGGAACATCGCTAAAGGATATATCGTCTTTTATAACGGGAAGCTCTCTTATTGAACGACTGAGGAACATGGCAAATTCTAAGCGGGTCACGTTTCGTTGTGGATCTAATGTCGTACCCGAGCCAAATATTATCCCATTAGTAACAGCAATGGCCATTTCATCAATGTATTCTTCGGTTATAGAATCAGCATCTGAAAAAGCACTTAGATCATTTTGGGTTTCATCTAAAGTCCCATAACCAACCGTATTGAGTATGGATACAATTGCCTGCTCCCTGGTAACAAGGTTCTGGCCTGTAGTATCAGCCTGAACCGGCACAATACTAAATGCAATAGCTAGGCATAGAATGATACTGAATAATCTGGTTTTAATCTTGTTCATAGCGTTCTCCTTTATAATCTTATATATTTTAGCTGTACAATTAACATAATTTGCTGCGTTTTGGGATTGTTTACCGCTAAACACTATATATTATCGCATATTCCAACTGTTTCTTCCACATTTCCTTTGATATTTAAAGGTTCTTTAATAAATAACCTTTACTTTCCAGTTAAGTTCTTTCGTTTACCGCTATTGCTAAAAGCCATATTCCATGAATAATATATTAATAATTTACAAAAGCTTTTGATTACTAAACCATAAGAGGTCATTAGTCAGATATGCTCATTAAATACTTAAGGCTTAAACCTACTCTATATTTTTTTATAAATGAATCAGA
>JAAYTU010000086.1 GCA_012523705.1 Clostridiaceae bacterium
GGTAAGCTGCTTCAGCTTACCCTTTAGCTCCCCAAAACCCATACCGGTAATTGCGTTAGTATAGATTACATCTATACCCTGCTGAGAGAAAAATCTCTTCCACTCATCGTTCTGTTTAGGATCAGATAGATCGCTCTTGTTTAATGCAATAACTCTGGGCTTTTCCCCAACAATGGAATCAATCTCCGGGTTTCTGCTTGATTTTGGGATACGGGCATCAAGTAGTTCTATTACAACATCAACTAATTTCAGATTTTCAACTATTAAGCGTCTGGTTTTTGCCATATGGCCTGGAAACCATTGAATAATCATTTTATCACTCCAAAAGAATAATCATTTATCTGTATTATGTCCTATTACATTGTATCGTATATTTACTCAATAATAAAACAAAAAGAGGACTTTCGCCCTCTTATGTTCTTTGTTATTAATCTTTCGAAGCACCGATATCTTCTCTAACCCTGGCTCTTTTACCAACGCGGTCACGCAGATAGTAGAGTTTTGCTCTTCTGATCTTACCTCTTCTAATAATTTCGAAAGAGGCAATATTTGGGGAGTGAACAGGGAAAACTCTCTCAACACCCACACCAAAAGAAAGCCTTCTTACAGTAACGGTCTTTCTGATGCCGCCACCCTTCATGGCTATGATTGTTCCTTCATAGGCCTGAATTCTCTCACGGGCTCCCTCTCGAACTTTAACATTTACTCTTACAGAATCACCAATCTTAAGGTTAGGTAAATTCTGCTTCATGCCTTCTTGTTCAAGTGCACGAATAATATCCATAGTACTTTCCTCCTAATCTTAGAGCGTTCATGTCTGTTCCATACACTAATTACTGGACAATTCAGGCAGAGGACCACTCTGTACTCACGCCGTAATATTATACCACGGGTATTTTTGATTGTAAACCATGATTTTTTAGCTAATCAAGCTACTTCACAAAACCTGTGTGCCTAGGGCTATTGCTTACTTCAATTTTATTAATAACCTTTCGAAAACTTTGAATATAAGCTGGATTCTTAAGCATCAAAAGGATAAGCATTACCTTTGAAAGAATTACTTAAAATTCTATTAAAATCAATTATCACCTTCGCCTATTAAATAATACATGAATAGTATGTATAAGGCCAATCATTTTATAAAATATACTAATTGATTATATGAGCACTTTCATATTATTATAAGAGTGTTATACTTATACATGAATGTTTAGTCAAAATAACTATGATAAAATTATTGATTCGAATTAACGGCTGAATTATTATAGAATACATACACCGTAGAATCGCTGAAAGGAGAGCAGTTATGATAAACAGATTAAAGGTGGGTATTGTTGGTGGTACCGGCATGGTTGGCCAGAGATTTATAGCTCTGCTTGAAAACCATCCTTGGTTTGAAATAGTTTCTATTGCAGCAAGTGCTAAATCAGCGGGTAAAACCTATGAAGAAGCAACAAGCGGAAGATGGAAGCTATCAACCGCCATGCCTGATTTTGTTAAGAATATAGTTGTAAAGGATGCATCAAATGTTGAAGAGGTTGCATCAGAGGTAGACTTTATCTTTTGTGCGGTAGATATGAAAAAGGACGAAATTAAAGCACTGGAGGAAGCCTATGCTAAAACAGGTACTCCTGTGGTTTCCAACAACTCTGCCCATCGTTGGACTCCTGACGTTCCAATGGTTATTCCAGAAATCAACCCTGGACATCTTGATGTGATTGAGTACCAAAGAAAGCGTTTGGGAACTTCAACAGGATTTATTGCTGTTAAGCCTAATTGTTCTATACAGAGCTACGTTCCTACCCTGCATGCACTTAAGGCCTTTGAGCCTACCCAGGTGGTTTCATGCACTTACCAGGCCATTTCAGGTGCAGGGAAAACCTTTAAAGACTGGCCAGAGATGATAGATAACGTCATCCCATATATAGGTGGAGAAGAAGAAAAAAGCGAGCAGGAACCCTTAAGAATTTGGGGTACTATTGAAAACGGTGCTATTGTTAAAGCAGTTTCCCCTATTATAACCACTCAATGCATAAGAGTGCCTGTATCTGACGGCCATATGGCAGCTACCTTTGTAAACTTTAAGAATAAGCCAGCGAAAGACGAGATTATTTCTCTTTGGAGGAACTTTAAAGGTGCTCCTCAAGAGCTTAATCTACCATCTGCGCCAAAGCAGTTTATAACCTACTTTGAAGAGGATAACAGACCTCAGACAAAACTTGATCGTGACATGGAAAATGGCATGGGTGTCAGTGTTGGAAGACTTCGCGAGGATACCCTGTACCACTATAAATTCGTCAGCCTTTCACACAACACAGTAAGAGGTGCTGCCGGCGGTGCAGTGCTTATTGCCGAGTTGTTAAAGGCCCAAGGCTATATCAATAAAAAATAGCACAAGGGGACGACTCTTCTGTGCTATATAAAAAAGCAGGCTGCGGTTTTTCCGTTCCTGCTTTTTTACTAGATTATTTCAACAACAACCCTTTTATTTTCTTTAATGGCTGCTGCCTTCATAACAACCCGAATAGCTTTGGCAATTCTGCCTTGCTTTCCGATTACCTTACCCATATCTTCTTCAGCAACTCTCAATTCGAGAATTAATGAATTATCATCCTCGATTTCGGTAACATTTACGTCATCGGGATTGCTGACTAAGGATTTAGCAATCTGTTCTAACAACTCTTTCATTGGCTTTACCTCCGTTTGTTGTAGAGAAACAGCCTAAACATTATTCAGTAAATAATGCTTGATTCTGGAATGCTTAATACCTGACTATTAATTCAAGCATTAAATTACTCGGTAACTCCAGCAATCTTAAGAAGTTTTTTAACTGTTTCGGTAGGTTGCGCACCATTAGAGAGCCATTTCTTAACTTTCTCACCATCCACATTGATTACGGAAGGATTTGTCTTCGGATCATAAGTACCGACTTGTTCAATAAACTTACCATCCCTTGGTGCTCTACTATCAGCAACAATTATTCTGTAGAAAGGCTTTTTCTTAGCGCCTATTCTCTTTAATCTAATCTTTACCATGATTTCACCACCTTTCCCAAGTTGTAAAATAATATATAATCTTAGACTAAGTTAAACTAAGTCATGATTCTTCAGATTCATTATTTAGAATGGTCTTCCAAAGCCGCCCATTCCCTTCATCAGCTTTTTACCCTTTGAGCCAGACAAGGATTTCATAAGCTTCTTCATGTCCTCAAATTGCTTGATAAGACGGTTCACTTCGGCTACCGAAGTGCCGCTTCCTTCTGCAATTCTGGTACGCCTTGACGCATTAAGTATGCTTGGATTATTACGTTCCTGCTTTGTCATGGATTGTACAATAGCTACTGTTCGTGCAAACTGTTTTTCATCTAAGTTTGCGCCCTTCAGTGCTTTAGCATCTAAGCCGGGGAGCATTCCCAGCAACTGATTTATTGGACCCATTTTCTTAAGCTGCTGTACCTGGTCCAAAAAATCATCTAATGTGAATGAGGCTGTCCTCATCTTCTTTTCAAGCTCTATAGCCTGTTTTTCATCAAAAGCAGTCTGTGCCTTTTCTATTAAGCTTAATACATCACCCATGCCCAAGATTCTTGAGGCCATTCTATCTGGGTAAAAAGGCTCCAGGTCATTTAGCTTCTCGCCTAAACCAGCGAATTTAATGGGCTTTCCTGTCACCGCTCTTGTTGATAGTGCTGCACCGCCTCTAGTATCACCATCAAGCTTTGTAAGGATGATACCATCAACACCAAGCTTCTCGTTAAAGGAAGTTGCCACGTTAACGGCATCCTGCCCGGTCATGGCATCGACTACGAGAAGAATCTCGTGAGGACGGACCGTTTCCTTCAGACGCTTAAGCTCATCCATCAGCTCTTCATCAACATGGAGCCGGCCAGCTGTATCTATTATTACAACATCAAATTGCATGCTCTTTGCATGATCTACTGCCTTCCTGGCTATCTCAACAGGATCGGCACCTGTACCCATCTCAAACACCGGGATATCAAGCTGTCCACCAACTACCTGAAGCTGCTTTACTGCTGCAGGACGATAAACGTCACAGGCAACCAGTAAAGGACGTTTGCCTTCCTTTCTCAGATAATTTGCAAGCTTTCCTGTGGTAGTAGTCTTACCTGAACCCTGAAGGCCAACCATCATATATACACTTGGCGGAGCTGATGAATATGTTATTTTAGCCGGGACTGATCCCATGAGCCTGATAAGCTCTTCATGAACTATTTTTACGACCTGTTGACCAGGAGTAAGACTTTCTAATACTTCCTGCCCTACTGCACGCTCGGTAATGCTGTTAATAAAGTCCTTAACCACTTTGAAGCTGACATCAGCCTCCAGCAGAGCAAGCTTTATTTCACGCATCATGGCCTTTACATCCTTTTCAGTAACGCGTGCAGAGCCCTTCATTTTTTTAACTATGTTTTGCAGTTTTTCTGATAATCCTTCAAAAACCATTCTATACCTCAATCACAAATTGTGTTATTATCCTGATAATATGAAATTTCCCGTTAAGTAACCTCTGTATTTCCTTTTTAAGTATGTTTTCTCACAGTTTCTTTATTAACCAACACCCCAGAAGTAAAGATTACATATAGTTATAATGTATCCAGAACCTTACTGAGTAAGTCCATTGCCCTTTGATAATCCTGGTTATCCATACATTCAGGGATTTGTTTTTCCACCTTGCTCAGCCTGTGCAACGCCTGCTCAATAACCTGCTCGTGCTTTGAAAACCTTTCTACAAGCCCCAGCTTTTTCTCGTATTCCACAAGGGCCTTTTTAGCTTTCCTCACGCCGTCATAAACAGCTTGACGACTTATTCCCAGGTTCTCTGCTATCTCTCCTAATGAAAGATCATTGTTATAATAATCATCCATTATGTCGTGTTGCCGCTTGGTCAATAATTGACCGTAGAAATCCAGCAACAATGTTATTTCATAAATATCTTCAACAGCGTCAGCAGCATTCTGTTTAGCTTTTATATTATCCTTCACTTTTTCGCCCCTGTCAAGTGTTTTTGCTTTACATTTGTTAATTATATATTTTCAACATCTTTAAGTCAATGGACAAACTCCCCAATGCTTGTACCGAAATCATTTTTACTTTATAATTCAATAAGATTCTATTTGTCTTGGAGGTATTGACAGTGAGACTAAGAAATGTTCCCGATGCACAGGACAGACTCGAAAGATGTGCTAATTTTATTCAATCTCCAGAAGAGTATAAAGGGGAGTGGAATAATTTTTTTTCCAATAATAATCCCATTTATTTAGAAATTGGCTCGGGTAAAGGTAATTTTATTACTACCCTTGCAAGGAATAATCCTCAAATAAACTATATAGCCCTTGAAAGATACCCGACTGTTTTAATTAAGCTTATCAGAAAAGTACCTGAAGATGGCTATAAGAATCTGGCCGTTATGAATGTAGATGCTGAAAAGCTTGAAGAGTTTTTTGAAGTGGGTGAGGTAGATAAGCTTTATCTTAACTTTTCAGATCCATGGCCTAAAAAGCGGCATGCCAAAAGACGCCTGACCTCTCCAAATTTCCTTAATATCTATAAAAAAGTATTAGGTCCCGGCTCAAGCATAGAGTTTAAAACTGATAATCGGGAGTTCTTTGATTATTCAGTCGAAGAATTCAAAAACCAAGGCTATACGCTAACAAAATTAACCTATGATCTATATAATAGTGACATGGTAGAGGGTAATGTCCCCACCGAGTATGAGGAGAAATTCCATGCTCTGGGAACCCCAATAAATAAGCTTATTGCAATATATAAAACAAGCTGATCTGTATGAGCCCTGCCTGAGCCCTGTCCGAGGTGAAGTTCTGA
>JAAYTU010000087.1 GCA_012523705.1 Clostridiaceae bacterium
AAAAAAATGGACAAACCTTATTAAGATTTGTCCATTCTGGTGGGAGAAGGTGGATTTGAACCACCGAAGTCACTGACAACAGATTTACAGTCTGCCCCCTTTGGCCACTTGGGTATTCTCCCATATCCTTTTGTTCAGCTCTTTTCGAACCGCATTTACTATATTACATGAGGACAGTCTAACTTGTCAACCCTTTTTTTAAACAAATTATACTACTTGATTTACGGCCTGGAGTGATAGAAGAAATTCCACTTTCGAGGTAAGTGGAATTATCTTTATATATATGCTTATCTTATCTTATATGATTTCTTATGAGGTCTCTGCCACATGATCAGCTCACTGATTTTCCGAATGAAGCCTTATACTTGTAATCAAGCCGTCACTTACCTCAAATCTGATAAAATATAAGTTCTCCTCATAAATATAAGCAGAATTATTGGAATCAGCTTCGCTGTCTTCAAACACAGAGATATTGTCATAACAGGCAACTAAATCCTCAACAGACATACCAACGGTTATTCCTCTGACCGTTGTATACTTTTCATCGGTAATCTCAATACTTCTTATATAATAAGTTTCAGCTCCCGATACAACAACTTTTATGCCATCATATTCAAGTGTTTTCACAGTAGTATCCGAAGCTTGATCTAAGTGCCCACTTGATTCTGACACTGATTCATTATTTGCTGGACCTAATACACTCATCAGTAGATGAGAAAGAAAATCCTCTGTACCAGTTTGATTCAATGATATAAACAGATTGCCCAAGAAAACAGAAAATTCATCTGCCTCCTGCTGCTGCAAAGAAGCAATACTTAATGGGCCTGAATCCACAGCATCATGCTCCTTCCTAGTAAGGATGCCTGCTTCATCTTCAAAGTTATTTACTGCTTCTTCAGGTGCCTGGCTATCTTCACCCATGAGTGGTCCAGATGTCATGGAACCTGTTTCAGACAATAATCCATAAGCAGCATCATAGTCATCAACATCTTTACCATTTTCAGCCGAAGCTGCAGGCGCACTAGAGAACATTTTAGAATCAAATGTCCCGGGGACATTTAGCACAAGTACCAAAATAAGGAGACCCGCAACTAAAGGAGCACCAAACCTTGCTATTCGAGGGAAAAAGAGTTTAGTCTTTGGTTCAACGGGCTTTTGTTTTTCAAACTCTGCTTGGCACTTAGAAATTGTATCGAGTGCAAGCTTTTCTGAGGCTGTTATGCTAGCAAGCTCTGTCTTAAGGACTGAGCGGATTATATCATCATTATTTGTTATAAGCTGTTTGTCAAATGATTTAGCCATTAGCCTCACCTCCAATCATATCGTAAAGCAGCGATCTTGCTTTAAAAAGCCTGCTTTTTACAGTACCCCCTGGCAGCTTTAATATCTTTGCAATCTCTTTTACACCCAACTCCTGATAGTAAAAAAGATGGATGATTTCCCTGTATTTGTCTGGTAGCTTCATGATGGCCTTTACAAGCTGCTGTCTTTCACTTTTTTTCTCAACAATTTCCTCAGTAGTAATCTCATTTGCATATGTAGGAAAGTCTTCAGTTACTACTACACGCCTTTTCCAGGCACTTCTCATGTAATCCCGACATATATTAACAGCAATGCTTATTAGCCAAGTCTTTTCACTGCTCTCTTTACGAAAGCCTGAGAACGAGCGGACAGCCCGGAGAAAAGTCTCCTGATAAACATCCTCAGCCAGCTCCTTTGACCTTAATATCACTGTAGCTATTCTTAAAACATCATCACCGTATTGCTCTACTAAACGGGTTATTTCACTGTTCATTTCTGAAGGAGTCAAGTTATCTTCCTCCATCCTTCACTTAATATGACGAATCAAAATCACTTTGGTTCACTATTGAATTATACTTTATTACTTGCTTATTTTAAAGCCTTAAGGAAAGCTTAATATGAATTATAATTAATAAAGCCTGATTCTGGCTGCTGACAAAGTCGAAATCATGCTATAATATTTTAAAGAATGTCATAATATAAAATTTGCCATGAAATACAGCAAATTATTTAAACTATTTATAATATGTTAATACGGAAGGAACGATTTGTATGAAACGTCAAGTAAGAACGCGCTTTGCCCCTAGCCCAACAGGATATATGCATATAGGGAATCTTAGAACTGCCCTGTATGAATATCTTGTGGCAAAATCAATGGGCGGAAAATTTATTCTCAGAATTGAGGATACTGACCAGGAGCGCCTGGTTGAGGGGGCAACAGATGTAATTTATAATACTTTAAAGCTATGTGGTATGCATCACGACGAAGGCCCTGATATTGGCGGACCATATGCCCCATATGTACAGAGCGAGAGAAAGGATACCTATAAGCCTTTTGCAGAAGAATTAGTGGAAAAAGGTCATGCCTATTACTGTTTTTGCACTAAGGAAAGATTAGATCAGCTTCGTACTGAGTGTGAAGCAAAGAATGAAACATTTATGTACGATAGACATTGTCTTTCCCTCTCAAAGGCAGAAATTGAAGAAAAGCTAAAATCCGGTGTACCATATGTAATTCGTCAGAAAATGCCCCGTGAAGGTGTTACATCCTTTGAAGATGCTGTATACGGGACCATTACAATTCAAAACAATATGCTAGAAGACCAGATTCTGTTAAAGAGCGATGGACTTCCTACCTACAATTTCGCTAATGTTATTGATGATCATCTGATGGACATAACTCATGTGGTAAGAGGCAGTGAGTACCTTTCCTCCACTCCGAAATATAATCTTCTATATCAGGCCTTTGGATGGGATATCCCAGTTTATATACATCTTCCTCTTATTATTAAACCCGATGGTTCAAAGATTTCCAAGAGAAAGGGCGATGCTGGATTTGAGGATTTGCTTAAAATGGGATATTTGCCTGAAGCAATAATCAACTATATTGCTTTACTGGGCTGGTCTCCTGATTCAAATCAGGAAATGTTCACATTAGAGGAATTGGAAAAGGCCTTTGATATAACCAGTATCAGCAAGTCACCGGCTGCCTTTGATATAGACAAATTGAAATGGTTTAATGCTCAGTATATCAGAAATATGGGTCCTGAGGAATTTCATGACCTTGCTCTTCCCTATTTATCAGAAGCAGTAACAAATAGGAATATTGATTTAAAAAAGGTCAGCAAAATATTACAGGCCAGAACAGAGGTGTTAACTGAGATTCCTTCTAAGGTTGGCTTTTTAAACGAGTTATGCCATTATGATTTGAGTATCTATGTTCATAAAAAGATGAAAACTACTTTAGAGATAGCTCTTAGCAGCTTAAAAGCAGCTTTGTCTGTATTGGAGGAAACCTCTGAATGGACCGAAGAGATCCTTCACGACAAACTCATTAATCTGGCTGCCAAATTAGAAATAAAAAATGGTCAGATGCTTTGGCCTGTACGCACAGCACTATCAGGCTGGGCGGTTACTCCGGGCGGAGCTATTGAATTGGCAGACATATTAGGCAAGGATGAATCTGTAAGAAGAATTAAGATTGGTATAGAGAGACTGGAAGAAAGCCTATAGTGCACTTTTGGGTTATTATCTGTACCATTAAGCTTTAGGAAAAGTGTTATGTATTAGTTTAGCTAGTAATAAGACAGATGACGGTTCTAAGTCTCACCCTCTGAGACTAGAGGTTAGAGTTTAAAGTGAACCGTCCTTGTCTTTTTTTATAATATAAACTAATTAGGAAACCAAACATTACTCCATATAACGGTACAATCTGTTCATATAAAGGAAATGATATAAGTACATTTTAAGAAATGTGTATAAACTATTTACTCTTATTATCTCTCCGCCTTTCAAGCCATTCCCTTATCCTTGCTTCATAACCATTTGTGGATGGCTGATAATAATGTGTTCCACGCATTTCCTCAGGCAGATATTCCATGTCATCCACTATATTCCCCGGGTAATCGTGGGCATACTTATAGCCTATGCCGTAACCCAGGTTTTTCATGCCCTTTGCAGGAGCATTTCTAAGATGCATGGGTACTTCACCGGTATTCTTATGTTCCACATCATAAAGAGCATCATCTATGGCCTTATAGGCAGAGTTGGACTTCGGGCTGGTTGCAACCATTACAGCAGCATGAGCCAATAATATTCTCGCTTCAGGCATTCCAATCATATGAATTGCCTGTGCTGCAGAAACTGCTACTGTTAAGGCGTTTGGGTTAGCCATGCCCACATCTTCTGATGCACAAATCATTATGCGCCTTGCCAAAAATTCAGGATCCTCGCCTGCATACAAGGCTTTAGCAAGATACAGGATTGTTGCATCAGGGTCACTTCCCCGCATGGATTTAATAAAAGCACTTATATTGTCATAATGTTGTTCTGATGACTTATCATATTTAATCGATCTTTTTTGAATGCAATCCATGATGACTTCCGGAGTTATTACATATTCACCATTTTCACTCATATCAGTTGTTAGAACCGCTAATTCAAGGGCGTTTAAAGCTATCCGGGCATCACCTCCGGACATATGGGCAAGTAAATCTACAGCCTCATCACTAATATTGATATTTATGTTGCCCAGACCTCTTTCCTTATCGATCACAGCCATATCGACAATCCTCTTTATATGCTCCTCATTAAGAGGATTCAGCATAAATACTGTGGATCGAGAAATCAATGCTTTATTAACTTCAAAAAAAGGGTTTTCTGTTGTTGCACCGATTAATACAATAGTGCCATCCTCAACATGGGGTAGTAAGGCGTCTTGCTGAGCCTTATTAAAGCGGTGAATCTCATCGATAAAAAGTACAGATTTACCATGAGGATTAAGAAAGGTATTCTTCGTATCCTCAATCACCTGTTTAATATCCTTAACTCCGGCTGTTACAGCATTCAGCTTATGGAATGAAGCTTTAGTAGTATTTGCAATTATCCTGGCAATAGAGGTCTTTCCCGTTCCCGGAGGACCATATAAAATGATTGAAGATATTCTGTCTGCCTTTATCATTCTGTTTAACAGCTTATTTGGCCCGATGATATGCTCCTGGCCTACAAACTCATCAATACTTCTCGGGCACATCCGATAGGCCAGTGGTTCCTTTTGTACCGACATCCTTTTCGCCAGCCTTTCTTCTCTTTCTTTTTTTGGGCAATAAGCCATATGCCTCTAATACCTTTTCCTCATTTTCATTTTTATATATTTCGAACATATCGGGTCGTTTTGCCTTTGTTCTCTCAAGCATCATTAAATAGCGCCACTTTTCGATGTTTGCATGATGCCCTGAAAGAAGTATATCGGGAACCTTTTTCCCTTTATATTCAGGCGGCCTTGTGTAATGAGGAAATTCTAACAGGCCATTATAATGAGATTCATTTAAATAGGACTCTTCAGAGCTTAAAACTCCGTCTATCAGTCTACTGATACAGTCAATCAGCACCATTGCCGGGAGTTCACCACCGGTAAGAACATAGTCACCAATTGAAATTTCCTCGTCCACAATCTCTTCAATGACTCTTTCGTCCACACCTTCATAATGTCCGCAAAGAATTATGAGATGTTCCTCATCCTTAAGCCTGTTTGCAATACCTTGAGTCAGAACCTTTCCTTGGGGACTCATATATACTGTATATGGCTTTTTTGTACTCTGCTTAACTAAATGCTCCCAGGCATCATAAATGGGTTGAGGCGTCATTACCATTCCAGCCCCGCCCCCATATGGATAATCATCTACTTTTCTGTGCTTGTCCAATGAATAATCACGAATATTAACTGCATTGACAGAGATAATGCCCTTTTCTCTTGCTCTACCTATAATACTCTCATTTAAGAAGTTATCTAAACTTTCGGGAAAGAGGGTTAAAACATCAAACCTCATCAGTTAATCCCTCCGGAAGTATTACCTGCATAACCCTTTCCTCAATATCAATGACTTTTACAACAGATTTTAAGGCAGGAATCAATAGTTCTTTTTTATTATCATCAGTAATTATATAAACATCATTACTGCCTGTTTCCAGAATATCTGTCAGAATCCCGAGCCTTTTTTCACCCTCATAGACTTCAAGGCCTATAATATCAGCCATGAAGAATTCATCCTCTTCTAATTCTATAGCATGTTTTCTTGCAACATATAAGTCCATGCCCTTGAGCTTCTCAGCCTCATCCATTGTTTCGATACCCTTGAGAAGCAATAGGACAAATCCCTTATGATATCTGCGCGACAAAACTCTGTACTCTTTAAATTCGGATCCACGCTTAATAGAAACATAAGTCAAATAATCAAAACGCGATACATCGGAGGTAATAGGGTTAACCTTCAGCTCCCCTTTTACGCCATGAGTGTTAATCACTGTACCAACAATAAGATATTCATTAACCATAGAAATAACCTCTTCATAGTCAAAATCCCCGGAAATCATACCGGGGATTTGTTCAATCATTACTCAGAAATTGGTTTGATAACCTCTTTTACCGACCATTTCTTAATGGTCATCTTTGTTCTTTCAACACTTGTTTCAAAGGTGATTTCATCATCCTTAATGTTTACAATTTTCCCTGATATACCACCAATTGTTACTATCTGATCTCCAACTATAGCATTGTTGATTGTATCCTGAAGCTGTTTCTCTCTTTTTTTCTGAGGAAGTATAGCTAGAAAATACATCAGGACTAAAGGAACAATAATAATCAATAATGATACCCAGTTCCCGCCAGGAGCAACCTGATTACCTGCTGAAGGAAGATCAGCACCTGATGCATTAGGATCTACTGCAGTTTCAGCTGCAAATAATAATAAGCTTGTTAAAAAGTTCATAAAAACCTCCAAAGTATTTTTAGTTTTATTATCCAATTAATATTAATACGTGGTCATTATATCGTATTTAATGGGCGTAATCAATTAGTTTAACAAAATTGGTTTAACAAAATGTTTTAAACTATTTGTTAAGCTTTATTCTTTATATAGCCTAGTCTCTCAAAGGCTTCCCTTCTAAAGTCAAGAAGTCTGTCTTCTCTTATTGCTTGCCTTACATCCTCCATAAGTTTGATTAAAAACCTCAGATTATGCCATGTAGCAAGGCGCAACCCAAGCATCTCTCCTGCCTTAAACAGGTGCCTTACATATGCTCTTGAAAAGTTTTTACATACATAGCAATCGCAATTTTCATCAATAGGAGTATATTCTTGAGAGTATTTAGCATCCCTTATTATTACCCTTCCCTGAGATGTAAATACTGTACCGTTGCGGCCATTTCTGGTGGGCATTACACAATCAAACATGTCAATACCTCGGATGGCAGCATCTATTAGGTAATCAGGACTTCCTACTCCCATAAGATACCTTGGCTTGTCCTTAGGAAGATAAGGAACGGTTTCTTCTAGCATTTCGTTCATTATTTCTCCTGGCTCCCCTACACTCAAACCACCAATTGCGTATCCGGGAAAATCCAGATCCGTGATCTGTTTTGCACTTTCTATTCTAAGATCCTTATAAGTACTTCCCTGAACTATGCCGAAAAGAGCTTGATCATGGGGCCTTTTATGGGCCTCTTTGCATCTTTTGGCCCATCTGGTGGTCATTTCCATGGATTTCTTTGCATAATCATATTCACAAGGATAGGGCGCACATTCATCGAAGCACATAATGATATCGGCACCTAAATCATTTTGAACACCGATTGATATTTCGGGGGACATAAATTTTTTAGATCCATCAATATGGGAGCGGAAGGTTACTCCTTCTTCTTTAATATTGCGTAAATCACTTAATGAAAAGACCTGAAATCCTCCACTATCAGTTAAAATGGACCGGTTCCAGTTCATAAAGCCGTGCAGTCCACCAGCTTGCTTAACAATTTCCTGGCCTGGTCTTAAAAACAGATGATAGGTGTTACTCAAAATAATATTTGCACCCACTTCTTCCAATTCAAAGGGGGCCATTCCTTTTACTGTTGCCTGAGTGCCAACTGGCATAAATACAGGCGTTTCAAAGCTGCCGTGGGGCGTATGCACCCTTCCGAGCCTGGCCCCTGACTGCTTACATGTTTTAATAAGTTCATATTTTACTGCGGGCATAATAGAATCCTCTCAATATTTATTCTCATGTATATCGCACAGGTATATTGAATAAATAACCCATTGCTATTTGATTATATACTATATTTACCTGTATCATCAAATAGATGTTAGAACTCAGAGTCAGGCAGCCTCTTCAACTAAAATTATGGCCAATATTTAACAGATTATGCTGCCTATACGGATTCTAATTTATAAATATCCTTGAGACTGTTGTTATAATAAAACATAATGATAATCCCAAAATCGTAGGTATCAGAATTGATGCTAATGTCCACTTCATACTCCGTGTTTCCTTTTTAATTGTTAACACAGTAGTTCCGCAGGGCCAATGCATCAAGGAGAAAATAATGACACAGACTGCTGTGATCCATGTCCAGCCATTGGCAACAAGAAGCTCTTTAAGCTGAAACAGATCGTCAAGCTGAAGAAGGCTTCCCCCGGACATATAGCTCATAATAATTATGGGCAGGACTATTTCATTAGCAGGAAAACCTAAAATAAAGGCTAAGAGAATAACTCCATCAAGGCCTACCAACCTGGCAAAGGGATCAAGAAAACCTGCACAATGAGCAAGTATACTTAATTCACCTATGTAGATATTCGTCAGTAACCAAATAAGGATTCCTACAGGAGCGGCAACAGCAACTGCTCTTCCCAGGACAAAGATTGTTCGGTCCATTAAGGACCTTGTAATTACCTTCGCTATTTGAGGCTTTCTGTATGGCGGAAGCTCCAATGTAAAGGATGATGGTAACCCCTTCAATAATGTCCGGGATAGTAGTTTTGATACGGCCAAAGTTGTAATGACACCAAGTACTATTACCGAGGTTAATAAAAGGGCAGAAATAATGGAGCTGAAGAACCCTGCCTGTGCCCCTACGAAAAATATGCTTATTATAGCTATTAGAGTAGGAAACCTACCGTTACAGGGTACGAAATTATTAGTCAGAATAGCTATAAGCCTTTCCCGAGGCGAATCAATAATTCTGCATCCTGTTACACCAACAGCATTACAGCCAAATCCCATACACATCGTAAGAGCCTGCTTGCCATGGGCACAGACTTTTTTGAAAAAATTGTCCATATTAAACGCAACCCGAGGAAGATAGCCTAAGTCCTCCAGCAAGCTAAAGAAAGGAAAAAAGATGGCCATAGGCGGAAGCATTACCGATACCACCCAGGACACTGTCTTAAATAAGCCTTTGACCAATACCCCGTGAAGCCACCAGGGAGCGTTTAAATATATAAAAAAGCTATCCAGCTTTCCTTCAACCCATGAAAAACCATTAAAAATAAGCTCAGATGGATAATTTGCACCGGCCAGGGTTACCCAGAATACAAAGCTTAGCAACAGAAGCATTATTGGAATTCCAAAAGTTTTTGATGTTAATAATCTGTCTATTCTCCTGTCTCGCAAGTTATAGTTTTCATTTTCATAATAAACTACCCTGTGGCTGATCTCCTCTGCTTTACATACTATACGGGATACTATTTTATCTCTTAACAGTACATTATCGATGCCCATCTTATTCAAATATTCTCTTGCTGATTGAAGCTTCGAGACTATCTCTTTATTTTCAAGGATATCTATATTGCAATATTTATTAATGGAGTTAATAAGCCTTACATCTCCATCTAACAGTTTTATAGTTACCCATCTGCTATTCAATCCTACTAAATTCTTATGCACAGCAGGCTCCAATATTTTAATTGCCTCCTCGATAGAATTGTCATATTTCAATATAAAGGTATTCGTCTTCTGATTTTCTACTGTTATGTTATGTATTTGATCCAATAGATCAACAAGCCCTTTACGGTTTTTGGCACATGTACCCACTACCGGTACCCCTAATAGTTTAGAAAGCCCCTTTACATCAATATTGATTTTTTTCCTCTTTGCCTCATCCATCAGGTTTACACATACTATACTTTTTTCGGTCATCTCCAGCACTTGAAGAACAAGGTTCAGATTCCTTTCAAGACAAGTTGCATCAGCCACAATGATTGTAGCACCAGGATTTCCAAAGCAAATAAAATCCCGGGCTATCTCTTCTTCAACAGAGCTTGCCATAAGAGAATAGGTTCCCGGGATATCTACCAATATATAACTCTTGTTTTTATGTACAAATTTGCCACGGGCATTTGAGACGGTTTTTCCGGGCCAGTTTCCAGTATGCTGATTTAACCCTGTCAAGCTGTTAAAAATAGTGCTTTTGCCGACATTCGGATTGCCTGCAATTGCCACAACTATCTCGTCCGAATCAGTCTTTTCTATGATAAACTGTTCTTGATAACTGTTTAATTCATCAGATTTTTTTATTTGCTTTATGGCAGACACCTCTCATACCTCCCGCTTGTAATGAAGAAAGCTCATTCATCCTTTTATTTGATTTCCTCCACTATTATTTTGGAGGCCTCATCCGAGCGCAGAGCAATAACAGCTCCACGTATATAGTAGGCAACAGGGTCACCTGACGGGCTTTTTTGAAGTGCCTCAACCTCAGTGTCATAAATAATTCCTAAATCAAGCATTCTCCTTCTTGTGTTTCCTACAGAAGTTAAAGCCTTTACTCTAGCTTTTCTTCCCAAAGGTAGGTAACTAAGTGGAAAAGTATTATCATTCATTTTATTACCTCTATTTATTTCTAAGCAGAATTACCCTGCATGATCATAAAATGCTGGCTCTACATTAAGATATGAGACTTGGGACGGTTCCGTGTCTTATTGGAAGCTAGAAGTTAGAGTGGGACAGAGGGATGATTCTGTGTCCCAAGACACGAACCAGTCCCCCCTGTCCCACTGTACCATCTGTCCTATTCTATTGACCTGCTGCTTTAAGAACCATGTTCTGATGCTGCTGGATATAAACCTTTGAAGTGCTCGTGCTGTGAGATGAACTATTCTTCATGTATAAGTCAAAATGACCGTTTACTCCATTTTCAATAGTGTCCACCCCATGGGGCATCCCTGATAATGAAGCCGCAATATTCATTCCATTATGATAAATTACAACTGCCCGGGGCGACCACTGCCAGTTGCCAAAGATTGATTTCATAATATTTGTATCTGAAACCGTCATAGGCTCTACATCAATATGATTATAGCCCCCTATCATCTGTGCTTTAAATTTTTTACCCGTATCCACATCGGTAATAGTAAAGACATCTCCCCTTTTTACTAAATACTGGCCCTCTAAATTCCAATCCACTGCCGTTCCTGTTCTTTGAGCATTCGAGTCTTCTCCGGGCTTAACAGTGGTTACCCTTGGAGCATAACCTGATATGGCTATCCTGTCTCCGGCATCGAACCATTGATCTGGCTCCATATAGTTGTACTCCAATACTTGTTGGACAGATACTCCAAACTTTTTTGCTATGGACGTTGCGGTATCTCCAGACTGAACAACATATGTTACAGACGGCCATTGGGTGTTGTTTCCGGAAGGAGGCTTAGGGACAGGTGCTGGGGTAGCTTGCCCTTTACCTGGAATTATAAAGGATTGTCCCGGATATATATTGTCCGATGTCAGATTATTTGCCCTCTTCAGCTCTTCCACAGAAATTCCATACTTGCGTGCAATCTTCCATAAAGAATCTCCGGCCACTACCGTGTAAGTATTTGATTTTTGACTTTTTGGACTTGTGATATTCACTGTTTGTGTTGTTGAATTTAAGTTGACATCGTAACCTAAATTTTCAGATATAAACCTTAGAGGAGCGAAGGTTATCCTATCTATTACTATTGAGTTCGGCATTTTTACCTGTACACCATTTACCCTGGCCAAGCTTGAGCCCCTGACAAAAGCAATCATATTGCCATTTTTATTTATTCCTACTGTATTTGAGGAATCATTCCACCATACAGTTGCACCTATTGATTTACCTATATCATATAAAGGAACATAGGTAACATTATTATATATAAAGGGTTTAGCACTAAAGCTCTGCAGGTTTCCGTTTACCGAAACCTTTATGTTATAGTTATAAGCACTTTGGCTTTCTGTTATACTCGAAGCCGGAGCTTGTGCGGCATGTGCCCTTATTGGTGCTGAATAAAAGAAAGATGTAAGCAAGACAGTTCCGGCCATTATCTTGACCATATTAATTTTCTTATCAGGAAATTTGTCTTTAATATAATCTATAATATTTTTATTTAACCTCTTTATGTTTTCCTTATCTATTTTGGAAAACTCCTGGGCAAACTCCACATCATCCATGTCTGAGTCAATAAATAGAATCAGATCGTAACCTTGTTCCTTTTCCACCAGCTTATAGCTCTTTATAAAATTCAAAACACTACCTCCATTTATTTTTTATCGTGAAGATAGTGTTTCCCAATTTAATAAAACTATAAATAATTATACTCTTTAACCAGCTTCGCCCGTAAATAGCCTCTGTCAGTTTCAATTTCTTCGGTATAAAATCCCCTTCCATAATAAAAACGCATTAATAATGTATGTTTTGATGAAGTGTGAAGAAATACCTTATTAACTTTTTTATCCATTAAATATTTATCAACCATACTCATAAGGGATTTACCTACACCTGAGTTGCGGCAATTCCGGTCCACAGCAAACCTGCTTAAATAGGCCTGATCCTCCTTGATGTCAAGCCTTAAAGTTCCCACTATGTTATCATCTATAATAGCTATGTAAACTACTTTTGTTTCAATTTCTCTTTTGATATCATCAACAGTTTCAAATAGCGCCTCAAGCCTACTTTGGCCTGTTATTCTTCCATATTCTATAAAAGCAGATTGCAATATGGAAAAGACAGCAGGCGCGTC
>JAAYTU010000088.1 GCA_012523705.1 Clostridiaceae bacterium
ATCGGCGATACAATTGAATGGCGAATTTATGGTGATAGAGACTGGAATAAATCAAAAATAGCTCTCATCTACAGAACTCCTGTTGGCCAGGGAATATCAATGCGTAGAGCCTATTACGAAAGCAATTACTCGGCCTTTAAGCCTACAGCACTATTAACCTCAGAAGTGATACCTGAAGGTTTGAAATCTGATGCTGTAAAAAATATACAAAACACTGATACTCTGATGAACAATTTTAATACTACACTAGAAAGTATAAAAACACTTATAGTTATCTTGATACTTGCTGCACTGGTATTAGGAGGAGTTGTTCTATATAATCTTGGAGTGCTTTCATTCTCAGAGAGGACCAGAGAACTGGCAACTATGAAGGTTTTAGGTTTCTTCCCTAAACAAATAAGATTATTGACTCAAATGCAAAATACCTGGTTAACCATTCTTGGAATTCTTCTTGGCATCCCGGCTGGCTTTCTTCTTGTGAGCTATATGTTCTCTACAATGCATGATACCCTGGACATGATGCCGTATATATCAACAATATCAGTAATCATCAGTATCCTTGTAACATTAATTCTTTCAGAGCTTATTAATCTGGTACTCTCAGGCAAAATAAAGGATATTGATATGGTTAGTTCTTTGAAGTCTGTTGAATAGAAGTTAGATGATCGATCTTAGATGTTAGGTACTAGATGTTGGGTGTTAGAGTTTAGAGGTTAGAAGTCAGAATCTAGAAGGGTCGGTGTTAGTGTTAGATGCAAGAATCCTGAGTTGAAAGTCTATGTTATGATTCAATTATCTTATACCTCTAACCTCTTTATCTCTAGTAAGACACAAAACCGTCCTATCCTACCTTAGTCCATATTCCTTTGAAAGCTTGGCAAAGGCATCCAGACTGCGTTCTATCATTCCTATATCAACACAGTAAGCTATTCTTACATATCCGGGACCCCGGAAGCCGGTACCGGGAACTATTAAAATATTATATTTTGCTGCACTTGCACAAAATGCCACATCATCCTCGATAGGGGCCTTAACAAATAAATAGAAAGCACCGTCAGGTTTTATGCACTTAAATCCAATCTCAGTCAGATGATTATACAACAGGTCACGCTTTTTCTTATAGCTTTCGGTGTCAACTGCCACCTCCAGATTATCGGCAATAACCTTCTGGAACAGAGAAGGAGCGTTGACAAATCCTAATGTTCTGTTCAGGGTGACCATGGCAGAAATAAGGGTTCCGACCTCTGGAATATTGCTGCTTGCAGCTATATATCCTATTCTTTCTCCCGGAAGAGCCAAGGATTTACTAAAGGAGTTGATTTGAATACTCTTTTTAAAAATTGAAAGAATATTTGGAACCTCGGCTCCATCATACACCAGGCTGATATATGGCTCATCGGAAATAACAAAAATGCTTATTCCCAACTCTGCTTCTTTTCTTTCTATTGCTTGATTCAGGCTTTCAAGGGATTCCCTTGAGTATATAACCCCGGTCGGGTTATTGGGTGAATTTATGATAATTGCCTTGGTTTTTTCTGTGATTGCATCCTCAACCGCCTTAACATCAATCTGAAAGCTATCTTTTTTAGTATTCACAACAACAGTCTTACCATTGGCATGCTCAATATAAGTCCCATACTCAACAAAGAAGGGAGCTAATACTATTACTTCCTCACCCGGATTCAGAATAGCTTTTAAAGTCACATTCAAGCCTGCAGCAGCTCCGCATACCATAACGATATTATTCTCATTCATTTGAACTCCGCTGTTTTTCTGGACATATGCTGCAACCTTTTGTCTTACATCAGGAAAACCTGCATTATTCATGTATTTATGCAGTCCCTGCTCCCCTCTGTTAACATAGTTCTTAAGAGTTTCAAGAACCTGAACCGGAGGTTCTACCTCGGGGTTTCCCAAGCTAAAATCATAGACCTTATCGTCTCCATAGATTTTCTTTAAGCGGGCGCCTTCCTCGAACATGGCCCTGATCATAGATGATTTCGACAAACTCTCAACAAGCTTATTATTAAACATATTTGTTTCCTCCCCTCAGAAAGCAATTCCTGCTTTCGTTAAATAATCCATCTTTGCATCAATCAACATTTTTATAGCTGGATCCTCGCTGGTATATAAAGTGATTATTAAGTCCTGGGCATATAGTAAATCATTTAAGGTAAGTGTCGGGTAATCCTGTACATCATATTTGCCATCTCCATAATAACCGTAGTGAAGGTCCCCGGTCTCTTCGTTGATCCATTCCTGTGCTGTATCTGAGATTCCTCTCAATATTTTTTTTGCCACGTCTAAATATTTCATATTACAGGTGTTGCTAAAAATCTCATACATAAAATTCATTTCGTTAACAAGATGATTCAATGATACATGAGTTTTTATTCCTGGTACAGCATTAAAACCATAATCATACACTAGAATTCCTTCATTCGTGGTAAGGTAATAATTCGAAAGTGCAAATTCACAGTAAAAATCAGAAAACTCAATAGCTGCCTTCAGAAAATGAGGTTCATTATATTTTCTATAACCCCTTAACAGACTTAATGCAGCCTCTGTGTCCCATCTGGTATCAAAGAATCCCGCTCCAACTTTATAATTATTATATAGCCCTACAGCCATAGGATCTGTTCCCCAAAAACCATCTGCATTCTGGGTAATTGTAAGAATATCTATGGTGACATAGGCATAGTCCTCAAACATTCTTCCCTCTATACCCAGATACTTGTTTCCTATATGATTAGCACTGTTCCTGTAAAAACCATCAGGGCTATAAGGTGAATAACCACTAGGTAAAAAGTAATACTGCCCGTCTCCTCCCCATTTCCTTACCCTGCTAAGATCACCAATCTTTATTGCATCTACAGCTTCTTTGTCTTCCCAGTCCAGAAGTTTTTCCTTCGAAATTATCCCCCACTGCTCTGAAAAAGAATTGGTTTGAGCGGGCAGAGTCACTATAACACCATCACTTGTAATCTGGATATTCTCAGCCTTGTCATACAATTCTTTTCTGATCTTATGGCTACCCTTCTCATATATGCTGCTATAGCTAAAAAAAGCATTAAGGTGGGGAGAATCAATGTATACCGAGCCGGGCTGTAATTCTTCAAGAAGCTTACTATCAGAAGTCTGGTTCGCATACATCTTTATTACAGATTTAGTCTGATCAAGGCCCGCAGGATAAGCAATAGTTCTCAAATCATATTTTTCAAATATGAAAGGTAGTTTAATGCTGACAGAGCCGGACTTTAGACTATCAGGCTCATACTTCAGGTAATAGTATAAATCTCCGTTGTTAAAGCTATAGGTGTCATAGAAGAGGTAACCGATATTCCTCCCCTTATTCTTTATGAGATATGTTTCAGTTACCTTCACGGCCTGTTCATTATATCTTTCAAGCTTTTCTGTAAGCTTTAGCTCCACCCCGGCTGTTTCAATAATCGGAAAAGGAGCGACCTTATCAATCACCAGATCATCATTTCCATTTTCTTCATTAGTAGTACTGCCAACGGCAAACAGTGCATTCGAGTTAATCGCACCAAAAGAAAATGATGAAAAAACAAACATAAGAATCAAACACCATAAACCTAAAAATATAATACCGCGCTTTTTTCCCATGGCTACCTCCACATATTAACTACCTGAACTGATTACTAATCTTATAATTAGCACCAATAAACTATTTAGTGATAAATTACTACGAGCCGATAAATTTCATTCAGCCCCATATGAAATCTCAATATGAGGCTGATTATAAGCATTCTATATTCTTAGCTGGTACTAGACAGAATAATACAATTATTCAGCAACATTATAGTTAAACCCTGCTTCAAAGGCCTTTATATTCATCTCTATAAATTGTGGCTTAACAGTCTTCCTGATAGCATCGATCCATATTTCCTTATCGATGCCGGTATATTTAGCTAATACACCGATCATAACGACATTCACCGCTTTACTGCTGCCACATTTTTGAGCCATATCCAAAGCTGGCATATCAACAACATTTGGATAATTCGACTTTATCTTTTCAATAATTCCCTCGGGATATTTTGCCTTTGCTGTGACAACAGGCATAGGGTCAATCTTTTGAGTGTTAATTATTATTGTTGCATCCTTTTTTGCATAATCAATCCATCTTAAAGCCTCTAGCTGTTCAAAGCATAATATAATGTCTGCCTCGTTTTTTTCAATAGTAGGAGAATATATTTTTTCTCCCATCTTAACATAGGTAACAACATTACCACCGCGTTGAGACATCCCATGAACCTCAGAAACCTTCACATCATTACCTGTATTTATAGCTACATTTCCAAGGATACGGCTTGCCAGCAATGTTCCCTGACCGCCTACCCCAACAATCAAAATATTCTTATCAGTCATTTTGCCCACCTGCTTTCTCTATAGCATCAAATCTGCATACCTTTGGACAAAGGTCACATCCTACACATTGTGTCGGGTTAATCTCAATACGATCTCCCCTGTCAACTATTGCAGGACATCCCAACCTCATGCACATACGACATTTGGTGCACTTGTCCTGATTAATCTGAAGAATTGGACCAAATTTAACACTCTTTAAAAGGGCACATGGTCTTTGAGCAATTATAACTGAAAGCTCCTCCTGCTCTATCTCTTCTTTTACAATTTGCTCGAATTCCTTTAAATTAAAGGGATCACAAACCTTGACTCTCTCCACTCCAATAGCTTTACAAAGCTTGAGTAAATCGACCTGCTTTGTAGGCTCGCCTTTAATGGTAAAGCCTGTGGTGGGATTATCCTGGTGACCGGTCATACCAGTAATAGAGTTATCTAAAATAATGACTGTTCCGGTTCCTTTGTTGTATACCATGTCAATAAGCCCGGTAATTCCAGAATGAATAAAGGTGGAATCGCCAATTACTGCTACGGTCTTTTTGCTTTGCTCCTTGCCTCTTGCCTTTTCCATGCCCAGGGCGACGCCAACGCTGGCACCCATGCAAACACAGGTATCTACAGACTCTAGCGGTGCAAGAGCTCCCAGTGTGTAACATCCAATATCCCCTGAGACCGTCAGTTTTAGTTTCTTTAATACGTAGTATGTAGCTCTGTGAGGACATCCTGCACATAATACAGGTGGTCTGGCGGGGGCCTGGTCTTCTATATCGTTAAGCTTTTCCTTAGCTTCGCCAAACAACTTTTCTCTAATTAAATCAGTACTGTATTCTCCAATTACAGGTAACTTGTCCTTACCTGTTACCTTTAATCCCATCAGCCTGCATTGGTTCTCTATAAATGGCTCCAGTTCTTCTATTACATATAGGATATCCACTTGGGAAGCAAATTCCTTAATAAGCTTTTCCGGCACAGGATAAACCATGCCAAGCTTAAGGTAAGAGGCATCACCAAAGACTTCCTTAGCATATTGATAAGCTATGCCGGCTGTGATTACACCGATTTTCTTATTACCCCATTCTATTCTATTTAAAGAACTGTTGTCAGAATAATCTCTTAATCCTGCCATCCGCTCTTCAACAAAGACATGACGTTTTTTAGCCATTGCGGGCATCATAACATATTTAGCCGCATTCTTAACATAGGGCTTTAATTCATAGTTTTCCCTCTCTTCAAGCTCTACTATGCCTTGGGAGTGAGAAATCCTTGTGGTAAGACGCACAATTACTGGTGTGTCAAACTCCTCACTTATTCTGAATGCCTCCTTGGTATAATCACGGCATTCTTTACTGTCTGAGGGCTCTATAACCGGAATCTTAGCCGCTCTTGCAATAATTCTTGTGTCTTGCTCATTTTGTGAACTATGCATGCCCGGATCATCGGCAACAAAAACTACCAAGCCTCCGTTTACACCCGTATATGAAGCTGTAAACAAAGGATCAGCAGCTACATTAAGTCCAACATGCTTCATAGCACAAGTAGCTCTGGCACCGGCAAAGGATGCTCCAATAGCTACCTCCAGTGCAACCTTTTCATTCGGGGCCCATTCGGAATAAATCTCGTCGTACTTTGCAATATTTTCGGTGATTTCTGTGCTGGGTGTCCCGGGATAAGCCGTGGAAACAGTTGCTCCAGCCTCATAAACACCCCGGGCAATCGCCTCATTACCTAATAGTAGTTTTTTCATTATTATCTCCTTCCTCCCATGCTACATAGCCATATATAAAAGCATAAACTATTCATAAATGTTCAAAATATTATTTTACCTTAAATGAAGCATTAAAGCAATAAAGCTGATGCTACTTCAGCTCAACAACTGTTACTCCATCTTCACCTTCTCCATAAACACCAAGACGATAGCTTTCTACATGAGTATGACCTCGGAAGTGTCTGTGAATAGCTTTCCTTAAGGTGCCTGTACCCTTCCCGTGTATAATTGTAACCTCATGAAGACCTGCAATAACAGCATCATCTATATATTTATCAACTCTTTCCAGTGCTTCTTCCACATTAAGTCCTCTTAAATCCAACTCAAGCTTAACAGGAGAAGCTTTAACTCCTGATACCCTGACTCTCTGCATTTTATCAAGGGATTCCTTTTGCTCATCCACGCGCTTAAGCTGCTTTGCATTTACCTTAACCTTCATTATTCCCGCCTGTACCAGAACTTGTCCATCAGCATCAGGGGGCTCAAGCACTGTTGCTTTCTGGCCAAGGTTAATCATCATGACACTCTCTCCTGCTTTTAAATCCTTTGGCGCCTCTGCATATACGTGCTTATCATAGGACTCAACAAAGCTGCCCTCAAGATTCTCCAACTGACGAAGTCCTGCTCTGGCCTCGTTCAGGTTCCTTCCATTGTGTTGAGTCATTCCCTGTTTATATACATCCTTGATTTTTTCAAGTAAATCCTCTGATTCATATCGGGCACTTTTTACTAAGGTCCTTGCTTCTTCACGGGCTTTAGCAATTATATTACTCTTTTCTTTTTCAATCCGCTCCTTTTCTTTTCTGGCCTCAGCCTTAAGAGCTTCAATTTCTCGCCTTAACTGTTCAATCGATTCTTTTTCTTTCTCAGCCTGGGTTCTGTTTTTTTCGATGTCAGAAAGAACATCCTCAAACTGCAAATTATCCTTGCTTAAATAACCCTTTGCCTTATCTATGATATAGGAATCAAGGCCCAGCTTCTGTGAAATGGCAAAGGCATTACTTTTTCCAGGCACGCCTACAAGGAGCTTATATGTTGGTCTCAGGGTCTCCACATCGAATTCACAGCAGGCATTTTCTACATTTTCAGCAGATAACGCATAGATTTTCAGCTCACTGTAATGGGTAGTGGCCATTGTGCGTATTCCTCTTTTAGTAAGGCCGTCAAGGATAGCTATAGCAAGAGCAGCTCCCTCAGTCGGGTCTGTGCCGGCTCCAAGCTCATCAAAAATAACCAGTGAGTCCTCATCAGCCCACTTCAGAATATTTACTATGTTTTTCATATGTGATGAGAAAGTACTTAATGATTGTTCAATGCTCTGTTCATCACCAATATCAGCATAAACATTTTTAAATATACCGAATTCACTGCCTTCCTTTACCGGAACATGAAGCCCGGATTGCAGCATCAGAACAAATAAGCCCACTGTTTTTAATGTGACAGTCTTACCGCCAGTATTAGGTCCTGTTATAACAAGAGTCGAAAAGCTATGACCAAGCTCAATATCTATAGGAACCACGCTATGCTTGTCCAATAAAGGATGACGCCCCTGCTTGATTCTAATCTGTCTTTTATCAGTAAGGTGCGGGCAGATTGCATTCATATCACGTGAAAGCTTAGCCTTTGCAAACATAAAATCAAGATGGGCTAAGATCTCAAGGTTAACCTCTATTTCTGTTTTGACCTGGGCAACCTTTGTAGTCAGCTCTTCCAAAATACGCTCAATTTCCTGCTGCTCTCTGATAAACAAAGCTTTGATCTCATTATTGGCCTCTACTATAGAAAGAGGTTCAACAAATACTGTAGCGCCTGAAGAAGACATGTCATGAACCAGCCCCGGCACCTGAGCTTTATATTCTTGCTTAACAGGAATTACATACCTGTCGCCTCTTAAGGTAACAACGGCATCCTGTAATATTTTTCTATACTCGGATGAGCGGATTATTGAGAATAGTCTATCCTTTATGCCCTCTTGCTTTTGTCTAATACTCCTGCGAACTGAAGAAAGTTCAGGACTTGCACGATCCGATATTTCTTCCTCGCTGATAATAGCATTGGATATTTCCTCTTCTAATGATCTAAGAACATTTATCTGCCTTCCAAGCTCTAAAGCAGTATTATCTTGCCACTCTGAAGGTATATCATTTGTCAGAAACTGCTTGATGTTTCTGCTGCACCGAAGAACATCCCCGATTCTTAAAAGCTCTGAAATACTAAGAACAGAACCTATGTCGACTCGCTTAACAGCTGCACGGACATCATGAATCCCGCCAAAGGGAGCCCCGCCCTTTCTCCACAGGTAGGCCAGGGCATGAGTTGTTTCCTTAAGGCTTGCTTCGACTTCAAAGAAGTCAGAGTCAGGCTTTAACTTCTCAACATAGCTTCTTCCCAGGGATGAAACTGTTCTGTCCCTTAACATTTTTATTATTTTATTATATTCAAGCACTCTTAATGCTCTGTCATTCATTTTAACTCCTCGATATTTGCCAGAATTCTCTTTCTACCGGCTCTTCCTTATTTTGCAATCTTATGTTAAGTATTAATATTTTCGGACCTTTGGGGCTATCTTTTCAAAATAATAGTTTAGCCAGAGAGTAAATATTTTGTCGTATACAAAAAAAGCCACCTGTAATATTATCCCTGCAACAATAACAATTAAGCCCTCTGTCAATCTGTCGGGTAAAAATCCTTTTACAAAATCCCAGAATATCCAAAGAGGAAGGTTAAATGCAATAAGCTTTAGGATAATCTCCAGCCACTTTTTTCTTAAGGATTCTATATGATACTTTACTAATGTATAAATACCAAAGAAAACAAAATAGGGTAAGAGATTAAGCTTCTCAGGAATTATCAGGGCTGCTGTCAATGATGTAACAGCATAAGCCAACCATCCCCATCTCACACCGTTCTCCAATACAATAACAGAAAGAATAAAGGAAGCTAATGCATAAAAGCCAAGCCTGCCGGTAGGCACGATAGATTCTAAAAATAGAATAATAATTATAAAAGCAGATAAGATTGCAGTCAACGCAATCTTTCTGGCACCATTATCAGATTCTTTCCGACTCAATTTGCATCTCCATATTTCTATTGCCTAAAAACGATCCCTTAAAACCTCTAACATCAAACTACTCTACTTCTATTAGCAACAGCCAATTAAATCTCCGCCTAAGCATTCGCATAAGCTGTCAGCACACCACAGGCGAAGACAGATATTACACATATCAGGCTCTCTATGAGTATTACGGTAATAAGAGTTTTGCCTATAGCCCGCCGCTTGCTGATTTAAATTATTTAAAGCATTTCTATATTCAAAATTTTGTGGCTCCATATTATAAGCCTTTTGGATATTGGTATAGCCTCGGTCATACCATCCTTTTCTTAAAAAGATTAAGCCTTGCAAATAGTGCCATGCGGCATTTCTGTTTTTCATTTTATCCAGGCACTTTTGAGCCTCATATAGATTGCCACTGTTAATATAGGATCTTGCCTTTTGCTCAAGATCATTATCAGCTGAATACTGATATTGCGACTTTGAGTGCTGCTTTGACTGGGAATTTGATTGCTGTTGATACTGATACTGATATTGTCCGCTGGTTGAACCCCGGGAAGCATTACTGTTTTCATAAGATTGCTCCGAATAAGATTGATATTGGTAGCCTCCTCCGGAATTTTTCATCAGCTCATCGTATGCCTCATTTATTTCCCTCATTTTCTCTTCGGCTAAATCAGCAA
This sequence comes from Clostridiaceae bacterium, assembly GCA_012523705.1. Classification (GTDB taxonomy): domain Bacteria; phylum Bacillota; class Clostridia; order DSM-8532; family DSM-8532; genus DTU059. The sequence goes on from JAAYTU010000088.1 coordinate 9,887, forward strand.
GAGGATTATTCTGATACCTGTCGGGATGATATTTTTTAGCAAGCTCTCGATATGCTTTTTTTATTTCATCATAGCTGGCACCATGCTTTATACCTAATACCTTATACGGATCTTTTCTCATTCATTTCCCTCTTTCCCTGCAACACACTGTCAGTCTTCAATATTAAGCCTGAATACAATATATTATCCATTATTCCTTTGTTTTTTTCAATTTCGAGCAGCGAATAGGCTTTCTCGACCTCACTCAAGGAATATGTCAAACTAAAGTTTACTTTATCCTTTATGGATTCTTTAAATTCCTTTATATCTTTTCCGTCATATTTGTACTGCTCCAATAGCGGATTATAATTGCTTTTTTCATTATCCTTTTCAATATCGTCATAGGCATCCAGTATATATATCCACCGGCCCAAATTGTAGCCTAACCAGCTCAAGGCCTTTTTTTCAACCTCACCCTCAATATGATCGCAATTAAATATCTCACTCATAATAAGGGCAAAACTCTCGGCGGCCTCATCTGTTGAATCACAACCCTGTTTTTCAATCCTCGAAAGAGTTTTTAGCTGATCACTAATATTCTTTGCCTTTTTCGGATAAAGCCTTTGAGCTTTATTAAAAGCTCTTCGCAATACCAGAGTCCCTGTTTTACCTAATAGCTTTCTTTCGTCCTCCCATTTATCCATCAGATTATAGTACATAAGAATAATGTTCATATCCGATGTATATTCTGCAAAAATATTAGAGTTAACGACAAAACGTTTTTTTATGGGATGTGCTATACAGCTTTGCATCTTCCCTCCTGCCGGCAGGGAATTCAACGCATCTAACAGGACATACAAAAAGGTTAAATCATAGGTAAGGGTGAAACGGGAAATCTGACCATAACGCCGCCCCAGAGACTTGCACAGACTGCAGTAATAACCGCGGAATAGCTCATATTCACGGATCTTTAATTCTGGTTTATCAATCTCAACATAGCCGAACATTAAACATCCTCATTCAGTCTCTGGATTTCCTTTAGATTTTTTATCTTCCTTGACCTTATCAAAACTGATGCCCTGTACATGGATATTTATAGCAACAACAGTCAGCCCTGTCATGCTTTCTACAGCAGCTTTTACCTTCTCTTGTATTTTCCATGATACATCAGGGATTCGTGCTCCATACTCTACAGTTATGTAAAAATCGATGCTTACATTCTTTTCATCAACTTCTACCTTAACTCCCTTTGTGGGATTCTTTCTGCCTAAAACAGAGGAGATGTTCTCAGAAAAATTCGGATTCATTCCGGAAACTCCCTCTATTTCACTTGCAACAGTATGAGCAATTACAGTAATAACATCACTGCTTATTTTTATTTCACCAACACTATCAATTCCATTGCTTGCTTTATTATTATCAGGCATATTCGAGCCTCCTGCTTCATATTTTGTTCAAGTATAAAAATATCCTGTATATATGAAGTATATTATATCATTTCATCTTTATTCAATGCAACTTTGATAACCAAAGTGAATAAGTATTAAGCATATTATTGTTTGCATCAGGTGCAGTATGATAAACTCTAAAGATTTATTGAAAAAAATATTATTATATGCATTCCCAATTATCGCTTTTATGCTGTGTCTGTTTGCCGAAGAAACATCCTTGGCAGCTAAAAAGGCCCTGTATCTATGCCTTGATGTAGTCATACCCTCCCTATTCCCCTTTTTTGTTTTGTCAGGAATAATTACACCTTACATGTCGGCACTTTCATGTCCCAATATACTTAAACGCATAATCGAAAAGGTCCTAAAGCTTCCCTACTACAGTATCATTATTATTCTTCTTGGCTTTATAAGCGGTTACCCAAATGGTGCGAAAATGACCAAAGATATGTTTAACGAGGGGTTAATAGACAGCAGACAGGCAACTAAACTTCTTACTGCTACAAATTATTGCAGTCCGCTATTCATAGTTGGAACAGTGGGAGCCGGCCTGTTTAAAAGTCTAAAGCTTGGCTTGTTTTTACTTCTGATTCACTGGGTTTCAGGTGTATTGTCAGCATATATTACCGGAAAAATTGTAAACTATGATAAGGGTTTTCAGCCAAATAACTTGGTTGTACCAACTAAAAGCAGAAGATCTGTTAAGCAGTCAAAGCCCTTTTCTGTTCAACTTACTTCATCCATAGAATCTGCCGCCATACTATGTGTAAAGCTTACCGGATTTATAACCTTTTTTGCGGTAGCGTCAGAATTGTTATCCCAACTAAGTGTGTTCACCTTCTTAGGCAAAGGACTTAGTATACTCTTTGACACAGGTTCGGAAAATTTTTCAGAGCTGATAACAGCTGTTTTTAAAGGAGTAATTGAAATCACGTCAGGGGCCCAGGCAGTTAGTCAGATAAAAGGAATGCAGCTGAATATGCAATTGGCAGCTATATCACTTATCTTTGGATTCGCAGGTTTTTCAGCCCACTCCCAGATAATAGGAATTATGAACGGCACAGGAGCCAAATACAGAATCTTTTTTCTGGCAAAGCTTTTACATGGAGTGTTAGGATGCTTATTGACACTAACTACTATATATCTGATGCCAATGACTGTAGAAACCGCAACAATTGGTGTTATGCCTGCGATTACATGGAGTTGGGGGCGCCCCATAATAGTCTTAGCCCTGCTAGCTTCTTTGTTGGCACCCTCTTTTAAAGATAATGCAAAAAGTAGGAAAAGCAGACCTTATTAGCCGAACATACAATAAGGCTATCAGGCCTGCCACCAATATACATTACTTTAATTCCTGACGATTCATTTCTATTACATCCAGAGTCTCTTCTAATATTTGTGAAACCTGTTCCAGAATACCGTCAGCATATTCCTTGGTTCCCAGGCGGATTTCTCTGGCATTTTTCTTTGTATTAGCTATTATAATTTCAGCTTGTTCATAGGCCTTTTTGGTGATTTCATTCTCATCTACTAAAGCAGCAATACGAGATTCAGCATTGGCAACAATGCTCTCTGCCTCTTGCTGAGCTTCTGATAAAATGCGCATCTTTTCCTCAGTAATGCGGTTTGCTTCTTTAATATCATCAGGCAGTTTAAGGCGCATTTCCTGCACCAGATCCAACACGGCTTCTCTATCTATAATACATCTTCCACCTGACAAGGGAAGATTTACTCCACTTTCTACTACGTCCTCCAACTGTTCTAACAGATCTAACAATTCCATATTTTGACCTCCACCTGAATCAGTTTTTCATTTTTTTAGTTTCTTAATTATTATATCGGCGATTTTCTCCGGAACAAAATCATCAATTTTCCCGCCATAGCTAGCTAGTTCCCGGATGGCGCTTGAGCTTAAAAATGAGTTTTGGATACTTGTCATCATAAAAATAGTGTCGATATCATTATCTAAATTATGGTTTAGTAAAGCCATCTGCATTTCGTACTCAAAGTCAGAAATAGCTCTAAGGCCCTTAACTATAGTCTTGGCATTGACCTTGCGCATAAAATCAACCAGCAAGCCATTATAGCTGGTAATCTCAATGTTGGCACGATTGGGTATTGAAAGATTCAATAGCTCTAGCCTTTCCTCAATTGTAAAGGCCGATGTCTTCCTCTTATTTACAGACACTAACACAATGAGCTTATCACATATTTTTGAGGCTCTGTTTATAATATCAAGATGTCCGTTTGTCACGGGATCAAAGCTTCCAGGATAAACAAAGGTTCTCAAATCGACATCCTCCTTGCTAACTTGGTTGATTTTTTTCTCTTATATAGAAAGAATAAATCTTCTCCTTATAGGGTTTAGTCCTGACTTTAACAAGGCCTCCCACAACATCAGGAGCATTTTCTTCTATATGATGCTCACAGGCAATAATACCTTCTTCGGTTATTATATCAAATTCATCTATACTTTGTATTGTATTTATAAGAAAATTCATATTATATGGTGGATCCAAAAAAATAATGTCAAATTTCTTACCCTTTTTGTTCAGGTGTTTAATAGCAGAGGCAGCATCCATATTCAGCACGAAAGCCTGGTTTGACAACTTAGTCTTGTTCAGGTTATCTCTTATTATGTCTCTACATGCCCTGCTTTGATCAACAAAAACAGCACCTACGGCCCCCCTACTTAAGGCCTCTATGCCTAAGCTTCCTGAGCCCGCGAACAAATCTAACACCATACTATCAGACAAATAAGGCATAAGGATATTAAAAACAGACTCTTTAATAGCGGCCTGAGTCGGTCTTGTATTTTTCATATCAGGATATTTCAGGCGAATGCCCCTAGCTGTTCCCCCAATTACTTTTAGCATAATTCTCCCCCATAATCCGACTTCTAACTCTCAACTTTCTATAACTAACTTCGGACTTCCAACTTCCTACCTCTGGCTTCTAACTTCTAACAGCTAGCTTCTAACAGCCCACATCTATCATCCAACATCTAACATCTAAACTTATAACTTCTAGTTTAATGAGACCTCCTTAAACCTTTCAGCCATCAATTGTTCAACTTTTTCCTTTAACGGCTTGTATTCATCGGTCTCAAGTAAATCTCTATCCATTATTTGCTTGACGGTTTTTTGCACATCGGTCAGGATATCCAAATCCATATATAAATTAGCGATTTTCATCTCAGGGATACCATGTTGTCGAACACCAAATACATCCCCCGGCCCCCTTAGCTCCAAATCTTTTTCAGATATGACAAAGCCATCATTAGTACTTGTCATTATGTCCATTCTCTGCTTCGATATCTCACTTTTACTTTGGTTTATCAGAATACAGTATGACTTATGCTTGCCCCGCCCCACACGGCCTCTGAGCTGATGGAGCTGTGAAAGCCCGAATCTTTCAGCATTCTCAATAACCATCAATGTAGCATTAGGAACATTTACGCCCACCTCTATAACAGTTGTTGATACAAGTACATTAAGTTCTCCCTTAACATAAGAGCGCATAATTTTTTCCTTCTCGGCGGCTTTCATTTTTCCATGTATAAGTCCTACTCTGAGGCCGGCAAGTTCATTATCTCTGATGCGCTCTGCAAGACCTTCTGCCGACTCTGCCTCTATTTCTTCTGAATCTTCAACCAAAGGACATACAATATATGCCTGACGTCCCTCGGCAACAATCTTTCTTATAAAATTGTACACTCTCGCTCTATATCCTTCATGGACTGCATAGGTATCTATAGGCTTTCTATTAGGTGGCAGCTCATCTATTACAGAGACATCAAGATCCCCGTATAATACCAAGGATAATGTCCTAGGTATGGGGGTAGCTGTCATGACTAACAAATCAGGGTTTTCACCCTTTGCTGACAGTTTTGCTCTCTGTCTTACACCAAAACGATGCTGCTCATCAGTTACAACAAGTCCCAGTCTGCTAAAATTTGTGTCATCCTCTAATATAGCATGGGTTCCTATGAGAACATCCAATTTACCTTTTTGGGAAAGCTCCTTGATTTCATCCTTTTCCTTTTTCTTAGTGCTGCCTGTAAGTAATCTTACGCTAATACCAAGCTCGGACAGAAGGGGAGAAACGCTGTTAAAATGCTGCTCAGCTAATATTTCGGTTGGAACCATAAATGCACTTTGATATCGATTTTTTGCAGCAAAATAGATGGCCGTCACGGCCACTATAGTTTTTCCCGATCCCACATCCCCTTGAACAAGACGATTCATGCGTCTATTTGACTCCATATCGGTTCTGATTTCTTCAAAGACTCTTTGCTGGGCAGATGTTGGGGTAAAAGGAAGCATGCTTAAAAGAGGCTTAATATCTACGGTTTCAAATTTTATACCCCTCTGATCAGTATTGGACCCTTTTGATTTCAACAAACCTAATTGAAGTAAAAGTAGCTCTTCGAAGACTAAGCGTTTTCTTGCCTCTTCAGCGTGTTGAAAGCTTTGCGGAAAGTGAATTTCTTCATAGGAAAAGCTTATCTCGCAAAGCTTATGCTCCTCTCTTATAGAGTTGGGCAAGGTTTCAACATACCTGTTACTTGTGAGCTTCAGGCAGTTTTCAATAATTCTGCGCAAATTATTATGTGTCAGTCCCTTAGTAAGCCGGTAAACAGGTAATATGCGTCCTGTGATTTTTCCCTGGTCCTCAAGCTTTTCTATGACAGGGTTCACCATTTCAAAACGCATACCAGACCTTTTTACCTTTCCAAAAAATATATACTCTACATTCTTCTCAAGGCTCTTTTTTAGATAACTTTGATTAAACCATGTAATAGATAAAAATGATGTCCCGTCGGTGGCCAGGGCCTTGATTAATGAAAGGTTTCTACGAGGTCTTGACTCCGCAATATCAGAAATAATTGAGGCTGCAACCCCGCATTCTTCTCCATCAACTATCTCAGATATCCTTTTTAGAACAGTTCTGTCCTCATAATCTCTGGGGAAATAATTGATGGCATCATCAACTGTTACAATGCCAAGCTTTGTTAAAAGCTTAGCCCTCGCCTCACCAACACCTTTTATATATTTTATTGATTTCCTGAAAAATGCCTCTTGTGGCATGGTCGGTCCTCCTAGTAATGGAGACAGTACATTACTAAACAGCAAAGCAATTAATTATTATGATTATTATCTAATATATCATAAATCATCAGGGTAAGACAGGGGACGGTTCTGTGTCCTAATAAATCCCACTGTCTCACTTGACTTTTACTATTCTCATGGCATTAAGGATTGCAAGAAGCGCTACACCTACATCTGCGAATACCGCTTCCCACATGCTGGCTAAGCCACCAGCACCTAAGAAGAGCACAATAACTTTTATTATCATGGCCAAGGCAATGTTCTGGTAAACAATTGTCTTTGTTTTTCTCGATATCCTGATAGCCTCTGGCAGTCTTTCCAGCTCGTCGGTCATAATAACCACATCTGCCGCTTCTATTGCAGCATCTGAGCCTGTTTCTCCCATTGCAATTCCCACATCGGCCCTTGCTATAACAGGAGAATCATTTATACCATCGCCTATGAAAACGATATTGTCATTCTTTTTTCTATTTTTCACAAGCTTCTCCAGGTGTTCTACCTTTTCATGGGGGAGAAGCTCTGCATGGACCTTGTTTATTCCTAGCTTTGACGCCACCTTATTAGCAGTGCCTTTTCTGTCTCCTGTAAGCATTACAATGTTTTCAACTCCTAAAGCCTGCAGATCATTAATTGCATTTGACGCACCTTCTTTAATAGTATCCTCAAGCTGTATGGACCCTGAATATTTCCCGTCAATAGCGACATACATGATTGTGCCGTCATTGGTATCAGGTATGAAGGGCACCACAAACTTTTCCAACAAAGCACTATTTCCCAGAAGTATATTTTTATTCTCTACCTTTGCCGATATTCCCATTCCTGCATGCTCTGAATAATCAGATACTATACTTTTATCAAGCTCATCACCATACTTTTTAATAATTGCTAAAGCCAGAGGGTGAGTTGAAAAGCCTTCAGCATGAGCTGCATAGTATATCAGTTCATTTTCGCTGATATCGGGCTCTGCTCTTACCTCCGTCACCTCAAAGGAACCCTTGGTAAGGGTACCTGTTTTATCAAAAATCATAGTCCTTGCCTTTGCAAGAGCCTCAAGGTAGTTTCCGCCTTTAACCAGAATCCCTCGTTTAGACGCCGCCCCTATCCCTCCAAAAAATCCGAGGGGTATTGATATTACCAAGGCACAGGGGCACGACACCACAAGAAATACCAGTGCTCTATATAGCCAGTCATTAAAATGTCCATGGAAAAACAGGGGTGGTATTATAGCCAGCATTGCAGCAATCCCCACAACCGCTGGGGTATACCAGGCGGCAAACCGTGTAATGAAGCGCTCTGTAGGAGCTTTTTTTTGAGAGGCATGTTCAACCATGGTAAGAATCTTCTTTACTGTAGAATTTTCATACACACTGGTTACCTTGACTGTAAGCATTCCCGACATATTAATACTGCCTGATAAGATCTTCCCGCCGGGGCTGATATCCCGGGGTAGGGATTCTCCTGTAAGGGTAGAGGTGTCAAGGGTTGATATACCTTCTGTTACTATTCCGTCAAGGGGAACTCTCTCGCCCGGGCGTATAATTATATAATCTCCTTCTCTGACTGCAGTAGGATTAACCTTCTCATATCCCTGCTCAGTTTTTAGATTGGCGAACTGAGGCTTAATATTCACCAGACTTTTTATGGCACTTCTGGAATTATCCAATGCATAATCCTGAAACATCTCTCCTACTTGATAAAACATCATAACTGCAGCAGCCTCTGCATGTTCCCCTATAAAGAAAGCACCAATGGAAGCTATGGACATTAAAAAATTCTCGTCAAATATCTTTCCTTTCAAAATATTGCGTACAGATTTAACCAGAACCTCATGTCCGAATATCAAATATGTAATAAGAAATATTATTAATTTTGCTGTTGAATCCTTTACAAAAAAGATTCCTGTAAAATACAAGGCTGCAGCAAGAATAAAAAAAATAAGATTTATTTTTTTTATGCCACCATGCAGTCCATGCACATCCCTGTGAGCATCCTCAAGCCCGGCTTCCTGCTCCTGACTGTCCTCAAGGTTTGAAATTAACAGTTTAGAGCCTCTTTCAATACTATCCATTATATTTTGAATACGTTCCTCTATCTGGTTCAAAACACCTTCATCAGTAAGCTCTATATGTAGCTTGGACAGAGGGAAATTCAAGTTAGCCTCTTTTATCCCCTCTATCTTTCTTATATCAGCTTCTATTTTTCCTGCACAGGTAAAGCAGTTAACTCCTGACAATTGGTAGTCCCTCTTTATTTCCATAAAACGCACCTCTTCATCCTTCCAGAATATGTTCCATTCCCATTTCGAAAATTTGTTGTACATGGCTGTCGTCCAATGAATAATAGATTGTCTTTCCTTCCCGTCTGTAGCGTACGAGGCGAGCCGCCTTCAGTACTCTTAACTGATGGGAAATGGCCGATTGAGTCATGTTAAGTAAATATGCTATATCACAGACACACATTTCTGACTCAAATAAAGCCCAGATAATCTTTATCCGGGTTGAATCTCCGAATACCTTAAATAGCTCAGCCAAATCATATAGCTTATTTTCATCAGGCATCTTTTTTTGAACCCGCTCCACAATATCCTCATGGATAAGCGGTTGACTGCAAACTCCGGATACTTTCTTTTTCTTCTTTTCTTCAGGCATAATAACTCCCCTTAATATAATAACATATGAACAATTGTTCATATGTTATTATATTTCCATTTCTTAAAATATGCAATATATTTATTATATTTTTTAGTAAAGTAATTAGATGGCCGTTGAAAGCAGACGCTGAATATAATGGCTGTTGAAAACAGAAGATGAATATAATGACCGTTAAAAGCAGAAGCTGTTTAGATCTAATAAAAAAGCATACCACCCTTTCATGGAGCAGTATACTTTATCGCGATTACTCGCCGTGATCTGTTTTTCTTATATGGGCGCGTTTGATTTTGCCGCTGATAGTTTTAGGCAGCTCATCAACGAACTCAATGATACGAGGGTATTTATACGGTGCAGTGACACTCTTTACATACATTTGAATCTCATGTTTAAGCTCATCTGAAGGGGCATAGTTACGTGCTAATACCACCGTTGCCTTTACCACCGTTCCGCGTATCGGATCGGGCGCTCCAGTAACTGCACATTCTACTACTGCAGGATGCTCTATCAGTGCACTTTCAACCTCAAAAGGACTGATTCTGTACCCAGATGCCTTAATCACGTCATCATTTCTTCCAACAAACCAAAGAAGCCCGTGTTCATCCCTGTACACAACATCGCCGGTATGATAGATATTGTTATACCAAACCTTCTTAGTAGCCTCTTCGTTTCTGTAATACCCACAGAATAAGCCAACCGGCTTGTTGGTATCCACATCTCTGACAACAAGCTCTCCTTCAACGCCAACAGGAACCGAATTGTCATTCTCATCTACAATATCAATATTGTAAATAGGATTCGGTTTTCCCATAGCCCCAGGATCTATGTCCATCCATTCAAAATTTGCAATCATAACCGAAGATTCAGACTGGCCAAAGCCGTTAATAATCTGCAAACCAGTTTCTCTTTCAAAGGTGTAAAACACCTGAGGGTTTAAAGGCTCTCCGGCCGTTGAGCAATGAACCAGAGATGATAAGTCATAATTCGCTAAATCCTGCTGGATTAAAAATCTGTATATAGTAGGTGGTGCACAAAAGGTTGATATTTTATACTTTTCAATCATTTTAAGAAGCCCGTCAGGATCAAATCTCTCCATATCATACACAAATTGCACCGCTCCACAAATCCACTGACCATATAGCTTTCCCCATCCAAACTTTGCCCATCCTGATTCAGCGACAGTAAGATGCAGGGCATTTTCTATTACTCTGTGATAATATTTTGCTGTTACAATATGGCCTAATGGGTAAGTAAAGTCATGGGCAGCCATTTTTGGCATACTGGTGGTTCCCGAGGTAAAGTAAATAAGCATTAAATCTTCATTATGGATTTCTTCTTGGCCTGAAGGCCTCTGCCATTCTGATGATGCGCTTTCTATTTGTTTATGGTAGCTCACCCAACCGTCTCTTTCACCGCCTATAAGTACGATTTTCTCTAATGTTTCTGATTCTTCAAGGGATTCTTCCACGCTCTGTACTGTATCATCCCAATTATATGTGATAAGCATTTTAACACCGGCAGAATTGGCCCTGTATACGATGTCCATAGTTTTTAACTGATTGGTGGATGGAATGTATACGGCTCCTATTTTGCACAGAGCAAAGACAAAGAAATAGAATTCATAGCGTCTTCGCAAAATAAGCATTACTCTATCGCCCTTTTTGATACCATTAGCTTTTAAAAAGTTGGCAGTCTTGTCAGACCAATATTTCAAATCACCAAAGGTGAATCTTTTCTCTTCGCCAGAATCATCGCACCAAACCATAGCTAATCTGTCAGGTTCAAGGCGTGCATATTCATCTATAATATCATAGGCAAAGTTAAATGAATCGGGTATATTAATTTTTAAGTTTTGTGCAAAGTCCTCATAGCTCGTAAATGCCTCTCTTTCAAGGTAGCGGTTTGCAAGGTTCATTATAAATTTCCTCCTAGAGTAAAATAATAGTCAGGAATTTAGCCTCTTTGTTATCCAAGGGCAGCATCTTATGTTGTATCATTGAATTAAAGTACAATGAGTCACCGGGCTCTAGCACATACTCGTCCTTGCCCACTACAACCTTCATTCGCCCCTCAAGGCAGTAATTAAATTCTTGACCCTTGTGTGAAACCATCTCAGGATTCTTATCGGGCTTAAGTGTTACCAGAAGTGGTTCAATCTTTCTTTTCGCATATTTATAAGCCAGACTCTGGAATTCATATTGATCATAGCGCTCAACTCTGGGACCTTCGCCTTTTTTGACCATACAAACATCACGGAGCTTTGGCGAAACTCCTGTAAGAATCTCAGTCATGTCCATCTCATAATAATCTGCAATTTCATTAATAAGGCTCACAGGAATATCATCCTGTCCATTCTCGTATTGCTCATAAAGTGAAGGTGACAAATTAAGAGCCTTCGCTACTTCGGCAATTGACAGTCCTGACAGGATTCTAAGTCCTTTTACTCTTGCAGCAATATCCTTAATAGTTTCACTCATAAATCAATTCCCCTTTCCCTTCTATACTTTTCTAAAATAATATGATTTCTTTGTTATTTGTTCCTTGTTCTTCCCTTGCTACAGGTTATTCGCAACATTTTTTCAGTTTATCAAAATCCAAAATCTTCACAGCTGAAAGATAATAATCAATTATTCCCTCATCCTTCATTCTGGCCATTTCCCTTGACATTGACGGTCTTGAGACATTTAAGTAATCGGCCAGTTGTGAGCGGTTCATTGGTAATTTTACAGTAAG
>JAAYTU010000089.1 GCA_012523705.1 Clostridiaceae bacterium
AATAATATTAATTGACATTAAGCTCAAAAGAAGCTCAAAAAATTGGGGGGATTGCTTTGTCCTTTTCTTTGGAGATAAAAAGAGAATTAACCAGAATAGATAATTCACATATAAATTGCATGCATTACGAGTTATCGGGGATGCTGCGTGCAGGGATAAGCCTTAAAACTCATCAGGGGAGAAAAAGGCTACTATTTGTTACTGAGAATGCTTCACTTTCCCGACATTTGTTTTCAAGGGTTAAAGATCTCTATCAAAGCAGCCCTGAACTGATCATGCTAAAAACCAGGCGCTTTCATAATCATAATGTATATATGCTCGAATTCTCAGAGCTGTTGAATCAGGATATGCAGTCTTTCCTTAACAAAATGGGAATTTCAATTAATGAAACTGAAGCACAGATTCAATACTATCCTATTGAAATATCGGATAAATGCTGTGTTAGAGCATATTTAAGAGGATGCTTCCTTGCCACTGGTTCTATTTCTGATCCAGACCGCTCATACCATTTAGAAGTTTCTTTCGCAAATGAGCTTCTGGCAGAGGAGTATATTAATTGTTTAAAGGTTTTTGACGTTGAGGCAAAGCAAATAAAGAGAAAAAGATATTTTGTGGTTTATCTTAAAGAGGGACAGGATATAGTGGATTTTCTCAATGTAATAGGAGCTCATAACGCCTTAATGAAGATGGAGAATATCAGAATTATAAAAGATGTTAGAAACCAGGTGAACAGATTAGTAAACTGTGAAACTGCTAATCTCGAAAAGACCGTAAATGCATCACTTCGCCATGTAGACAGTATTAGATATATCAATTGTACCATAGGCATTGAAGCTCTTCCGGGAGCCCTGAGAGAAATAGCTTCCCTTCGCCTGGAAAACCCGGACAAAAGTCTGTCTGAGCTTGGTAAAATGCTTAACCCTAATCTTTCTAAATCAGGTGTTAACCATAGACTTAAAAAAATAGATAAAATTGCTGATGAGCTTAGATTAAAAGGACAGTAGAAACAATTATTCGCCTGCATCTTTAAACTTCTTTGAAATAAAGGATGATACCGGGAAATAGAGAATTCTTTATTTTATATGGATTTAGAGGTGAAAAGATGGATATATCATTTAAAAGAGACCGAAATACCTTAGTTGTATTGATAGAGGGTGAGATAGATCATCATACATCGAAGGATGCAAGGGACAGAATTGACAGCAAATTTATTATGGAGCCTGTTAAAAACATTATAATTGACTTATCAAAGGTATCATTTATGGACAGTTCCGGAATAGGCCTTATAACTGGCAGATTAAAAAAGGCTTCCAGTATTGGAGGTACTTTAGCAATTAAAAAGCCAAGTAAAGAGGTATTGAGAATTCTTAAAATGTCTAAGATTGACTCAATGATAGAATTAGATGCTTAGATTTAAGATAAAGACTAAATTATAGTGAGGTTAAAAATATGCAACCAATTAATAAAGTAAAAGTCGAGTTTTTAAGTAAGTCCAGCAATGAGGCATTTGCCCGTGTGGTTGCAGCTTCCTTTGTGGCTCAGGCAGATCCTTCTATAGAGGTTCTGGCAGATATAAGGACTGCTGTATCTGAGGCAGTGACAAACTCAATAATTCATGGCTACGATGAGAAAGAGGGAATAATAACCATGGCATGTACTCTCTATCCTGAACTTGTAGAGATAACAATAGAGGATTCTGGCAAGGGGATAGAGGATATTGAAAAGGCAAAGGAACCTCTCTATACATCCAAACCTGAATTAGAAAGATCAGGTATGGGGTTTACTGTTATGGAGACCTTTATGGACACTCTTATTATAGAATCATCACCGGGTACAGGCACAAGAATTGTCATGACCAAACAATTAGGGAATGGGTAACTATAATATGAATGATATAAAGCATAGTTCAAACCTGGACTTGATAAAAAGAGCTCAAAGTGGAGATAAAGAAGCCCGCGACGCTCTAATAAACAAGAACACCGGGCTTGTATGGAGTATTGTCCGAAGATTCAGAAATCGCAATGTAGAAACTGAAGATCTCTTCCAAATAGGTTGTTTAGGACTGATTAAGGCAGTTGACAAATTTGATTGTTCCTTTAATGTTCAGTTCTCCACCTATGCAGTTCCCATGATTTTAGGTGAAATTCGTCGTTATTTTAGAGATGACGGGGCAATAAAAGTAAGCAGGAGCCTTAAGGAGTTATCTCTGAAAGCAAGAGATGTCAGTGAAAGGCTTGAACAGGAGATGGGAAGGCCACCTACAATAAATGAGCTGGCAGAGGCTCTGAATGAAGAACCGGAAAACATCGTTCACGCAATTGAAGCATCCCGTGCCCCTGAGTCTCTGTTCCGGGAATATGAGGATGAGGAAGGGTCAGAGAACAGACTGATCGACCGTATTGTGGCTCATGATAAGGACAGGGAAACAGAAACCGTAGAAAGAATCTCTCTTTATTGCGCATTAAAAGACCTCACAAATCGAGAAAAAGAGCTTATTAAAATGCGGTATTATTCAGGCCATACACAGCAAAGTGTTGCCGAAAAGCTCGGGATATCACAGGTGCAGGTATCCAGACTGGAGAAAAAAATTCTGGAGTCATTAAAGGCCAAATTACAATGAAATAAGCTCAACAATGTATTTACTTGTTAATCTATCACCTAATCCTTCTGGCCTCAAGGTAGAAGCGCTTTTCAGAGGCTTCTCCCATTGAGAAGGTTTTTCTTGGCAGAGCACCGTCCAAAATAACGGTTTTGAACAGCTCATTTTTATCAAGCTTATCGAGGAAAAATCCCAAATTCCCTGGTATGCTGCCTAATTTACCTGTGACATCATCACCGTGGACATAGTCAACGGTGGTATTTTTATTATTGGCTAAATAATCATCTAAAAAGCTCTGTAGTGTTCCCACATCCAAATTAAATAGGGGAGATTCAACCCAAAGAAATCCTTCCTTTTCAGATGTAACAAATCTTATAGCATGTCCTGTTAAGCTTGAAATATCGGCATCTGATGATAGTATTGCAGCCTTGCAGCCTTGTTTATCATAGAATTCTACAAATGAGTTTATTAAGTGGTCAGCATCTACATTGAATACAACACGGTGAATGGGTTCGAAAACCAGACCATTGTCATGCAAATTCACAACCTCAACTAATGCATATCTCGCAGGATGGTTGTCCAATTCAGATGGATCCAGATCTTTTTTTACATTTTCCCAGCAGGCTTTTGCCGTTGCCAGAGAGTGATTTCCATCTCCTACTGCGAATAAAAGTACCCCTAAATCTTCCTTAAGATTATAACGGACCTTAAAATTCTCCTCATCAGCCAAAACATTTAATGCATGAACTATACCTGTGATGTCATTCTCCTTATCTATCTTCCAGCCCTTTATTGAACCGCTGTTTTTCATAAGGTCAAAGGAGTATATCTCGGATATAGAGTCTGTCTTTGATAAAAGCGGCTCAATCACAGACTTTTTAGGGTCATCAATTAGCAGCATGATATGGGGTAATTCAAGGCAAGCATTCTCACGTATTTTAATTCGTGGGGGCAAGCGGTCAATTATAGTACCCTCAGTAGCTCGTATAAGGCTTTGCGATCCCTTATTATAATCATATTTTTCCAAATCAACCGCCAACATTAGGCCATGTCTTTTGTTGCCGTCTTCAAAAGTTCTTTCGACTAAAATTATAGTGTCCTTAAGTTCGCACCATATATCGTTATCACAATATGATGTCATATTGTCATTAATGGATCTGATTCGTTTAGTTTTATCTTCATCTGATTCTATTTCCAAATATGCCTCCGGAAAGACTAGACGTAGTGTTGATGGGCTTTTTCCTACGAATTCATCAACATCATTCCAATATTCCAGCTCAGATGTATATTGATCACAAGCTACAACCGACCATTTTTGCATATTAATTTTATCATTAGGAATAAGAACAGAAGAAATATTAATACCTAAATTCTTCATATTGTTTATCAAGTCTGAATTAGTCATAAATACTATTGCCTCCATAGATTTTTCTTCGTTCATTTTAGATTATCATCTAATAACTGTCAAACACTTCATGAATTCAAATCGCAATTTATTGAAATAATAAAGAAAAGTAAATATTTCAGGAGGTAAAATATATGCGAAAAGGATTTTTAGGTGGAGTAGTATTTGGAGCTGTGATGGGTGCAACAATTTCTATTATTGCCGAGGAAAATTTTAAGATGGACCGCTCGGTTAAGGCTATGAAAAGGGCCGGGAAAAATATAGGCAGATGCGCAGGAAGGGCATATTCAACCATGAGACATATGATCTTTTGATTATCAATTCCTCAAATCTGTTTATTGCGGTAAATATGGTAGGTTGGAACCGGCCTCTTTTAATCTTATTATAATTATTTACACACAAAAGATTAATTATATGTTAATAGGCATATTAATTTATGCCTATTTTTATTATGATTAAATATGATAAAATGGTACAGTATCTAATAATTCAATAATTAAATTCTTATATAAATTGAATAAAATTTTACAAGTTTTATCAAGGAGGATTACGTGAAGTATTATAAGGATTATTACAGAGTTGGTATTGATGTCGGCTCCACAACCATTAAAATTGTCGTTTTAAATAGACAGGATGAGTTAATATACAGCCAATATGAACGCCATTTGTCTGATGTCAGAAACAAACTGATTGAAATGCTAAGGGAGGCCAGTAAGACATTCTGGGATTCCAATGTAAAAATAATGATTACAGGCTCAGGAGGAATGAATATTTCCCAAGGCATTGGAGTTGGGTTTACCCAAGAGGTTATTGCGGCAACAAAGGTTATAAAAGCCTATTATCCACAGACTGATGTCGCCATCGAATTGGGCGGAGAAGACGCAAAGATTACATACTTTGATAATGGAACCGATCAGCGGATGAATGGTACTTGTGCCGGAGGAACAGGTGCTTTTATTGATCAGATGGCCACTCTTCTGAAGGTGGACGCTGCTGGTCTTAACGAACTTGCCAAAAAGCATAAGGTCATTTATCCTATAGCTGCAAGATGTGGCGTATTTGCCAAGACTGATGTTCAGCCATTACTCAATGAAGGAGTTGCAAGAGAAGATATAGCTGCCTCAATTCTTCAAGCTGTTGTAATTCAGACTATTGGCGGACTTGCTTGTGGAAGACCCATTCGTGGAAATGTTGCCTTTTTAGGAGGTCCTCTGTATTTCCTTTCAGAGCTTCGAAAAAGATTTATAGATACTCTTAATCTGACTGATGAACAGATTATTTTTCCCGAGAATTCACAGCTTATTGTTGCCATTGGCGCAGCAATAGCCGCTGAGGATGAGGACTGTGTTAAATTCAGTACTATTATTTCCAATCTAAAAAATCTTACTGATGTTACCAATGAAACAAACAGGTTAATGCCTCTTTTTACTTCTGAAGAAGAGTATAAAGGGTTTAGAAAAAGACATGATAAAAATTCAGTGCCAAAGCGGAATTTACAAACCTTCGAAGGAAACTGTTATTTAGGAATTGATTCAGGCTCCACCACAACAAAGCTTGCATTAATAGATGATGAGGGGGCGCTGTTATATACCTACTATGGAAGTAATGGTGGAAATCCACTCAAATCAACTATTACGGCTCTAGAAGATCTATATTATGCACTTCCTCCTAAGGCCAGAATAGTAAACTCTACCGTTACAGGCTACGGTGAGAGCTTAATAAAGACAGGCTTAAAAGTGGATATTGGTGAGATTGAAACCATAGCCCATTATAAGGCTGCAGAGCATTTTTGTCCTGGAGTAGATTTCATATTGGATATAGGCGGCCAGGATATGAAATGCTTAAAGATTCAGGATGGAATGATTGACACCATCCTTCTGAACGAAGCATGCTCTTCGGGCTGTGGTTCATTCCTGGACACATTTGCAGCATCCCTTCATATGTCCATAGAAGATTTCTCTAAGGAGGCTCTTTTTGCAGATAATCCTGTGGATCTCGGCTCGCGGTGTACTGTATTTATGAACTCTAAGGTAAAACAGGCGCAAAAAGAAGGGGCATCAGTTGGTGAAATCTCTGCTGGCTTATCATATTCTGTAATAAAGAATGCCTTGTTCAAGGTTATTAAAATAAAAAACCCTGAGGAACTTGGAGAAAAGATTGTAGTACAAGGGGGTACATTCAATAACGATGCCGCACTAAGGTGTTTTGAGCTTTTATCAGAAAGAAAGGCCATCCGCCCTGATATTGCAGGCATCATGGGAGCCTTTGGTGCCGCCCTTATAGCAAGGGAAAGATATGATGAATCATATAAATCCACCTTAGCCTCAGCTGAAGGGTTAAAGAATCTAAAGCCCGAATTAAAGGTTACCAGGTGTGGAAGATGTTCAAACAACTGCCTGTTGACTATAAATAAATTTGCAGACGGAGGACGGTTTATTTCCGGAAACCGTTGTGAAAAGGGCGAGGGGAAAAATACCGAGTCCGGTAAACTGCCTAATCTTTACGAGTATAAATATAAGAGAGTATTTGATTATGAGCCCATTCCGGCCGAGGAAGCAAAGAGAGGGACTGTAGGAATTCCAAGAGTATTGAATATGTATGAGGATTATCCCTTCTGGTTTACTCTGTTCACCGAGCTTGGCTTTAATGTAGTTCTTTCTGATAGATCTTCTGTAAGTGTGTATGAGAAGGGAATTGAAACTATTCCTTCAGAATCGGTCTGCTATCCGGCAAAGATGGTTCATGGCCATGTTGCTAATCTTATTGATAAGGGTATCCGATTTATTTTCTATCCCTCCATTGTCCATGAGAATATAAGAAACGAAGGGGCAGACAATATTTATAATTGTCCTATCGTTATTTCGTATCCTGAGGTTATTGCAAATAATATAGAGGATTTACGGGAAAAGGATATTACGTTTTTACATCCCTTCTTTTCTTTAGATAATGAAAAAAAAGTGGCAAAAAGAATATATGAGGAATTATTCGGATTTGAAATAGACAAAAAAGAGGTAAGACAAGCAGTCAAAAAAGCATATGAAGAACTTGAAAATTTCAGGAAGGATATTAACAGGGCAGGGGAAAAAGCTCTTGAGTACATAAAAGAAAACAATATCAAAGGTATTGTTTTAGCCGGAAGACCTTACCATATTGATCCCCAGATTAATCATGGCATACCACAGATGATTAATTCCCTGGGGCTGGCAGTGCTTACTGAGGATTCAGTTTCACATCTAGGTCATATTGAGTTCCCCCTTAGGGTGGTTAACCAATGGGCTTACCATTCAAGACTGTATCTTGCAGCAGATTATGTTTCCAAGCAAACTGATCTTGAATTAGTACAGCTAGTATCCTTTGGCTGTGGTGTGGACGCGGTTACTACAGATCAGGTGCATGAGATATTAAGCAGCAATTCCAAAATGTATACCATGCTCAAAATTGACGAAGGTAGCAATTTAGGTGCTGCAAGGATAAGAATCCGTTCTTTAAAGGCAACCATGCTTGAACGTTCGAAGAATGGTTATGAGCTCAAAGTAAAGGGTGACCCTTACCATAGAAAACTTTTCACACAGGAAATGAAGGAGAAACATACTATTTTGGCCCCTCAAATGTCGCCGGTTCATTTTAGATTTGTAGAAGAGGCCGCAAGGCTTTCGGGGTATAAGATGAAGGTCCTGCCTGATATAGATTCAGAGGCAGTGGATATAGGCTTAAAATACGTAAATAACGATGCCTGCTATCCGTCAATAATTGTAGTTGGGCAATTGATTAAAGCTTTACAATCAGGCGAATATGACCCTGATAATACCTCAATGATTATCACTCAGACCGGAGGAGGCTGCAGAGCAACAAACTATATTGCTTTTTTAAGAAAGGCGTTAAAGGATGCGGGTTATGAACAGGTGCCCGTAATATCTCTAAATGCAAGTGGTTTAGAATCAAACCCCGGATTTAATATCTCCTTAAGGTTGCTTAACAGGGCCATGATGGCACTTCTTTACGGAGATTTGTTTATGAGTGTGGTCTATAGAGTACGACCATACGAAAAAATTAAAGGCTCAGCAAATAAGCTATATGAGAAATGGGCTGAAATATGCACTGAATCATTAAAGGATGCTAGCATTAAGCAGTTTAAAGATAATATATATAACATTGTTAAAGAATTCGATGCATTGGAAATAACAGACGAGGTTAAGCCGAAGGTGGGCATAGTAGGAGAGATTCTGGTAAAATATCATCCTACGGCAAATAATGATGTTGTTAAGGTTGTTGAATCTGAAGGTGGAGAGGCAGTTGTGCCAAGTCTTACCGATTTTTTCCTTTACTGCGCATATAACCATGAATTTGCCCATAGATATTTGTCTGACGATACAAAGACTTTGCTAATATCAAAGGCTGCTATTAAAATAATCGAGCTATACAGAAGAACATATAAAAAGGCACTTGCTAACAGTGACAGATTCTATGAGCAAAAAAGTATTCAGGAGATTGCCGAAGGCGCACAAAAGGTTATGTCCCTGGGTAATCAGACGGGTGAAGGCTGGCTTCTTACAGGGGAGATGATAGAGCTTATAGAAAATGGTGTTAAAAATATAATCTGTATGCAACCCTTCGCATGCCTGCCTAATCACGTTGTTGGAAAGGGAATGATAAAGGAATTAAAGAGAGTATATCCTGGTGCCAATATTGTTGCAGTTGACTATGACCCGGGTGCCAGTGAAGTAAATCAGCTCAACAGAATTAAGCTTATGATATCAACAGCCTTTGATAATCTAAAAAATGAAGAGAATAGTGCAAAGGCCATTAAGAAGGAGCTGATAAGTTAAGCATAGCTAAATTGCACTGCTTGACTCATGCAACTTAGATTAGGTATACTATTTCAAGAATATTGCATGTAAGATAATAATGTTACTTTAGGAAGGTCGTAATAACAATATGCAAAAGTACGGATTAAACGAATTAAGAGAAATGTTCCTGAAATTCTTTGAAGGAAAGGACCATTTGCGACTTCCAAGCTTTTCGCTTGTTCCGCAAAATGATCCTAGTATATTATTGATTAACGCAGGTATGACTCCATTAAAGCCTTATTTTCAAGGCGTTGAGGTTCCACCTAGAAAACGCATTACAACTTGCCAAAAATGTATTCGTACCCCAGATATAGAGAATGTGGGGAAAACATCACGGCACGGTACTTTTTTTGAAATGCTCGGAAACTTTTCTTTTGGAGATTATTTTAAAAAGGAAGCTATTCCATGGGCCTGGGAGTTTTTTACCGATGTTCTAAAAATTCCCGAAGACAGGCTGTATGTCTCTGTGTATGAAGAAGACGATGAGGCTTATGATTTATGGCATAAGAATATAGGACTATCTGAAGACAAAATCTTCCGCATGGGAAAGGAAGATAATTTCTGGGAACACGGAACCGGTCCCTGTGGCCCCTGCTCTGAAATATACTATGACAGAGGTTCGCATAAGGGTTGCGGAAGCCCTGATTGTACTGTGGGTTGCGAGTGCGATCGTTTTATTGAAGTATGGAATAATGTTTTTACCCAGTTTGATAAGCAGCCCGACGGAACATATACAGAGCTTGAAAATAAGAACATTGATACAGGCATGGGTCTTGAACGCTTAGCTTGTATTATGCAGGATGTCGACAATATTTTTGAGGTCGATGCAATTCGTGCAATTCTTGATCATGTATGCAGAATAGCAAATGTTGAATATGGAAAGAATTATAAGAAGGATGTATCAATCCGTGTTATAACCGACCATGTCAGAAGTATCACCATGATGGTGTCTGATGGTATTTTGCCCTCTAATGAAGGTCGAGGATATGTATTAAGAAGGCTTTTGAGAAGAGCTGCCCGTCATGGAAGACTTCTTGGAGTCAACAGATTGTTTTTATCTGAAATAGTAGATACTGTAATCCTTTGCTTTGGTCAGGCATATCCAAATCTTGTAGAAAAGCAGGATTATATTAAAAAGGTTATAAGTATTGAAGAGGAACGTTTTTATGCGACTATAGATCAAGGCATGCTTATTCTGGATGACTATATTAAGCAGGTTAAGAAGGATAATACTAATATTTTAACCGGCAAAATGGTCTTTAAGCTTCATGACACCTATGGCTTTCCTGTAGAATTAACTAAGGAGATCGCTTCTGAGAATAATATATCCATTGATGATGAAGGCTTCCAGATTGAAATGAAAAACCAGAAGGAAATGGCCAGAGAAGCTCATAAAAGCAAGGAAGGCTCTGCCTGGGAAAAGGATTTATTTGCAAACACTGATAAAACAAATGTTACAGAATTTGTTGGGTATACTGACACAAGCTCTGAGTCAAAGGTTCAGTATATTATAGTAAATAACGAACTCACTGACAATTCGCAGCAGGATGATGATGCCACACTGATACTTGATAGAACCCCTTTCTATGCTGAAAGCGGTGGTCAGACTGGTGATTCAGGAATCATCATTAATACTGATTTTAAGATGGAAGTATCTGATTGTCAAAAAACTGCTGATGGGAAATATCTGCATATAGGAAAAGTGTTATCAGGCAGTATACAGGTTGGAGACACAGTAAAGGCATCAATAGATATAGAAAAGCGTAAAGCAACGGCCAGAAATCATACTGTAACCCACTTGCTTCATAAAGCTTTGAGAGGAGTACTGGGGGATCATGTGAATCAATCCGGCTCATATGTTTCACCTGAACGACTGCGCTTTGACTTTACTCATTTTTCTGCAATGACTCTGGAACAGATTGAACAAGTGGAAAATGAGGTTAATTCAATAATTCTGAAAAATCTAACAGTGAATACTGAGGAAATGACTGTTGATGAGGCTAAAAAGTCAGGAGCAATGGCACTTTTCAATGAGAAGTACCAAAACAAGGTCAGGGTAGTATCTGTTGGAGATTACAGCAAGGAGTTATGTGGAGGTACTCACCTAAGTTATTCGGGTGAGGCCGGTTTGATTAAAATAATATCAGAAAGCGGTATTTCTGCAGGAATCAGAAGAATTGAGGCTCTCACAGGCTTTAATGCAATTAATTATTATAAGGCACAAGAATCTTTGCTTAAGGATGCATCTGAAGCAGCAAAAACCTCTTCAGAAGACCTTGTAAAGAAAATAGAGCATCTTTTTGAAGAAATAAAGGCATCCAAAAAAGAGCTTGAAGAAATCAATGCAAAGATAGTCAATAGCTCCTTGGATAATTTCATAGAAAGTGCTACAATGGTTAAAGGGATGAAGATTGTTTCGGCCAGGATTGATGACCTTGACATGAATGCCCTGAGAAATACCTCCGATACATTAAAAAACAAAATTGGTTCAGGAGTTGTTATTTTAGCTTCTGCCAAGGATGATAAAGTAAATCTTATTGTTGCTGCCACTAAGGATGCCGTTTCTTCAGGTATTCACAGTGGGAAGATCATTAAGGAAGCTGCTGCTGCATGCGGCGGTGGGGGCGGAGGCCGTCCTGATATGGCCCAGGCAGGTGGCAAGAATAAGGAAGGTATTGAAAAGGCTCTTGAAATAGCTAATAACATGGCCACAGAAATGCTTGAGTAAGAGTAGATAATTATTTGGTATTGTGGTAAAATCCCTAATCAGGAGTTGATATTTTGAAAGATTGTATTTTTTGTCGTATAATTAACCAAGAGATTCCATCGACAAAAGTATATGAAAATGAATATGTCTACGCTTTTAAGGATATTAATCCTGCCGCTCCGGTACATGTGCTGGTAGTGCCCAAGCTTCATATTGAAAGCCTAGAGGGTTTAAATGAGGATAATCTTGAGAATGTAGTTCATATACATCGAGCAATAAAGAAGGTAGCCGAAATCTGTAAGATCAATAAAGAGGGCTACAGGGTTATTGTTAATTGTGGAGAAGGCGCAGGGCAAACGGTTTGGCACTTACACTATCATGTGTTGGGTGGCACAAAAATGGATGAAAAGATATTATAACCGTTTGCCGTCAAAAAGATATTGACGCTTTCAAAACCACTATTATATAATATATTACGTGCTGTAACATGGTTTACCATTCACACCGACTGGATAAATCCCCTGGCACGCGGTATGTACGTAACAGAGGGGAGGGATATATGTGTCTGAAGTTAGAGTTAAGGAGAACGAGTCCCTTGATAGTGCGCTCAAAAGATTTAAGAGACAATGTGCTAAATCTGGCGTTCTCGCTGAAGTGAGAAAAAGAGAACATTATGTTAAGCCCAGCGTTAAACGCAAGAAGAAATCCGAGGCTGCGAGGAAAAGGAAGACAAAATAAGGGCCTAATTTAGTGACTCTTCGAAATGATAGCCTTAATATGATTTTCATAAATAACAAAGCCCGGGGCGAACCTTCGGGCTTTGTTATTTAATACCGTGATGTGGTATTGACGGTAGTAAGAAGTAAACAGGTATTATTCATTTATCAATATTAAAGGTGTAAGGACTCAATAATGGAAAACTATTATTTAGGCAATGCGAGAAGATGGAAATGCGCTGAAAAAGATATAGATGATACTGCTTTAGAAAACCCATATAAAGACAGTATTCCCGAAACTATTTTTACATTGTTAAACAAGCGTGGGATTTGCACAAAGAGAGAAATAGATGCATTCTTCAAACCTTCATTGAATAATCTTCATGATCCCTTCTTATTAGATGGTATGGAGGCTGCGGTTAAAAGGATACTATTAGCTGTCAGAAATAAAGAACGGGTATTAATTTACGGCGATTATGATGCTGATGGAGTTTCAGCTACTTCGATATTAATCCGGTTCTTAGGGTATTTAAATGTTGATGTGGATTTCTATATTCCTGACAGGGTAGACGAAGGATATGGAATTTCTGAACAGGCAATTGATTACATAAGCAACGAGTCATATAATCTGGTTATCACAGTGGATTGTGGTATATCTGGCCGTTCACAGATAGAAGCAATTAACTCAAAAGCGTCTGAGAACAACAGAAGGATAGATTTCATAATAACCGATCATCATCAGTGCAACCAGCAATTAATACCTGACGCAATTGCCATAATAAATCCACACCTGCCAAACAGCAAATATCCATTTAAGAATCTTTGCGGTGCAGGAGTTGCTTTAAAGCTTATTCAAGCCCTATGTAGCAGGCTTGATATTCCAGGAAAATATGAAGAATACCTAGATATAGTTGCTATTGCAACTGTAGCTGATATAGTCGAACTTAAGGACGAAAACAGGATATTTACTAAGCTTGGAATGGATAAAATACTTAATAATCCTTGTCCGGGAATAAAGGCTCTTCTTGATGTATCCTTAAGGGATAAAAGTCGATTAAATGCGTACGTATTGTCCTTTTTATTGGCTCCGAGAATAAATGCGGCTGGAAGGATGGGCGATGCAGGTGTTGCAGTAGAGCTATTTACCAGTGACGATTTAGAACAGGCCTATAAACTTGTTGATGTTTTGAATAATTCAAATACCAAAAGACAAACTGTGCAGGAGCAAATCTTTACAGAAGCATTAAGCATTATAGAAAATGATCCTAGATATAGAGATGAAAAGGTTATTGTTGTACATAATCAGGGCTGGCATCATGGAGTAATTGGTATAGTAGCTTCTAAAATTGTTGAGCTATACCATAAACCTACCTTCGTTTTTTCTGTAGAAAATGGTACAGCAGTAGGTTCTGCAAGGAGTATTGAGGGCTTTAACTTATTTATGGCCATGGAAGCTAATTCTGATTTATTTATAAAGTTTGGTGGTCATGAACAGGCTGGAGGCCTTACATTATTAAGTGATAATCTGTCTGTATTTAGAAGCAGGATTAATTCCTATGCCCAAGATTTAATAACAGAGGAGATGCTTATTCCTGAAACCTGTATTGATATAGAAACTAAAGGTTCAGATATTAATATGAAGACAGCTAAAGCAATAAGCTATATGGATCCCTTTGGGGTAGGTAACAAGAAGCCTGTTTTTTCATATAGAGGTGCCATAGTTAGCAGTAAAAGAGCAATAGGGGATGGCAAACATCTAAAATTAACACTTCAAATAGATCAGGATAGCATAGATGCTGTTTATTTTGGTAAAGGCGCTTTAGAAAAAGGCATTTTTCCCGGACATAAGGTTGACATTATATTTACCTTAGAAGTAAATACCTTCAGGGGTAATGAAAACCTGCAATTAAAAATTATTGACATGAGGCTTACAGAGTCATTAGTGAATAGAAATATATTTCTGCTGAAGGCTTCACGGAACCTCGAATGTCTTGATTGCGATAAAAAATGGCTTTATAATGGGATTATTGATAAAATTATTGAAAATGACGATATTGTAGTAAATAGGGATATCCTTGCAGTCATATACAAATATATAGTTAATCAAGGATCCTTAAATGTAAGTGTAGCTGATTTATTCGTGCTGGCAGAAAGACTAGGAAAAGAGACAAACAAGAATCTAAACATATTTAAAATAATTGCCGGCCTGCTAATATTTGATGAACTGGGATTGCTTGAAGTAATCCTGAGTGATAGCGGAAGCTACACAATTACCATACCTTCAGGGGTTGAGAGGGTTAGCCTCTTTGATTCCAATATTTTGGGATGGTTAAATAATGTCCTTAAAAGCGGTGCATAATGGGGAAGAGCAATGATTGATGCGTTCATGAGGCTGAAGGAACAAATAGCTAAATATAATCCGGACTCTGATTTTCAACTAATTGAGAAGGCCTATAATTTTTCAACAAAGGCTCATAAAGGCCAGGAAAGAGTTTCGGGGGATCCTTATATCGTTCATCCTGTCGAAGTGGGGTGCTTACTAGCCGAGCTTGAAATGGATGATAATTCTATTATTGCCGGAATCCTGCATGATACTATTGAGGACACTGCCTTAACCTATGACAGAATTAAAGAAGAGTTCAGCGAAGAAATAGCAGAGCTTGTTGACGGGGTTACAAAGCTCACTAAAATTTCCTATACAACCAAACAGGAAATTCAAGCCGAGAACTTCAGAAAAATGTTTCTTGCAATGGCAAAGGACATTCGTGTCATAATAATTAAATTATGTGATCGTCTTCATAATATGCGAACATTAAAGTTTATGGCCCGGGAGAAGCAGCTTCAAAAGGCCAGGGAGACCCTTGATATCTATGCACCATTAGCCCACAGGCTTGGTATTTATAAAATTAAGGGCGAATTAGAGGACTTAAGCTTTCGTTATTTAGATGAGAAAAACTATTATGATTTAGCTGAGAAAATCGCTAAAAAGCGTAAGGAACGCGAAGAATATATTCTCTCAATTATTGAAAGTGTAAAGAAAAAAACTGAGGAAGTCTTTATAGAGGGCTCTATTGAAGGTCGGGCAAAGCATCTTTACAGCATATATAAGAAAATGACAGCACAGAATAAAACCATTGATCAAATTTACGATCTTTTTGCAATACGATTAATTGTTAACTCAGTCAAGGATTGCTATTCGGTATTGGGAATTGTTCATGAAATGTTTAAGCCTATGCCCGGAAGATTTAAAGACTATATATCAATGCCTAAACCAAACATGTATCAATCACTTCATACAACAGTGATTGGGCCTGAGGGAATTCCCTTTGAAGTTCAGATTAGAACCTGGGAGATGCACCGGACAGCCGAAGTAGGTATTGCAGCCCATTGGAAATACAAAGAGGGAAAAGACAACAGATCCTATGCAGAGAAATTTTCATGGCTAAGGCAGATGCTTGAATGGCAAAAGGACGCAAGAGATCCTGATGAATTTATGGAGACTCTTAAAATAGACCTCTTTACCGATGAAGTTTTTGTTTTCACACCTAAAGGGGATGTGAAGAATTTAAGAGCAGGCTCAACACCCATTGACTTTGCTTATTATATTCATAGTGCTATAGGGAACCGGATGGTGGGAGCCAAAGTAAATGGCAGAATTGTGCCTATTGAGCATGAGCTTAAAAACGGAGATATAGTTGAAATCCTTACCTCTGGTGCAAGTAATGGTCCGAGTCGTGATTGGCTTAAAATTGCGAAAACCTCCCAGGCAAGGACAAAAATTAATCAATGGTTTAAGAAGGAAAAACGCGAAGAAAACATAGAACAGGGTAGAATCATGCTTGAGAAGGAAATTAAAAAGCATGGTCTTACCATGAATCAGGTGCAAAAAAGCGAATACATGGAAACAATTATGAAAAAGTATAATTTTCATAGTGTAGATGATATTTTCGTAGCAATAGCACTTGGTTCAATAACGTTAAATACTGTGGTCTCAAGGCTTAAGGAAGAATACAGAAAGAGTCTCCCACCAGAGGAACAGACTAACCTGCTTCTTAACAGTGTTGAGAGGGAGAGCAAAAGAAAGAATAAGAGCACTCCCGATAGCGGCATAGTGGTCAAAGGTATAGATAATTGCCTTATAAGAATTTCCCGCTGTTGCAACCCTGTTCCGGGTGACGAAATAATCGGATATATAACAAGAGGACGGGGCGTATCGGTTCATAGAAAGGATTGTCCCAATGTCAAAGCGAATATCATAGATGGTGATGCAAGGCTAATTGAGGTCTATTGGTATAAAAAGAGTTCAAAAAATGTATCATACTTAGCGGATATTACTCTCAAGGCCAATGACAGGCCGGGACTGATTGTAGAGATAACAAATGCTATTGGTGAGTCAAGGATACCTTTAAGAGCAATTAATGCTAGAACAGCAAAGGATATGTCCTCATTAATGCATATGACTTTGGAAATAACGGATACCGACCAATTAGACAGAATTATTTCCAAAATGAAGCGGATTAAGGGAGTATTAGAAATAACACGAAGCAAATAAGGAGGCACAATGCGCGCTATAGTACAAAGAGTTTCAAGAGCCGAGGTGCGTGTCGAAGGTAAGGTAAAAGGTAAAATTGGTAAAGGGATTCTCGTATTACTTGGTGTCGGAGACGATGATAACGACAAGGATTTGGAATATTTAGCAGCTAAGGTAGCTAATCTTCGAATTTTTGAAGACAGTGAAAATAAAATGAACCTATCAGTATTGGATGTAAAAGGTCAGGCTCTGGTTATTTCCCAGTTTACTTTATATGGAGATTGCAGAAAGGGAAACAGACCCAGCTATTCAAAAGCCGCAAGACCCAAAATTGCGCTTGATTACTATGAGAAATTTATGAATCTTTTAAGGGACAAATACAATTTACATGTTGAATCCGGAGTATTCCAAGCTCACATGGATGTTGATTTTGTAAATGATGGCCCGGTCACATTATTGTTAGACAGTAAAAAAACATTTTAGGTTCGGGATACTTTCTTTATTTTGATACATAGTGTTAAGCATAATAATTATCACTTACTGTTTTATGATGTAATCAGACTAATAGAGTATGATGAAGAGGTATAAAAATGGAAATTACGGTTTTAAGAAACGGAATATTTGGATCAAACACTTATATAGTAAGCAGCAATAAAGAATGTGCAGTTATTGATTGTGGAAATAAGGCAAGTGATATAATTAACGAAATTAGAAAAAGGGACTTGAACCTCAAATATATCATTTTAACTCATGGGCATATGGATCATGTTTATTATGCCAATCAATTAAAGGATGAAACTGATTCTACTCTTTGCATCCATGAGCAGGAGATTCCCTTATATGAGGACCCAAATAAAAATGGATATAATTCCTTTGGCTTTTCTGAAGCCTTAAAGCTGGCTGATCCTGATAAGCTTTTAAAGGATGGGGACGAGCTTTCCCTTGGAGATGAAACCCTTCAGATTATTCATACTCCTGGTCATTCTCCGGGATGTGTATGCATATTAATAGCGGGTTGCCTTTTTACAGGTGACACATTATTTCAATCAAGTGTCGGGAGAACTGATTTGTATGGTGGAAGCTGGAGCCAGCTCGAAAATTCCATTAAAAGCAGAATTTATACTCTTGACGAGGGGATAAAGGTATATCCTGGCCACGGTATGGATACAACAATAGGCTTTGAGAGGGAGAACAATCCCTATGTGTGACAACAGCAGGCTTATTGTCAGAATAGATGGCATAGATTTTAAACTGGAGGCGCGTGTTCTATTGCGCCTTTTTTTTGATGAAACCTGCTTCTGCATTGTAAATGATGAAGCTGAGCCTGATGGTATATACAGCCATGTTGTAAAGGAAAACCATAAAACAGGTTTTTCACTTTTACATGTTAAGCTTATAAGAAAAGATTGTGAATGGTCTTACTCGGCAGATTATTATAATGAGGTAAAAAACCTTCATTTATTAGATTCTCGGGTCCCACTTTATTCCTCGAAAAGAACTGTAACCTGTGATGACTTAAATAAGCCCGGGGGAGTAATCCTGAGGAGTCAAAAAATCCTCCTGGGCAAATGTATAGTTGATGTTCTGTCAAAAGTAACAGGTAAAAAGCTACCCTATGGTTCTCTTACTGGCATCAGGCCTGTAAAGCTTGCAATGCAATGTTTAGACCATGGCATGGATAAGGACCAGACAAAAAGCTTTCTTTCAGAGACTACAGGTATGAGTGGGGAAAAAGCAGGCTTGCTATATGATATTGCAGTAGTTGAAAGACCCTATATAGATACTTGCTCCAAACCTTTGTATCAAGGCCAACACAAGACCTTGAACCCGAAGGGAAAAGGGGTGGATTTGCAAGGACTTAGCCCTTATGTTCATTTATATATTGGAATACCCTTTTGTGCTAGCAGATGCCTGTATTGTTCTTTTACATCCTATCCTATAAATCGTTATGCAAGTCTTATACCGGATTTTCTATCTGCACTAGAAAGGGAATTATTACATGCATTTAATATAATTAAGAATAATGGCTTGAGACTTAGATCTATATATATGGGAGGCGGGACTCCGACTGCCCTTGATAATTACAGCTTGCAAGCGGTTTTATCAAAGGTGAATGAGATATTTACCCCTGCTGGTATTGAGTTTACTGTAGAGGCAGGCAGACCAGATACAATAACATCAGAGAAGCTAAAATCCATGAAGGATGAAGGTGTTACCAGAATAAGCATAAACCCTCAGACAATGAATGCATCAACTCTGAAGACTATAGGACGAAATCATTCTCCCCAACAGATTATAAATAAATACTATATGGCCAGAGATATGGGATTCAACAATATAAATATGGATATTATTGCAGGTTTGCCAGGTGAAGATAACGAATTATTCTGTAATACATTAATAGAGATTGAGAGGATGTCTCCCGACAGCCTCACCGTTCATACAATGGCGTTGAAGAGAGCCTCTATACTTCATGATGATATAAAAAACTATGAGATAACAGCAGATAGGGTTGTAGAGAAAATGATTGAGGATGCAAGAATTTCAGCACAAAATATGGGAATGCGTCCATACTATCTGTACCGCCAGAAAAACATATTAGCTAATCTGGAAAATACAGGATATTCTAAACCCGGATATGAGTGTTTATATAATATTCATACCATGGAGGAGTGCGAAAGTATTATAGCGACGGGTCCGGGAGCTATCTCAAAATTTGTCTGGCCCCTTAATAAAAAAATTGAGCGCACCTGTAATGTAAAAGAGGTGGCTCAATATATTGAACGAGTTGATGAAATGCTTAAAAGGAAGGATGCCGTGATTATTTCTATATAAATCCTGTGTTAGTGACCATTTCAATAATTATTTAAATCTTTCTGCCCATTGAGTTTTATTGATCACCCTTTGCCTTTATCTCAACTATCTCTCCAACATAAACCCTGTGATAATCTCCATCCTTATAATTCTTTTCAATAGCAGAGTCAAGAAAATTATCAGAGGATATATCCTGATAATATAGCTTTTTACATTCGATAATCAGCTTGGCCTGTTCATAACCAACAGAGCCATTTGATAAGGAGAAGGGGATAAGACCGGTTTCTTTAATTTTGTCAATATCTCTACCGGATTTTTTGCCACAGGTATTCAGAACACTTCTATACTCTTCATCAAAGAAGCTTAAAGAGAAATGATCATTACTTTCCATAAATTCGTAAGTATAGCGGCTGGGCCTTACGAAAACAAAACAAACATTCTTACGCCAAAGAACACCCATTCCGCCCCAGCTGGCTGTCATTGTATTAAACTTCTCAATATTTCCCGAGGAAATAAGCATCCAATCCTTGCCTATGAGTGAGAAGGGGTTTGGGTTCATTTCCTCGGCAGTAATAGTACTAAACTCGTTGTTCAAATTCGATCGCTCCTTTAATTCATTGTTAAATATCAAATCCTAATTATCATTGAATATTATACCATATCGTGCAATCACATATTTCTACAAATATAATATATGCAAAAACTATTGAAAAGCCACATCAACCTAAACAAGAAATATTCTTTACTTACTTCAAGTTTCTATATTTCGACAAATATCTTGGTTGACTAATACTTATACTTATGATAGTTTTATAACTTGCAAATATAAGATTTTCCACAATCATGAGGATGATAATGTTAAAGAAATATCGCAAATTAATATATGTATTACTAATAGCTGTTTTCCTTGTATGCTTCTGGTTTTGGCAGAATGATTCGTTGCAGGTGACCAGGTTTATTATAAATTATGAAAATCTCCCTCAAGAGTTTGATGGTTACAGAATTGTACAGATAAGTGACATGCATGGGAAATATTTTGGTCGCAACAATAAGAGATTAGTTGACAGGATTAGCTCTTTAAAACCGGATATCTTGTTTGTTACAGGAGATATGATGACCTCGAATAAATATGATGGCCAGGCCTTTATTGATTTTCTCGAAGAGTTTGGTCAGCAATGTCCGGTATATATGTGTTTGGGTAACCATGAACAAATAGCCGGTATGATTGCAGGGGATGAGTATTATACTAGCTTTATAAAGAGTATACAAGAACATGGTGTAATACTTTTAGATAATGAAAAGACGACATTAAAGAAAAAGGATGAATCGATTACGATTTCAGGGCTTACATTAGCTCTGTTCAGATATTCCAGACGGGATAAAGAATACTATGACGAAGCACTTTTTCTGACAGAGGCCGATATAGATTTATCCATCGGGGAGGCTGAAGAAGGTTTTAATATTATGCTTGCTCATAATCCTGTCTATTTCAGTGAATATGCCTCATGGGGGGCTGATTTGGTTTTGTCTGGGCATGTCCATGGTGGAATTATTCAGGTGCCTTTTAAAGGAGGATTATTATCTCCAGAGCATGTATTCTTTCCTGAATATGATGCCGGTCTCTATGAAATAGAAGATTCAATAATGATAGTTAACCGGGGATTGGGTTCGTCAGGTGTGAATTTTCGGCTTTTCAATAGGCCGGACATAACCTTTATTGAATTACGAAGGTAGTTATAAACCAATAAGATTAATATATATCTGCAAATAAATCCCCTGTATAATTATTCATTTATTACATATGTTTGCTTTTTACCTAAATCCATTATAAAATACATATATACACAATTCTTTCTTTGCCAACAACTTTTTTTTAGGATGAGATTTTTTATGAAGAAAATCCTGTCTTTAGTTTTGGTACTGTCGATGATTCTAGCTTTACTTTCCGGTTGCGGAGCAAATAAAGCAGAAATTGCTCTTATTACTGACAAAGGGAATATCGATGACAAATCTTTTAACCAGGGTTCATGGGAAGGCGTTGTAGAATTTGCTAAGAAAAACAACATCTCACACAAGTATTATAAACCTGAGGATGCAACAGACGTAGCTTACTTAGCAGCTATCGATTTAGCTATTGCTGGCGGAGCAAAGGTTATTGTAACCCCGGGTTTCCTTTTTGAAGTACCTATCTATGAGGCACAAACCAGATATCCGGATATAAAATTCATCCTCTTGGATGGAGCACCCCGTACTGCTGATTATTCTGATTTTACAACAAAGGATAATGTGGCCAGCATTATGTATTCTGAAGAAGAATCAGGATACCTTGCAGGTTATGCGGCAGTTAAGGATGGCATGACAAAGCTTGGATTTATGGGTGGTATGGCAGTTCCGGCTGTTCAGGCCTTCGGTTACGGATACCTGCAGGGAGCAGAGGATGCAGCTAAGGACCTGGGACTTGCCGATGGT
The DNA here is from genome assembly GCA_012523705.1 of Clostridiaceae bacterium. Taxonomy (GTDB): domain Bacteria; phylum Bacillota; class Clostridia; order DSM-8532; family DSM-8532; genus DTU059. Next base: position 22,089 of record JAAYTU010000089.1, read on the forward strand.
GCTATTTCAGTTACCTACCATTATACAGGTGACTTTGCTGAAACTGATACAAACAAGGCCACTGCAAAAACAATGTACCAGGAAGGTTCAGAAGTAATATTTGCCTGTGGCGGTTCTGTTGGTAAGAGCGTAATGGCTGCAGCTCAGGAAGCTGGACGGAAGGTAATTGGTGTTGACGTTGACCAAAGGTATGACAGCGAGACAGTTATTACTTCAGCAACTAAAGGTCTTGCTGCTTCTGTTATACAGGTATTGGAATCTATCTATCTTACTAATTCATGGAGTAAATTTGGTGGCAAAACAACATATTTCAGTGCAGAGAATGATGGCGTTGGACTGCCGACAGTTGTTATAGGGGATGACAATGCCGATGCATTTGACAGATTCTCAAAATTCAACAAAGCAGAATATGATACAGTATTCGCAAGACTAGTTGACGGCTCTGTAGATCCAATCAGAACAATTGACATTGAAGATCCTAATGGTTATGCAACTTCAGAAGAACTGACAGATGGTTTAAATCTGGTTAAGGTATCGGTTACAACCAGATAATTATTAATCTGTATTTATAAAATTACCTAACATGTTGGCCGAGCCTTATGTAAGGAAAACATGACACAGGGGAAGGCAGAAGGCTTTCCCCTTTTCTTTATTTTCAAACTTTAACTCATATTTATTACAAGGGGTAGCTATGGAAGATTATATTATTGAGATGCTCAATATTACTAAAGAGTTTCCCGGTGTAGTGGCAAATGATAATGTAACTCTGCGTTTAAGAAGAGGAGAAATACATGCACTCCTGGGGGAAAATGGTGCGGGGAAATCCACATTAATGAGTGTATTATTTGGATTATATCAGGCAGAAAAGGGTGAGATCAGAAAAAATGGCCAGCCTGTGCAAATAAATAATCCAAATGACGCTACGGCTTTAGGCATAGGCATGGTTCATCAGCATTTTAAGCTCGTTGAGATTTTTACTGTTCTGGAGAATATTATTCTGGGTGTAGAACCTACTCAAAGAGGATTTTTGCAGACTAGGGAAGCCCATAAAAAGCTGTTGGAATTGAGTGAAAAATATGGTCTGAGGGTTAACCCGGATGCTATTATTGAAAAAATATCTGTTGGCATGCAGCAAAGGGTTGAAATTCTTAAAATGCTGTTCCGTGACAGCGAGATACTTATTTTTGACGAACCTACTGCGGTACTTACACCCCAGGAAATTGATGAACTGATGAATATTATGCGCAACTTTGCTAAAGAGGGTAAGTCAATTCTGTTTATTACTCATAAGCTTAACGAGATAATGTCTGTAGCTGATCGTTGCACCGTACTGTGGAAGGGTAAATGTATAGGAACTGTTGATATAAAGGATACCACTAAAGAGGAATTGTCACGCATGATGGTAGGGCGTGATGTTACCTTTAAGGTTGAGAAGAAAGAAAAGGAGCCCGGTGAGGTAGTTCTTTCGGTAAAAAATATGTCTGCGCCTTCAGCACATCATAAAAATAATGCTGTTAACAATGTGTCCTTTGATGTAAGAGCAGGTGAAATAGTTTGTCTTGCTGGTATTGATGGCAATGGACAAAATGAGTTTGTTGAGGCACTGACAGGTCTGGGAAAGACAAGTGCCGGCACAATTGAGCTTTGTGGTAAGAATATTACTAAACTTAATATAAGAAAAAGATCAAAAATTGGGATGAGTCATATCCCTGAGGACAGGCACAGATATGGTCTTGTGCTTGACTATACTCTCGAAGAAAACTTAGTATTACAGCGTTATTGGGAGCCGGAATTACAAAACAAAGGCTTCATAAGGAAAAACAAGGTACGGGAATATGCCGAAAGATTAATCGATCAATATGATGTTCGAAGTGGACGGGGTCCTGTAACTCTTATGCGCAGCATGTCAGGTGGGAATCAGCAAAAGGCCATTATTGCCAGAGAGCTTGATAAAGAACATAAGCTTATTGTTGCTGTACAGCCTACTCGAGGCCTTGATGTAGGGGCAATTGAGTATGTTCATAAACAGCTGGTAGCAAGCAGAGATGCCGGCAATGCAGTTTTACTTGTATCCCTAGAGCTTGACGAGGTTATGAATGTCAGTGATCGTATTCTTGTTATGTATGAGGGAGAAATAGTAGGAGAGCTTAATCCTGAAACCACAACTGTCGAGGAACTCGGGCTTTATATGTCTGGTGCAAAACGCGATGACTTAAAGGAGAATAAAAATGCAGTTTGATATAAAGAAGATTACTAATAGTAAAGGCTTTTCAGCATTTACTTCTGCCTTTTTAGCTATTATATTGGGGCTTATTTTTGGGTTTATTGTAATGCTTTTTGCAAGTCCGGCAGATTCCTTACCTGGTTTTCAGACATTGCTTTTCGGTGGGTTAAGTCGGCTAGGAGATGTGATCTATTATGCAACCCCCATCCTTATGACAGGACTAGCAGTGGGATTTGCATTTAAAATGGGGCTATTCAACATTGGTGCTTCAGGGCAATACACTATGGGAATGTTCTTTGCTCTATATGTAGGATTTATGTGGAAGCTGCCAAGCAGCATACATTGGATTGCCTGTATACTGGCAGGACTTCTGGGGGGAATGATTTGGGGATTTATCCCTGGCTTCTTTAAGGCGTTGTTTAACGTTAATGAAGTTATTACATCTATTATGTTTAACTATATTGGCATGTATCTGGTGGACATGCTTATTTCCAATAATGCTAAGATGTATATTTCAACTATGGCAAGAACAGCATATCTTCCACAGAGTGTACAAATTCCGTCATTAGGAATTAGAAACTCAAGTGCTAATATTTCCTTTATCTTTGCAATACTAATTGCCATACTACTTTATACTATATTGCAAAAGACTACCTTCGGATATGAGTTGAAGGCTACAGGATATAATAAGGATGCCGCCCTTTATGCCGGCATGAACAGTAAACGGAATATTATTCTCACAATGATTATCGGCGGAGGACTGGCAGGACTAGGCGGAGCATTTTATATTCTTGCTCCTTCCACAATAACGGGTAGCAGCATGACCTATGAACCTATCAATGTAATTGCTGCTGCCGGATTTACCGGAATTGCTGTAGCACTATTAGGAAACTCAAATCCCATAGGTATAATTTTTTCAGCATTATTTATATCATATATTCAACGGGGAGGCACCTTAACAAGTCTCCATGGATATAAGCCGGAGATAATCGATGTTGTTATTGCTGTAATAATTTATTTCTCTGCCTTTGCCATTATTATGAACACCGCATTTGTTAGGCTGTTGAAAAGGAGAAAAGAGAAAAAGAATGCAGACAGCACCGACGAAGAGGACAATGTTGATGAAAGCAGACTCATTAAGGATCAGGCATTGGATAGAGAGCAAACAGAAGAACAACCTCCGGATGATGTTTTAACGGTAGATTCCACTTCAGAAAATATAAAGGAGGAGGCGTAAGTATGGAAACGTTGTACTACTTAATTCAAAATACGCTTCCGGTGGCCGTCCCATTACTATTGGTGGCACTTGGTGGCATGTTCAGTGAACGAAGTGGCGTAATCAATATTGCCCTTGAAGGTATTATGCTCTTTGGGGCATACTTTGGATGTCTGTTTGTTTATTTTGTTCAGGGCACGCATATGAATGCTCAATTAATTCTTATTTTGGCAATGCTTGTTTCGGCTGTGACAGGCTTAATCTACTCCTTGCTTCTGTCATTTGCCGCAATAAATATGAAGGCTGACCAGACTATAGCTGGAACAGCTCTTAACATGCTGATTCCTGCAGGAGTATTGCTGTTCTCAAAAATGTTTTTTAACAGTGATGGAGTAACCACTAATGTTCCTTTTTATTTGAGAAAGGTTGGAAGACTAAGTGAAATACCTATTCTGGGAAAACTATTCTTCCAGAATACTTATATAACTGTTTATATTGGCCTTATACTTTATATTATTGCTACTATATTCCTTTATAAGACAAAATTCGGCTTAAGACTTCGTGCCTGTGGAGAGCATCCCCATGCAGCCGATTCTGTAGGCATAAATGTATATAAAATGAGATACCTGGGTGTCAGCATTTCAGGTATTTTAGGTGGAATTGGCGGATTCTTCTATGCTGTGGGTGTAATGGATGGAAACACTAATGGTCATACAGGGGTTGCAGGCTTTGGATTTTTAGCCATAGCAGTTATGATATTCGGTCAGTGGCAGCCCTTTAAGATAATGTTGGCCGCCTTACTCTTCGCATTTTTAAGAACCTTGGCTTATTCTGTGCCGCTTATTCCTTTCATTAGTCAACTTAACATTAATCAGACATTTTATAAAATGCTGCCCTATATAGTAACTATGATTGTTCTGGCATTCACATCCAAGCATTCAAGAGCACCAAAGGCTGCAGGGGTTCCCTATGACAAGAGCCAGAGATAATTGTAAGAATAATAGTAAACAGATTGTCTACATTAATGTATAATGGTAGAATCAGATAAGTGAAGCTGCTTGAAATAATGAAAGCATTTTTATATTTCATGTAGCTTCACTTAATTAAAATAATAATTAAACTTATTGGAGGAATCAATGGGAAAGTTATTGGCCCCTAATGCCTATGTAGATTCAATTTTTGACATTACTGCTGAGGGATTAAAAGATCGAGGGCTTTATGGGGTAATACTTGACATAGACAATACTCTTGTAGCAACACATGTAAAGGAAGCCGATGAAAAAATCATCGGATATATAGGCACACTAAAAGAAAAGGATATTAAATGCATTATCGTATCTAATGGCGCTAAAGACAGGGTAGAGCATTTTTGTAAGCCACTAGGAATTGAGTTTGTATACAAAGCCTTAAAGCCTCTTGGACGGGGCTTTAATACTGCAATCGAAAAACTCGGACTGCCTCCTGAAAATATTGCAATCATTGGCGATCAACTCTTTACTGATGTTTTGGGGGGTAATCTTAAAGGAATTCATACTATACTTGTTAAGCCCATAGATTTAAACGAGCCCTTTTTAATAAAATTAAAACGCATTTTTGAATTTCCCTTTTTGCGCAATAAAAATTATACAGATAAATATTAATTCCTTTTTCATCTTGTCATCAAGCAAGTTTTCGTGTATACTATTTTTTGCTGAAGATTTGTGCGAAAGTGGTGGAACTGGCAGACTCGCTAGATTCAGGTTCTAGTGCTCGCAAGGGCGTGCGGGTTCAAATCCCGCCTTTCGCACCATACCGGACATCAATTTTGATACAATAAATATCACGATTGGTGTCCGGTTTTTTTATAATAGTACCTATTTACAAGGGCTTCCCATATTATTTATGGGGAACATAAACATTGCCTGTCTCATCTGAATGGGACACAGAACCGTCCCTAGTCTCTCCTGCAACAAGAATTCTGCGGGGAGGAAGTATCTTAACTCCGACCTCTTCGAAGATTTTGATCATTTTTATATTAATGTCCTCGGAGACCTCCAAATAGTTTAGATAAGCTGTGGTTTTTGTAAAATAGTACACTAGCACTTTTAGAGAAGCGTCCTCGAAACCGTTTAACTGAACAACCTTGTAATCCTGATTTACACCTTCATGGTTCTCCAGTAAATCTCTTATTCTATTCAGTAAGTCAGTAATTTTCTCAGAAGGGGTATTAATGGGGATATTCAGATTGAAGCTTACTCTTCTTTTGCCCATTTTGGTCCAATTGGTAACAGGTTCATTACTCAAAATGGAATTTGGTACAATTGTTAAGGCGTTGGAAAAAGTTCTTATTTTTGTACTTCTAAACCCGATTTCTTCAACAAATCCTTCAACAGAATCGGTTTGTATCCAATCACCAATATCATAGGTCTTATCGGCCATGATTGTAACACTGCCTAAGAAGTTTGAAGCAGCATCCTTTGCAGCAAGAGATATTGCGAGGCCTCCAATACCAAGGCCTGTAATCAAGCCGGTAACATCAAATCCCCATTCCTTAATTATCATAAAGATTTCTATAATAATGATTACAACTTTTAAGCTTTTACGGAAAAGTCCTGTCAACACAGGGCTGACCTTTTTCTCAGATTTGTTTACAAAGTTCCCAAATAAGATTGCCACACAGTCAGCTGCCTTATAAAAAAAGTAGAATAGCACTACTATAAAAAAAGTTCTGAATAGACGGTTGAAGGTGGCTTGAATTGTCAAAGGAAGAGCAAGAATACTTAACGCCATCCAGACACTGAGTCCAAAAATAAATATCTGAGCAGGCTTTTCTAAAGCTGTTAATATGAGATCACCCAGATTATTTTTTGTTTTTGTCGTAATTTTACGCAAAACCTTAATAACCCATTTTATGATTATTTTTCTCAATAAGAATCCAAGTAAAACAATTACTAAGGCAAGAATAATTCTTATTAAGAAAGGCTGGACATTGATGTATTTATTAAAAAAAGTAATAAGATCATTTAAACTCATTGCTGTACCTCCTAAATACTATTATATAAAAGATTAATAATGATTCAAGTTTATTAATTTAATTATTGAAAATGGTGGTATAAATAGAAAAAGACAGGCATAACAGGCATAATAAAAGCACAATTAGTGTTTGTAACATTTTTCAATTTATTATATAATTATTCTAATAATTTTTTGGTGGAGAGAATGTATGAACAGTAATGAAGATAATCTAATGAAGAAAATTGTCAACAATATGTCGAAGGTTATAGTTGGTAAAGATCACGCTTCAAAATTAATGGTTATTGCATTGGCATCTGCTGGTCATGTCCTTTTAGAAGATGTTCCCGGTATAGGAAAGACTACAATGGCATATGCAATGGCTAAATCAGTTAACCTGTCATTCAACCGTATACAATTTACCCCAGATGTTTTACCCTCTGATATCACTGGATTTACAATGTACAATCAGAAAACCAATGAGTTTGAATACAGAAGTGGTAATGTTATGAGTAATGTCATTCTGGCAGACGAAATTAACAGGACTTCTCCTAAAACTCAAGCCAGTATGCTGGAAGCCATGGAGGAAAAACAAGTAACAGTAGATGGTAATACATATCCATTACCAAAGCCATTTATGGTTATTGCTACACAAAACCCTGTTGAGTACATGGGTACATATCCATTACCTGAAGCCCAATTAGATCGTTTTCTGATGAAATTATCTATTGGATACCCAAGTAAAGCAGAAGAAATAGATATTCTATTCAGATTCCAGAATCAAAATCCACTACATACTCTAGAGCCAATCGCTACTGTAGATGAAATAAATGCACTCCAGGAAAAAGTTCGGAATGTAACTGTAGATGATAGCCTTGCAGCTTATATAGTAGAATTGGTCTCAGCAACCAGACGCCATGAATATGTTACTCTTGGTTGCAGTCCCAGAGCATCAATTAGCCTTTTCAGAGCCGCTCAAGCTTCTGCTATTTATGAAGACAGAGATTATGTTATCCCTGATGACATTAAAGATCTTGCTGTTTATGTCTTAAGTCATAGGCTGCAACTGAAGCAAGAGGCAATAATCAAGAAGATTAGCAATGAAAACGTAATTTACGATGTATTAAAAAAAGTGAATGTGCCTGTAAAACAAAAGGCGAAATAGGGTAAAAACTAATGAAAAATGATATCGGAAATGTTTCTGTTGAATTAAAAGAAAAGGATAACAGGAAAATATCTTTTTTACGATATGCCTTCCTTCTATTAATTTGCATACTATATGCATTTTTTTATGGCGGGTTTTACCCCTTTACACTTCTGTATATAGTCATTGCATTACCTGTACTCTCCATACTTTACCTGGCTACTATTTATTTCACTTTTAAGTGTAGCCAAGAATTAAATGAAAGAATATTTGTAAAGGGAGAACATGCTTCTTATATTTTACATCTTCAGAATTCTTCGTTTTTATTCATACCTTTTATTAAAATCAATATGTATATTGAAGGCCAGGTTATCTGTAAGAAAATGCAGAACATCAAGCTTTCTTTAGCTCCTTTTTCCAGGCATGATTTGGAATTCAAAATTGAATTGTTTTATAGAGGGGTTTATGATGTCGGAGTTAGTTCTATAAAGATCAGTGATCTGTTGGGTTTATTTACTTACACCGTATACCCACCCGAAAAGAAGACTATACTGGTAAAGCCAAGAATAATGCAGAAATACTCTTCTGACGAAATAACGGTAAAAATCAATGAGGGAGAGCAGTCTAAGGAGTATAATGATTCAGGCAATGATGAGGTTGTAAATATCAGAGAATATGTTTACGGCGACAGCTTTAGAAAAATTCATTGGAATTTATCATCAAAACTGGATAAGCTGATGATAAAAGAAACAAAGAATGAAACAAAAAGTGAATCTATATTCTATCTGAATCTTTACAAGCATGAAGTACTCGATGAAATCACATTACTAAAAGAAGACTGCCTTATTGAGGAAATTGTCAAGCATATTCATTATCATCTCAAAAAGGATATGTCGTCGAGGCTGGTTTTCTTTAACGGTGAGACGCAAACAGTCAGAGGATCTTCACAGCAAGACTTTCTTAATATCTACAATGTACTGTCAGAGGTTAGATTTAATCAGGACTATGATTTCAATCAAATCCTTGAGCCCTATATTGAAAAAAATCAGTTTGGAAACCTATTATATGTCTTCTCTGTGAAAATAAATGTAAACATGATTGATACATTATTAAAAATTAAAAACAAAGGCTTTAATATTGTAGTTTATTTTATTGAGTTTGAGTATATAGAATCTGATGAATATGAGGAAGAGGATATCATTGAGATTTTATCAAAGCAGAATATTAATGCTAATAGGTTAACACCTTTAATTACTTTAGACCATGAGATAAATAACTTAGATAATACCATACTGGAAGGAGCATAGTTCTTTGAAGCGGTTACTAGATAGCTTATCCTGGTTTATTATTGGTTTACTATATGTCTTTGTTATTTCTGCCCTAATGAGTAATATTCTTTACGGTGAGGGTGGAATTAGCTATTTTTCTGTCTTATTAATATCTGCAATCTTTTATGTCGTTGCTAATATTATTTTTTTAAATCGGACCACCAGCAAGGTTTTTGCGGCTATAGCCATTGTTCTTGTTATAGCCGCCGTTGTCTATTGCTTTGTCAATGTGGCTATTGTAAAAGTTGTTGATATCCATGCAGGCAGAATGTATATTACCTGGGACAGAATACTTAGCCAGAGCGAATTACCACCCGAAGCGGATATTTATCTTAAAGCTTCATTGGTAATAACGGCTTTTGTCGCATCTATTCTGGTTATTATCCTGTTTAAGAAAATTAAGAGCTTCTTTCTGATTAATGGCATTACACTGGCATTATTCGTTATTGCTACCACTATTACAAAAGGTGAGAACAAACTGCTGTTTACTATTTTCTGTGTGCTGCTTATAGTATCATTTATTAATAAGGTATCAACAAAGAAATCAAAGGAAGGATCCCTGCCTGAAGACCTGTCTGTAGGAAGCATGCTAATATGTTCTATACCAGTTATTCTTATACCTGTTTTATTCATAGCCAGGATACCAAAAAGCGAATCACCTATTCAAAACAACTTAATGCGAACAATAAACAGTATCATTACTGAAATAGAAAACCGTTTTAAGTATACCGAATTCGAATCCTTTAGTCTTTCTGAAATAGGATTTGCGGACAAGAATTCAAATCGTTTAGGTGGAGATATTAAGCTTAATAATATTGAGGTATTGAGAGTAAAGTCAAAGGTTCGTACATATCTCAGAGGAGCTATATATGACACATATGAGAACAGCGTCTGGACAAAATCCTATTCATTGGTTAATGCTAATAAAAATGATTTATATGAGACTGTTGATGTCTGGTCCCAAATGCCGGTTGAGCAAATGTTTTCTAAAGTAGAGGAGGATGATTTGGAGTTCCTCAAAAGTCTCGAAAATGGAGATTTGGAATCAATTATATTTCCAACCTACTCAATGGAGGTAACTATCAGGAATTTAAAGACTAATATCTTGTTTACTCCTCTTAAGCACAATACTCCTATACGATATGGAGGCAATGAAATTATTCCGACTTATGAAATAAACAGCGGCATAATTATTGCCAATTCAATGCTTTCAAAAGGTGATAAGTACAAGTTTACTTTCATTCAGCCCATGTATGGAGACGACTTATTTAAAAAAGCTCTCAGATATAGCAGGGATGATTTATATAATGATGCTATACAACTACTAAATGCGGAGAAATCTAACTTAACTTACCAGTATTTATCATTACCCTCAACTAATTATATATCCAATGAACCTGGTATTATTATTCCATCCATTAGCGAAGACTCTTTAAGCCCCGAGCAAAAAGAGCTTCAGGAAAAAATCAAATCACTTGATGAGAGAATAGATATATTATCTCAACTAGAGTATAAATCAAAGGAGATATATAGTAATTATACAAAGCTACCTTATGACTTGCCTGACCGGGTAATTGCTTTAGCATATGAAATAACAGATGGCCATGTAACAACTTATGATAAATGTGTAGCTGTCGAGCAGTATTTAAGAGATAATCATACTTATACCTACAGTCCCGGAGAAGTACCACTGGACAGGGATTTGGTAGATTACTTTTTGTTTGATAAAAGGGAGGGGTACTGCTCGTACTATGCCACTTCAATGGTGACTTTGCTAAGATTATTAGGCATTCCTGCCCGGTATGTTGAAGGGTATGTTTTACCCTCTGAGCAAGCGTTTGAAGAAGAATATACTGTTACAAACAGAAACGCTCATGCTTGGGTGGAGGTATACTTTGAAGGCTTCGGATGGATGGTCTTTGAGCCTACAACTGCCTATGCCGGAGCATTGAACTATAAGTCCGCATTTTCGGCTCTTGATTATCAGGACAACCCGTCATATAAGGAAATGATGGAAAGATATAAGAGCAGTAATTTCTCAAGCAATACATATACTCCATCTAATCCGCTTGATCCAATTGAGACCAAACCACAACAGGATACTTTGAAAACTTTAATCATAATACTGGCAAGTGTAGTTGGATTCATTATTTTATTATTTATCATAGACATAGCTGTCATTCCAGTTATGTTGATAAGGTTTAAAATAATAAATAAAGAAAAAGCTGCTTTATACAGGTACTATCAAATGATAAGATGGCTTTCCATCAAAGGATATATAATAGATACCGGAACTACTGCCAGAGAATTTGCAGATTATGTTGATAAATTATTCATTCTAACTCAATCATTCAGGGAAGTAACAGAGGTCTTCTCTAAAATAAGATATGGACATCAAAGTATTACAGATGAAGAATATGAAATTGTTGTCACGGTATATAAAGAATTAAGAAAACAAGTACTCAAGGAAATTGGTATTAAGCGATATCTGCCCTTAAGAAGATTGATTCTTGGAATTTAGTATACTTTTACTTGCTTAAATGATAATATATACTTATAATTCGTCAATAATAATAGTGTTGTTATTGATACTAATATTCTGAGGGAGACAACACACTTATGAGCCTTAATTTAATAAACAAAACATCCGGAAAATCTTATTATAAAGTACCAAGGATCAATACTCTTAAGGAAATGCTGGAATTCTGCCAGGAAAGGTATTCGGAAGAAATAGCTTTTAAATACCGTAATAAGCCTCGTTCTGAGGTTATCTGCAAGACCTATACAGAGTTTGCAAATGATACAAGAGCTTTAGGAAGTGCGTTGCATGATTTAGGGCTAAAGGGTTGCCATATAGCAATAATCGGTGAGAACAGATATGAATGGGTTGTTTCGTACTTAGCCACTGTCAACGGGATTGGTGTAGCAGTACCATTGGATAAAATGCTGCCCGAGAATGAAATCATTACCATGCTTGACAGGGGCGATGTTGATGTTCTGATCTATTCCAGCTCTTTTCAACAAATAGTGGAGCATATTACTCAAGGCAATACAAATCTTAAAGCAGTAATCTGTATGAATCCCGAAAAGGATGAGGATATTGAAAGGGACGGGTTTTATTCTTTTCATGATTTATTATCACACGGATATGAGCTTCTCGATTCTGGTTACAAGAAGTATATTGATACAGTAATTGATTCTAATATATTGAGCGTATTAATATTTACCTCCGGAACTTCTGCATCTTCTAAAGCAGTTATGCTGAGTCACAAGAATATTTGTACCGATATTATGGGACTTGGCGGTGTTGTCAGCTTCAAACCCGGAGATAGCGTCGTATCAATACTTCCACTTTCTCATACCTTCGAAAACACAACCGGTTTATTGTTTCCATTGTTTTTAGGCATAACCATTTGTATTAGCGATGGACTTAAATATTTTCCCCAGAACCTTACTGAATATAAGCCCAAATGCCTTATTGGCGTACCTTTGATATTTGACAAATTTAAAGAGCGAATTTGGGCAGAAGTTAAGAAAAAGGGGATGGAGAAGAAGGTAAGGATCATAATGTCCCTTGCAAATCTTCTAAGTCATTTTGGCATCAATTTAAAAAGGAAGTTGTTTAAACAGCTTCTGGAACCCTTTGGAGGAGACCTTTGCGCAATTGTCACGGGTGGTGCTCCAATGGAGGTTGATACCATAAGGTTTTATGAAGGTATTGGTATAAGGGTATATCAAGGATATGGATTGACTGAGACCTCTCCCGTTGTTGCTGGTGGAAACGATTTTGTTCGCAAAACAGGCACATGTGGCAACCCCTTGCCAGGTGTTACAGTTGCTGTAGATAATCCTGACTTTAAAGGAGTAGGTGAGATTGTTGTCAAAGGCGATAGTGTCATGTTAGGCTATTGGAAAAACCAGGAGGCTACTGATGAAGCCATTGTGGACGGTTGGTTCCATACAGGGGATTTGGGGAGAATTGACCGAAAGGGGTTAATCAAGGTTACAGGAAGAGCAAAATCAATGATTGTATTAAACAATGGCAAAAAGGTATTTCCAGAAGAGCTTGAAAACTATATAAATAAGATTCCTTATGTAAAAGAATCGCTGGTCTGGGGAGAAGCCGTTAATAATGGCAATGTAGATATTTGCGCAAAAATTATATTAGATAAAGAAAATATTACTGAAGCTATTAAATGCCCCGAGGATGAGAGTGCAATCAAAAGGCTTCTTGATAAGGCAATTAAAGATGTAAACAAACTTATGCCGGTATATAAAACAATCCGTTACTATGTATACAGCTATGAGGAGCTTATTAAAACTACCTCCATGAAGATTAAGCGCTATGTTGAAACAGCTGAAATAAGAAGCTTATTCGGAAAATTAGCCACATCTATCAAAAAAACCACTGGGAGAAATATAGACAGGTTAAAGGAAATGCTTGCAAAAAGGGCAGAAACTTTTTAAGACAAAAGGTAGATTTATCTACCTTTTTATTGTTTTTCTGCTGTGCCAGATTATTTTTTTAGCTTTAGCTTGTATACAAAAAACACTTGTATTATAATAGCCTGTGGGAATCATCCCCCTTATACCTTAGTTATTACTTGATTTTAAGCAATATAGTAAGAGATGTAATATATTTGATTAATATTATTTAACATACCGTAAAGAATTATTAATTACATTCATGTTCAATTGAAAGGAGCAGTTATTATCATGAGTCAATTTTTAGAAAGAATCACGCAGCGCGCAAAAGAAAACAAAAAAACAATTGTTCTTCCCGAGAGCACAGATATCCGTACCATTAAGGCAACAGCCATGATATTGGAACAAGATTTCGCAAATATTGTTCTAGTTGGTGAAGAGGATAAGATTAACGAGCTTAAGGGCGATTTAGATATTAGCCGCGCAATTATTGTTAATCCTAAAACTTCAGAGAAGTTTGAAGACTACGCTAAAGCCTTTTATGAACTCAGAAAGCATAAGGGTGTTACAATTGAAAAAGCCCGCGAAATAATGCAGGACCCACTTTATTGGGGAGTAATGATGGTAAAAATGGGGGAGGCCGATGGAATGGTTGCCGGAGCAGTTAATTCCACAGCCAATACTCTCAGACCAGCACTTCAAATCTTAAAAACAGCTCCTGATGTGAAATTAGTTTCAGCATTCTTTGTAATGTGTGTTCCCGATTGCGAATATGGCCATAATGGAACATTTATATATGCAGACAGTGGTCTTGTTGAGAATCCTGATGCCCAGGAACTTTCAGAGATTGCTGTATGCTCTGCAAAAACCTTCAAAGGTCTGGTTGAGGCTGAGCCAAAGGTTGCGATGTTATCCTATTCAAGCTATGGAAGTGCGAAAAGCGAATTAGTTGACAAGGTTATTGAAGCTACCAGATTAGCTAAGGAAAAGGCACCTGATATTCTCATAGACGGAGAGCTCCAGGTTGATGCAGCAATAGTTCCTGAAATTGCAAAAAGCAAGGCAGCTGCCAGCCCCTTAAAAGGAGAAGCAAATGTTCTGGTATTCCCGGACCTTAATGTTGGAAACATTGCATATAAGCTTACTCAGAGATTGGCTAAGGCAGAGGCATACGGACCTATTACCCAGGGTATAGCAAAGCCTGTAAATGATTTATCCAGAGGCTGCTCTGCCGAGGATATTGTTGGCGTGGTAGCTATTACATCAGTTCAAGCAAATATAAAGGATTAATATCAGGGGGAATAAGTAAAATGAAGATTTTAGTTGTTAACGCAGGAAGCTCATCATTGAAGTACCAACTAATTGATATGGAAGGCCAGGTTGTTATGGCAAAAGGTCTTTGTGACCGTATTGGCATACCCGGATCACTCATTAAGCATAATGCCTTAGATGGCAGATCAGTCACTAGGGAAATAGTAATGAAAGACCACAATGATGCCATTTCCGCATTAATTAAAGTTTTAACACATGAAGAGTGGGGCGTTCTTAAATCACTTGACGAGCTTAATGCCGTTGGTCACAGAGTTGTTCATGGTGGCGAAAAATTCTTTAAATCAGTGGTTATTAATGATGAGGTTCTTGAAACCCTTGAGGATTGCGTAGAGCTTGCACCTCTTCATAATCCGCCTAATATAATGGGGATAAAAGCTTGCCAGGCAAATATGCCTGATGTGCCACAAGTTGCAGTTTTTGATACAGCTTTTCATCAGACCATGCCACGAAAAGCATTCCTTTATCCAATACCATATGAATACTATGGAAAATATAGAGTAAGAAAATACGGTTTCCATGGTACAAGCCATAAGTATGTTGCTGAAAGAGCAGCTGAGCTTATTGGAAAGCCTCTTGAGCAGCTGAAAATCATTACCTGCCATTTAGGTAATGGATCGAGCATTACAGCTATAGAAGGTGGAAAGTCAGTTGATACCTCAATGGGCTTTACTCCCTTGGATGGATTACCAATGGGAACCCGTTGCGGGTCCATAGATCCAGCTATAGTAACTTATATAATGAATAAAGAGGGGCTAACCACAGATAGAATGGACACTATATTAAATAAAAAATCTGGTGTTTTAGCTGTATCAGGCGTTTCAAGCGACTTCAGAGATTTGGATGAAGCAGTTGATAATGGAAATGAAAGAGCATTTTTAGCACTTTCAATATTCGCATATAAGATTAAGCAATATATTGGAGCATATACTTGTGCAATGGGCGGATTAGATGCACTTGTATTTACTGCAGGAATCGGCGAAAACAATGCTGCTATGCGTACGAGCGTATGCAAAAGGTTGGATTTCTTAGGCATTGAAATTGATGAGAGCAAAAACAGTATTAGGGGAGAAGAAATTGATATCAGTACCCCTGATGCAAAGGTCAGAACTCTTGTAATTCCAACTAATGAAGAATTAGCTATTGCCAAGGAGACACAGAAATTGCTTAGGTGATTGTTGACAAGCTTTATTGGACACTATAGAATTGAAAGGTAAAGGGCATAACCTTTACCTTTTTTATATTCAATATTTTTATAGAAATAAGCTTAATGGCTCTGTTGACCAAATATGATTATAAAATATATAAAGTAATTAACAGAACAAGCTTGATCCTTTGGAGGAATGTATGAAAGTATGTAAATTTGGTGGCTCTTCTATGGCCAATAGCGAACAGATTAAAAAGGTCTGTTCAATAATTACAAGCGATCCGGACAGAAAGGTTATTGTAGTATCGGCTCCTGGAAAACGCTTTGATGATGACACAAAGGTGACCGATATGCTTATTGACTGTGCTGAAAAGTACTTAACCAATAAGGATTATTCTGACGCACTAGATAGAATTACCGGGCGTTATGCTGAGATTGCAAGAGATTTAGGTCTCAATAATAATATAATTGATGATATTGAAAACAATCTGAAAACCAGACTTTCCATGCACTATAATTCTCAGGCTAAGTTTATGGACAGGATGAAGGCTGCAGGTGAGGATAATGCGGCTCGTCTTATTGCATCTTATCTTCAAAGTCTTGGGGTTAAAGCAACCTACCTTAATCCAAAGGACGCAGGATTATTTTTGAGCGATGAATATGGTAATGCAAGGGTATTGCCTCAATCCTATAAAAATCTAGCCAGGATTAAATCCATGGACGGAATCATTGTATTTCCTGGTTTCTTTGGCTATTCTCTGTCAGGAGAGGTTGTAACATTTCCAAGGGGTGGCTCTGACATTACTGGTTCAATCCTGGCAGCAGCATTAGAAGTAGAGGTTTACGAGAACTTTACAGATGTAGACTCTGTATTCGTAGCTAGTCCCAAGATAGTCAAGAACCCTAAGCCTATAAAGACCCTCACATACCGGGAAATGAGAGAGCTTGCTTATGCAGGTTTTTCAGTGCTACAGGAGGAAACTCTGGAACCGGTATTTCAAAGAGGAATACCTGTTAATATCAGAAATACAAACAATCCATCTTCTTCCGGTACAATGATAACTCCGACTCGTGATAATATTGAGTATCCTGTAGCCGGAATAGCAGGGGATACAGGTTTCTGCTCTATTAACATCAATAAATATATGATGAACAGAGAGATAGGCTTTGGCAGAAAGGTCCTGCAGATATTAGAGGAGGAATTTGTCCCCTTTGAGCACATGCCCTCTGGAATAGACGACATTTCCATAATAATTAAAAAGAAGTACCTTGATGATGATAAAAAAAGCCGTATTATGGAGAGAATTGCTAAGGAACTTCGCGTTGACAGCGTTAGCATTGAATATGACTTAGGAATTGTAATGGTAGTAGGCGAAGGTATGAAAAAGACAGTAGGTATTGCTAGTAAAGTAACTGAGGCATTGGCAAAGGGCAGTGTAAACATTAGAATGATTAATCAGGGCTCCTCTGAGGTAAGTATCATGTTCGGTGTTTCTGAAAATGATGTAAATAAAGCAATTGTTGCAATATATGATGAGTTTTTTAGTTAATATGAAGTGAATATGTGGTATAAAGTATAATTAATGCATTAGTCGTAGCATGTATTATTGTAGTATGGTAGGAGTGTATAATTATGATTTTAGTATTGAAGCCTGGTGCGTCCGGGCAACAGACAGAGGAACTGTTAAACCAGATAAAAGCCAAGGGTTTTGATGTTCACATTTCAGTAGGTCATGATACAACAATTATCGGACTGATAGGTGACACTACCAAAATCGACAGGCGTACTTTTTCTTCCTTTGATATAGTTCTGAATATATTAAAGGTAACGGAGCCCTTTAAAAAGGCTAATCGTATGTTCCATCCGGAAGATACAGTTATTGATGTGGGTGGAAAAAAAGTAGGTAATAATACTTTTTCAATTATAGCCGGGCCTTGCTCTGTTGAAAGCGAGAGTCAGATAGTTGAAATTGCAAAGGAACTTAAGAAATCAGGTGTTACATTTTTAAGAGGAGGAGCCTATAAACCCAGAACCTCGCCCTATAGCTTCCAGGGGCTTGGACTCGAGGGTTTGGATCTATTAAAAATAGCACGTGAAGAAACCGGTCTTCCTATAGTTTCCGAGATTATGTCAACCGATGTCCTTGACAGGTTCGTTGAGGATGTAGATATTATTCAGATTGGCGCAAGGAATATGCAGAATTTTGTCTTACTCAAGGAACTGGGCAGAACGACAAAGCCGATTCTACTAAAGCGTGGATTATCAGCTACCCTTGAGGAATGGCTCATGTCTGCTGAATACATCATGAGCGAAGGCAACGAGAATATTATTCTTTGTGAGAGGGGCATAAGAACCTTTGAAACCTACACACGAAACACCCTTGATTTAAGTGCTGTTCCTGCAATTAAAAAGTTGAGTCATTTGCCTATAATTGTTGATCCAAGTCATGGCACAGGTAAATCCTGGATGGTTGAAACCATGTCCAAGGCTGCTTTGGTCTCTGGTGCAGACGGTGTGGTTATTGAGGTCCATCATAACCCTAAATGTGCCTTAAGTGATGGAGAACAGTCTATTACTCCTGATGAGTATTCTGAAATAATTCCTAAGCTTAATAAGCTGGCAGATATTGAGGAAAAGAAATTGGAGGTTTGACCCGTGAAAATAATTACTGTAAATACAGAGGGAAAAACCTATGATATATCAATTGAGTCTGGCCTGATTAAAAGATTACCTGGGATTCTGAAAAAACAATACAGGGATAACAAGATTGCGCTCATAACTGATGATAATGTTTTCAAGCTTTACGGCAGGGATTTTTGCCAGCTTCTTCAGCTTGAAGAGTTGTCTGTTGTTCCTGTCGTCTTTAAAGCAGGTGAACAAAGCAAAAACATACATCAATTGAGCCAGATATATGATACTCTTGCCGATAATTCCTTTACAAGAAGTGATGTGGTGATTGCTTTTGGAGGAGGAGTGACAGGTGATATGGCTGGCCTTGCTGCTGCCACCTTTTTAAGGGGAATGGGCTTTATTCAGATTCCAACCACCTTATTAGCTATGGTGGATTCAAGCATAGGGGGCAAGGTAGCAGTGGATTTACCCCAGGGTAAAAATCTGGTGGGTACTTTTTATCAGCCTGATATGGTATACACAGATCCTGAGTTGTTAAAAACCCTTTCTGGTGAACAGTTCGCCAATGGTATGGCAGAGCTGATTAAGCATGGGATTATCAGAGATATTAACCTTTTTAATGACATTATTGACAGTAATACAGAGTTTAATTATGAGGCCTTATCCGACAAGCTTGACCGATATATATATGAAAGCTGTGAGATAAAGCGCAAAATCGTCGAACAGGATGAATTCGACAATGGTATTCGTCAATTGCTCAACTTTGGTCACACAATTGGCCATGCAATAGAGAAGATTCAAGATTATAAGGGAATGTCACACGGTGAGGCTATTTCAATAGGGATGGTTATTATTACCCGTCTTACAGAGAAAATGGGGCTTACGCAAAGGGGTGAAGCTCAAAGGCTTGAAGCAGCGCTTAAAAAGCTTGAACTTCCGACAGAATTACCAGATTTGAATGTAAGCGAGCTTATTAACGCCATCTCATTGGATAAAAAGAATCGCTCAGGAATAATTACAATAGCCTATATTGAGCAGATTGGTGTAGGAAAGCTGAAACAGCTGGTTCTTGATCAAATGGAGGAAGAGCTTTATGGACTTATTAAGTATAATATCTAAGCCCTTAAATGGAGAAATATTGGCTCAACCATCCAAGAGTATGGCCCACAGAGCTATTGTTTGTGCATCCCTGGCAAATGGAATCAGTAGTATTGATAATATTGTTCTTTCAGATGATATTCAAGCAACCTTAGGAGCCGTCCAGGCCATAGGTGCTGAAATATCCATAACCGATAGCGTAAAGTATCCGGGCAGAAAATTCATTACTTTAAAATCCACGGGGAAAATAAACATTAAAAACAACAGAATCGATTGCATTGAGTCTGGCACAACGGCACGCTTTATAATTCCCATTTCACGCCTTATAGATGAGTCCGTAACTATAGAAGGAAGAGGGCGCTTAATTGAAAGGCCATTCGGGGTTTACAAGGATCTTTTCTCTGATAAAGGAGTGGAATACTCTGATTCAAATGGTAAAATGCCCATATATCTATCGGGTAAGCTTGAAGCGGGAGAGTATACTCTTCCCGGTGATGTAAGCTCACAATTTGTATCAGGCTTGCTGTTTGCATTGCCGTTATTAAGCTTACCTTCAAAAATAAAAATTACCGGGAAGCTTGAATCTTTACCATACATAAAAATGACTCTTCAGATGTTGAAGGCTTGCGGAATCACCATTGGGCACGATAGTGATTATAAAACCTATAACATTAAACCTCAACAACAGTATAAGCCGTTAAAATATTATGCCACAGAGGGAGATTGGTCCCAGGCGGCATTTTTCAGTGTCATGGGAGTAATAGCAGGAAGGATTACAATTAGAGGCTTGGATTTAAACTCTTTGCAGGGAGATAAAGTGATTTTAGATATTTTAGAATCAATGGGTGCTAAGATTCGGGTCTGTGATGAAGAAATATCCCTTTATAAATCAGAATTAAAGGGTACTACTGTTGACATATCCCAATGTCCTGATTTAGTCTCCGCAATAGCTGTAGCAGGCTCTGTGGCTAAGGGAGAAACCTCTGTTATTAATGGAGCCAGGCTTAGACTTAAAGAATCGGACAGGATAGCAACAACCTGCAGGGAGCTCAAGAATTTAGGGGCAGAAATCATAGAACTAGAGGATGGCCTGGAAATCACAGGTAAACCCATGCTTAACGGTGGTAAGACCTATGGATCGGGGGATCACCGGATTGTTATGGCTATTGCCACTGCATCGGCAGTATGCAGTCATAAGGTTATAATTGAGGGCTTTAATGTGGTTAATAAGTCATATCCTGAATTCTGGGAAGATTTCAGGTCTTTAGGCGGGGAGGTTATGCTTTATCAGTAGTATAATTGGTAAAAACATTAAGATATCAATATTTGGAGAGTCCCACGGCCCGGCTATTGGAGTGGTTATTGATGGTCTGCCATCAGGTTTTTCAATTGATCAGGAAAGGCTTTCTAAGGATATGGCCAGAAGAAGGCCAAGTCAGCAGAACTATTCAACAAAACGCCGGGAACCTGACGAAATAGAGATGCTAAGTGGTTACCATAATGACAGAACCACCGGCACTCCTCTTTGTGCAATTATCCGTAATAGGGACACAAGAAGCAAGGACTACAGCAATTTAGAAAGCCTTATGCGCCCCGGACATGCAGATTATTCCGGCCATATAAGATATAAGGGATTTAATGATATACGGGGAGGGGGACATTTTTCGGGAAGGCTTACTGCACCTATAGTGTTTGCTGGCTCTTTAGCGGCTCAGATACTTTCAATGTCTAATATTTTTATCGGCTCTCATATCGATTCTGTTTTTGATAAACATGATGTGAGATTTGACGACACTAATATCACCGAAGAACATCTTAATAATCTTAAGGACATGGATGTGCCTGTAAATGAATTATCCTGCCGGGAAGAGTTCTTGGCTATAATTGAAGAGGCAAGAAAAAAGTGTGATTCTGTTGGTGGTGTAGTTGAAACTGCTATAATCGGAGTTCCAGCTGGTGTCGGATCACCAATTTTTGATAATGTTGAATCTAATTTAGCCTCCTTTCTCTTTTCAATCCCTGCCGTAAAAGGGGTAGAATTTGGTGAGGGCTTTTCCATAACCTCTTTATATGGAAGCCAGTCTAACGACAGTTTATATATGGAGAATGGGAAGGTCTTGACCAGAACCAATAATAATGGTGGAATAAACGGCGGTATTACAAATGGTATGCCTTTGATAGTAAGAACTGCTGTTAAACCCACATCCTCCATAGCAAAAAAACAGGACACTATTAATATTAATACTTTGGAAAATGCCAAGCTGGAGGTAAAGGGAAGACACGATTCATGCATAGTTCCGAGGGTCGTTCCTGTTATAGATTCGGCCTGTGCAATTACTATATTGGACATGCTAATCGGTTATTATGGGCTGGACAGATTCAATGGAGGCAAAGGTCTTTATGGATAAAAAACATCTAGAAGAATTAAGAATTCAAATTGATAAAATAGATAAGGAGCTTTCATTTCTTCTTCAAAAGCGCTTTAATTTAGTTGAGCAAATCGCAGAGTATAAAGCTCAGTTTAATATGGATGTATTGGATAAATCCCGCGAAAATAAGGTCATTGAAAAGGTCTTGTCGAAGGTTGAGAACCCAAATTATTCTAAAGCCATAAAACTGGTATATGAAACCATTATGGATGCCTCTAAGAATTATCAGCATGGAAGAATTAAAAGCATAGAAAATATGCCCCAAAAACGTTATGCAGTAATAGGTAGAAGGCTATCACACAGCTTATCACCCAAGATTCACAATATTTTCTTCAGGAAAACCGGTATAGCTGCGAATTATGATCAGATTACACTTGAACCTGAGGAACTGCCTGAGCTTCTTAATAAGCTAAATGATAGGGGATATAAGGGAATAAATGTTACCATCCCATATAAAACAGAGATTATGAAGTCATTAGACTATGTATCACCAATAGCCGAAAGAATTGGTGCCGTGAATACTGTGGAAATAGGAGAACAATTTAAAGGCTATAATACTGACTATTATGGTTTTGGAAGAGCACTGGACTATTATGGTTTCAAGTCAAGGGATCAACGCTGTGCTGTTCTTGGAAGTGGAGGCTCTGCAAGAGCTATCTGTGCTTATCTTGAAGACAATGGAGCTTCTGAAATAGCCATAATCTCAAGAAAACCAGCGGACGCATCTTTAAAATTTCCGGGATATAAGACCATATCCATTAATGATTATACTTCAGAAAAGTTTGATTTAATTGTAAATTGCACACCCGTCGGGATGTATCCTGATCAGGAGGTATCACCCATAAGCAAGGAGCAGCTAAAGGGTGCAGCCTATGTCATGGACTTGATATATAATCCTTATGAAACTCTATTACTTAAATATGCCAAGGAGCTAGTGATCCCATATGCTAACGGCCTGTATATGCTGGTGTCACAGGCTATAAGTGCCCAGGAGATCTGGCAGGGATTATCCTACGAGCAGGATATCGTAAATTATGTTTTTGATGCTCTAGAAAAGGAATTGTCATGAAGACCAATATTGTATTAATAGGTCTTTCAGGCGTTGGAAAGACCACAATTGCAATGGAATTGTCCAGAGTATTAAACATGCCCTATATTGACAGCGATACAGTTATTGAAGAAGATTACGGAAGTATTCCCGAGCTGTTTAAAATTGGTGAAGGTCATTTTCGTCAGATAGAACGCAAGGTAATAAAGCTACTTTCCTCATTAGATAGAATTATTATAGCAACTGGTGGTGGAGTAGTTCTTGTTCCTGAGAACATTGAAGCTTTAAGGGAGAAGGGTATTCTATTTTATATTAAGAGATCTATAGAAGATATTATTAATTCTATCGATGCCAGTAAAAGGCCTCTTCTTAAAGGAAATCCGATTGAAAACCTTAACAATCTTTATACTCAAAGAAGTCATCTCTATGAAGATGCCAGTGACTATACTATTGATGCAAGTAACATGCAAGATGCCATAAGTTCAATCAGGTCAATTTGGGATAAAATATCATAGTCGAACAAAAACTACAATATATTTGACACAGGGTATATTTTTTATGGTGAAAACGAATTGAAATATAAAGATGTTTTATACCTTCTGTTAATTATGCTGTTCATATATATAGTTGCAAGTCGTATTCCCGGCTTACTGCCTGATTCTAAGCCCTTATACACAGAGTATGAGCCATCGGATAATAGTGAAGTTGATAATATACATAGTGAAGCTGAAAACGATTACAATGATTTGCTTCAGGAAGATGAATATCAGACATTTTATGATCATCCTCTAACAGACGAAACAATTCCGGTAATGAGTGAGCCGGTCATAAATGCAAGATCGGCTTTAGTCATGGATTTTGAAAGCGGAACTATATTATATGAAAAAAATGCATATAGAAAAAGACCTATGGCTAGCACTACGAAAATTATGACTGCTATAATTGCTTTGGAAAACTGTGATTTAGACGAGGAAGTTATAATCAGTAAAAAAGCCGCTGGAATGGGTGGATCTGTAATGGGGCTTAAGGCTGAAACAAGTATAAAAATGATTGATCTTCTGCACGGAATGCTGATATGCTCAGGGAACGATGCAGCCGTTGCTGTAGCAGAGCATATAGGAGGCAGTATTGAAGGATTCAGTGAACTGATGAATCAAAAGGCGTTAGAATTGGGAGCATATTCCACAAGCTTTTCAAATCCCCATGGCCTTGATGCTGAAAATCATTACACCACGGCATATGATTTGGCCAAGATAACCAGATACGCTCTTAATAATCCCGTCTTTAATGAGATTGTAAAAAAGACTGAGTTTTACTATGAGGGCAGAACCTTAAAAAACACTAATGAAATGCTTAGCTTATACGAGGGGGCAGATGGAGTTAAAACAGGCTATACAGGCCTGGCGGGAAGGTGTCTGGTAACAAGTGCAACACATAATGATATGCGCTTTATTTCGGTGGTATTGTTCTGCGATACCAAAAACCTCCGGACTTCAAGCAGTCAAAAGATCCTGGACTATTCCTTTGATGAATATGGTAAGGTTCTTCTAATGGAAAAGGGTAGGATATTAGGCTCAGTAAAGGTGGAACGATCGCGCAATTTGCAAGAGATTATGGTAGCATCTGCAGAAGATTTGAAAGCAGTACTAAAATATAGTGAAAGAGATAATCTATATACAAGAATTTCACTTCCTGAGAGCATTACAGCTCCTGTAAGACAAGGGACAATATTGGGAACAGTGTCTATTTATCAAGGAGATCAGATAATAGCAGAAACTTCATTAATAGGACTTAACGGCTCTCAAAGAATGACCCTTGGAGACTATCTGAAGATGGTAATGGCACAATGGTTAAAAGTAATTCGATAATTATATTTGCAATTTTGAATTTTAAAACTTGCAAATCCATTAGAAATATCATACAATATTAAAATACTAAATAGGTTTATTGGATATAATAAATTTAGGAGGAGACCAATGCAGGCTTTTGAGGGATTTACCAATGCAGAATTAGTGTCAAGAAAACAAGAATTAGTCAATCGGTATGAGGATTATAAAAAGCGGAATTTAAAGCTTGATATGTCAAGGGGTAAGCCTTGTACTGAGCAATTAGAATTAACAAACGATATGTATGATAATGTAAGCCCTTTTCTCTCAGAAGATGGCACTGATTGTCGCAATTATGGTATTCTTGACGGGCTAAAGGAAACCAAGGTTTTATTTAGTGAGCTATTCGGTGTAAATACAGATGAGATATTCATAGGTGGTAATTCCAGCCTTAATCTTATGTATGATTTGATTGCAAAGGCATATAATCATGGCTTAAATGGTTTCGAAAAGCCCTGGAGCAAGGTTGAAGGTATAAAATTCTTATGTCCTTGTCCCGGCTACGACCGTCATTTTTCAATTACAGAGCTTTTTGGTATATCTATGATAATAGTGCCAATGAATAATGATGGTCCCGATATGGAGATGATAGAGGAGCTTGTAAAAAACGACGAGACCATCAAAGGTATGTGGGCAATACCTATGTATAGTAATCCTACAGGAATATCCTTTTCAGATGATGTCGTCAGAAGATTGGCCCGTATGGAAACTAAGGCCAAAGACTTCACAATTATCTGGGATAACGCTTATGCCCTTCATCATCTTTACGATGAACAGGACTCTATTCTTAGTATTATTGATGAGTGCAAAAAAGCTGGCAATCCTGACAGAGTTTATATGTTCGGTTCAACATCAAAGGTTACATTCCCTGGATCAGGTATTGCTTTTATGGCCTCAAGCAAGAATAATATTGATTATATGAAAAAGCTTATATCAATACAGACCATTGGATTTGACAAGATAAATATGCTTATTCATACACGATTTTTAAAGAATGCAGACAATGTAAAAGAGCATATGAAAAAACATGCAGCCATTATCAGACCTAAATTTGAGGCTGTAAATGATATTCTCGAAAAGAATCTATCCGGTAAGGGAATTGCTTCATGGAATAAGCCTAAAGGTGGATATTTCATAAGCCTGGATGTATTGGACGGATGTGCAAAGAGAACTGTGGAGCTTTCAAAGGAAGCAGGGGTAACCTTAACATCTGCAGGTGCGACATTTCCTAAGGGCATAGATCCTAATGACAGGAATATCCGTATCGCTCCCACATATCCACCTTTATCAGAGCTGAAGACTGCAATAGAAATTCTTTCTATTTGTGTAGAACTCGCTGCATTAGAGAAAATTCTCTAAACTATAATTACGTTTCAGAAAGAAAATATCATTTGCTTATTGAACAAGCAATAAAGGGAATAGGGGATAGCTATTGACATAGCTATCCCGTTTAATTGTCTAAGTACACAATTATTCTTAGAGAAATAATTGAATATTACTATGGATTTTTTTACTGTTTAGATATATAATTATCTTTAACACATGGTTATCTAAGACATTATGATATATCATCATTATGTAATGCCGACCTAACATGCATACCTGGAGGAATTAAAATTGCGAGAAGTTTACGAAAGCCCACTTAATACGCGATATGCCAGCAGAGAGATGCTGGAGTTGTTTTCACCGCAATATAAATTCAGGACATGGAGAAGGTTATGGATTGCATTAGCCGAAGCAGAAAAGGAACTTGGGCTTAATATTACAGATGAACAAATTGACGAGCTTAAGCGCTACAAGGATGATATAAATTACGAGCTGGCTGAAAAGATCGAGAAGGAAACCCGTCATGATGTTATGTCGCATGTACATGCTTACGGGGCCCAATGTGAAAGCTCAAAGGGTATTATTCATCTTGGCGCCACTTCCTGTTACGTATGTGATAATACTGATATTATCACATATAATGAAGCCTTAAAGCTTATCAAGAAAAAAGTACTTTCCGTCATTTCAAAATTGTCCCGATTTGCTGAAAAATATAAGGACATGCCAACACTTGGTTTTACCCATTATCAACCGGCTCAGCTTGTTACGGTGGGTAAAAGAGCATGCCTGTGGATAATGGAGCTGCTTCTTGATATTGAAGAATTAGATTTCGTTATCGATAATATTAAGCTATTAGGGAACAAGGGAACTACCGGAACACAAGCAAGCTTTTTGGCTTTGTTCAATGGAGACCATGATAAGGTAATTAAGCTTGAGAAGCTTATTGCTGAAAAGCTTAGATTTACTAATATCATCCCTGTTTCAGGGCAGACCTACTCAAGAAAACAGGATTCCCGCATTATTAATGCATTAAGTGCTGTTGCTCAAAGCGCATATAAATTCAGCAACGATATGAGACTTTTAGCTAATCTCAAAGAGATGGAAGAACCCTTTGAAAAAAAGCAAATCGGCTCATCTGCAATGGCCTATAAAAGAAATCCTATGAGAAGTGAGCGAATTTCTTCTTTAGCACGATATGTTATCGTCAATGTGCTTAATCCTGCAATTACTGCTTCGACACAATGGTTTGAAAGAACACTGGACGATTCGGCTAATAAAAGGATTAGCATGCCCGAGGCATTCTTAGCTGTTGATTCAATTTTAAATATATATAATAATATCGCTGACGGTATTGTTGTATATCCTAAAATAATCAATAAAAGAATCATGGAGGAACTGCCCTTTATGGCTACTGAGAATATTCTCATGGAAGCCGTCAAACGGGGCGGAGACAGACAGGAATTGCACGAGAGAATTCGCGTGCATTCTGTTGAGGCCGCTAGAATGGTAAAAGAGATGGGGCAGGCCAATGATCTTATCCAAAGAATCGCTGATGATCCTGTCTTTGGTATGAGCCTGGAAGAACTCAATGCTATCCTGTCGCCAGAAAACTTTATAGGCCGTTGTATTGAGCAGGTTACAGAATTTCTTTCACAGGAAGTATATCCATTACTAAAGAAAAATAATGTAGTAGAAGAAACTATAGAATTAAAGGCTTAGATGTAAAATAGATAATAAGCACTATTGTTTATTATTTTATTAATGCTATAATATTGTCATGTCATCTTATTGTAAACATATCATGTTTTATAATTTACTGGAGGTCGCGTTATGGTAGCAATTAACAAGTACAGCAACGTTCCGCTATACTGTCAATTGAAAAATCTTATACTAAAGAAAATCGAGCTCGGTGAGTTTGTTGCAGATGAGAGAATCCCTTCAGAACTAGATTTGTGTGAAAGGTATAATATTTCAAGACCTACCGTAAGACAGGCTATAAATGAATTAACCACTACCGGTCATTTATATAAATTAAAGGGTAAGGGAACCTTTGTTGCTGCACAGAAAAATCATATTAACATCAAGGATTATACCGGTTTTACCGATTCAATTTTAGATAGTAATAACCCGTCAGAAAAAGAGATATTTTCTATTGAAACTGTTTCGGGAAAGAATTATCCAAAAGTGGCTGAAGCTTTTGGATTAAAGCCGGAAGATAATCATGAATTTGCTGCTATAAGCTTCACTAATCTCGTGAACAATGATGTTATATCATATAATGTTTCATACCTTCCATTAAGCTTATTTCCTGATATAAAAGAGGATATTCAGGATAATAAGGACGTTTTAAGAGGTAAATACCCATTAATACCATCAGTCTCAAAAAGCTCATTGGACATTATAAGTACCGATCAGAGAGAGGCAGCATATTTAAACATTCAACCAGGACAACCTCTTATCAGAATAAACAATCTTCTTTATTCCAAGAGCGGACAGCCCGTTGAGTACATAGTAACAAAATACAGGGCCGATAAAACCATATTACAATTTGAGAATCATAAATAATTTATAGCCATTATTTCATAAATCTATAATACCAAGCCGGCAGAGCTCAACTGCCGGCTTTATTCGTTCAGCAAGACAGACAAGACAAGTGACGGTCCCCCTGTCCTGTACAAAAAAATAATTAATGTTTGAAATTTATTGAATATATTTTTTATTGGTTCAATATACTTATACTGACCATCATGGGTCATGCACCTTGCATGTACTGATAGATACCGAAGGGGGATTGGCTGTGGAGAGTTTATACAGCGTTTATAATGATATTGCTGAGAGAACCAGGGGTGATATATATCTTGGGGTTGTGGGGCCGGTAAGAACCGGTAAGTCAACTTTTATCAAGAAGTTTATGGATGCCTTAGTGGTTCCGAATATCAAGGATCCATACGATAGAGAAAGGGCAATAGATGAAACGCCACAAAGTGCATCGGGACGAATGATAATGACAACTGAGCCAAAATTCATCCCCAACGAAGCAGTCACTGTCGCATTAGAAGATGATATTGAATTTAAGGTTCGTCTGGTTGACTGTGTCGGTTTTATGGTTAAAAGTGCAGTTGGTCATATGGAGGATGAATTGCCGAGGATGATTAAAACACCCTGGTCCGAATATGAGATTCCTTTTGAAGAAGCTGCCGCAATAGGAACACGAAAGGTCATAAAAGAACATTCTACCATTGGGATAATGATTACTGCTGATGGCTCCTTTACTCAGTTTTCAAGAAACGAATACCAGGAGTCCGAGGAAAAAGTATTAATAGAATTAAAAGAGTCAGGAAAGCCTTTTGTTATTCTATTAAATACTGCTGCACCGGATTCTCCTGAAACGAAGGAACTTGCTAAAGAGCTTAGTGAAAAATACTCAAAAACAGTTATTCCTGTTGATTGTTTGAATTTAAATATCCAATCCATTAATAAAATAATGAATGGTATTCTATTAGACTTTCCTGTTCGGGAGATATGTTTTAACCTGCCTGAATGGATCCTTTCCCTTGACGGCGAGCACTGGCTCCGGAGGGATATGTTGTCTGCCATCAAGGATTCATTTATTGACAGACCAACACTGCAATTAACCTACGAGGCTGCAGATAAGCTCAATACATATGAGTTCCTCGAATGCGCAAAATTAAGCAATATCAGGATGGGAAGCGGACAATTAAACATTGATATTAAGCCGGCTGATAATCTGTTTTATCGTATCGTAAAGGAAGAAACCGGTCTTGAGATTGATGGTGAGAAGCGTTTGTTCAGTGTGCTTAAAGAATTATCCTCCATCAAAAAAGAGTATTTGAAGGTTGAAGAGGCCCTAGAAGAGGTCAGAACAAAAGGCTATGGGGTCGTAACGCCAAGGCTTGAGGAGTTAACCTTAGAGCCGCCTGAAATGGTCCGGCAGGGTACCCGCTTTGGAATCAAGCTAAGGGCAAGCGCTCCTTCAATACATATGATTAGGGCAGATATTGAGACTGAAATAGCACCTTTAGTAGGCTCAGAGAAGCAGTCAGAGGAACTTGTGAATTATCTGTTAAAGGAATTTGAGGGAACCCCTGAAAAGCTCTGGGAATCTAACATATTCGGAAAATCCCTCCATGAGCTTATTACTGAGGGGCTCCAGAATAAGCTTTATAAGATGCCTGAGGATGCTCAGTTGAAGCTTCAGGAGACATTGCAGAAAATAATTAATGAGGGAAGTGGAGGATTGATCTGCATTATTCTTTAATGATAAATAGATGTCTGATTTCTAATCAAAAGCTCTATTAGTATATAATAGGGCTTTTATTTATTGAATAGAGGATTATCATATGAAAAAGTGGTATAATATTCTTAATAACACCTAGAAAGGAGATTGTTTATATGCTAGAGACATCAGGTGATAAGAAAAAATCAGAAAGAACAAAAAAGAAAAATGACATTGATAATAAATATGAAGAATTAACCTATAAAACAACCAATGCTTGGGATAATCCTCATTTTGACAAAAAAAGCATCAATGCATTGATTGAAGATTATAAAGCTTTTATGAATAAAGCAAAAACAGAAAGAGAGTTCATTAAGGAAAGTGTTGCTCTTGCAAAAAAGAACAAATTCAAAAACCTTGATGAGATTTCCGAGGGCAGCCTTAAGCCTGGAGACAAAGTATATCGAGTGGTTAAAGATAGACTGATGCTTCTTTCGGTAATTGGCCAAAGGCCTGCAGAAGAAGGCACCAGAATAGTTGGAGCCCATGTAGACTCTCCTAGAATCGATATAAAGCAAAATCCCTTATATGAATCTACCGATATGGTTTTCTTTAAAACACACTATTATGGTGGAATAAAGAAATATCAATGGCTAGCAATTCCTCTTGCTTTACATGGTGTAATCATAAAAGCAGATGGTACAAAGGTAGAAATCAATATCGGCGAAGAAGATGATGATCCCGTCTTTACCATCACTGATTTGTTGCCTCATCTTGCTAAGGACCAAGTTTCACAAAAGGTAAGTGAAGCCTTTAAGGGAGAAAACATGAATGCCCTGATTGGTTCTGAGCCTATAGGCAATGAGGATGATAAGGATCGTTTCAAAAACAATATATTAAAGCTATTAAACGATAAATATGGGATAGTTGAAGAGGATCTTGTCTCCTCGGAGCTTCAGCTTGTACCTGCCTTTAAAGCACGGGATGTTGGTTTTGATAGAAGTATGGTTGGCGCCTATGCGCATGATGACAGAATATGCGCATATCCTGCCCTTATGGCAATCCTGGAAACTAAAAAGCCTGAATATACCGCAATAACATATCTCACCGATAAAGAGGAGATAGGTAGTGTAGGCAATACCGGTGCTGAATCAAGAGCATTGGAAAACTTCATTGCTGATCTTTGCGCCTTTACAACTAAAAAGCAATACTCTGACCGTTTGGTCAGAGCTTCCCTTGACAGGTCAAAAATGCTTTCAGCAGATGTAAATGCTGCAATGGATCCTAACTATGAAGGTACTCATGATAGGCTAAATGCCGGATATTTAGGCAAGGGCATAGCAATAATGAAATATAGCGGCTCAAGAGGTAAATCCGGAGCCAGCGATGCAAGTGCTGAGTATTTAGGCGAAATCAGAAGACTATTTAATGAAAATAATATCCCCTGGCATATTACTGAGCTTGGTGCAGTTGATAAGGGAGGCGGAGGAACAATTGCCATGATGATTGCTAATCTTGGCGTGGATGTAATTGATGTCGGTGTTCCCATTCTTTCCATGCACTCACCCTTTGAGGTGGCAAGCAAGGCTGATATTTATGCCGCATACAGAGGATATTGTGTGTTCCTCGAATAATTCTCTCTGAATAATCCTCTCTAAATAATTATAGATTACCACTGTCTTCCTCCTTGCTTTGGCTAGAGCCATTGCCGGGAGGAGAGATAGAGGATAGGGGATTACTGTTTACAGCCTCTCTAAGCTGTTCGTCATCTAAATGTGTGTAAATCTCGGTAGTAGCGATGCTTTCATGACCAAGAATAGCCTGTAAAGCTCTAATATCAACATTTCCGTGCTTATACATTAATGTTGCTGCTGTATGTCGGAGCTTATGAGGTGAATACTTGTCCGCATCAAGGCCTGCATTTTTGATATGCTTTTTAACCAGATATTGTACTGTTTTAGGGCTAATGCGGACCTTACGCTCGCTCAGAAAGAGGGCCTTGGGATCCTTGATACCCTGCATTTTATTACGTTCCACCAAATAATTATCAATAGCTTCTCTGCAGGCTTTATTCAAATAAACAGTACGTTCCTTGTTTCCTTTACCAATCACAGTAAGAGTATCACCCTTAATGCTATTTACATTTATTCCCACCAATTCTGATAAACGCATACCGCAATTGAGAAACAGGGTAATTATAGCATAATCTCTGGCAGTATTTTTTTTACCTTCGATGCTTTGTAACAGCTTTAAACTTTCATCAAGCTTTAAATACTTAGGCAGCCTTTTTACAAGCTTAGGAGAATCCAGCTCTGTGGTTGGATTATGATCAATTATTTTAACCTTATTATGTAGGTATTTATAGAAAGATCTTAAACAGGAAACCTTACGGGAACGGGTAACGGCTGTATTATCAAGTTCACGGCTGGTATAGGATAAAAAGCCATATAAATCAGTAAGATTAATTTTTTTCAAGTCTTCAGCTGTAATATCATCAACGGCAATATTCTTAAAATCATTTTCATCTGCGTTATATTTGATTACCTTAATATAACGGAAGAAAGTCCGTAAATCATAGTAATATTCTGAAACGGTTTTCTTTGAAGTATTTTTTATTGTGAGCATATAGTTTAAATACTCAATTGCAATATCGGGTAAATCATTAAAGTCAAGATTCATGGTTAAGCACCTCATAAGAAGGAATAATTTAATAGTTTTATGAATATTGATTAATTCTTATAATTTATAGCTGCGTCAGTTCAATTTTTTAGAATAATCTTATGTATAATATAGTTCTTTACCATATATTATATCACACTCCACTCCCAATTGAACAAAATTTTTATTTTGTCTAATGTAATATTTCATTTTTAACTATAATTATATAATTAAATAGCCTCTAACCCTCTATCTACGCTCTTCTTAGAAATATATCGGACATTTTAAGGTTTTAGATTAAGGAAAAATAATTAATTGATATAACAAAAGGACTAAACGAATACGGTTTAGTCCTTTCAAATAACAATCCTGTTATATCTCCATTATTTCATCTATCTTAGCTTCGATAGTTTTATCAACCTTTTCTATATATTCATCAGTGAATTTTTGTATGTCCTTTTCTGAATTCTTAAGATCGTCCTCGGTTATTTCCTTGGCCTTCTCTTTTTTCTTAAATGTGTCTACTGCCTCACGACGAATCTGGCGAATTGCAATCTTACAATTCTCACCTAATTTCTTGACATCCTTCGTAAGATCTATTCTCCTCTCCTCTGTCAGAGGCGGGAATACCAGGCGAATAACCTTTCCGTCATTATTAGGGTTAATGCCTAAATCAGACATTTGAATAGCTCTGATGACGTCATTTAGTATTTTGGTGTCCCAAGGCTGTATCACAATCTGTCTTGCTTCTGGTACTTGAATATTAGCAAGCTGGGTAACTGGTGTAGGCGTTCCATAATAATCAACAGAAATCTTATCCAGTAACCGAGGATTCGCTCTTCCTGCTCTGATGCTGCCTAATTCATCCTTTAATACATTCAAAGACTTTTCCATTTTTCTTGTAAACTCATTATAATCGCTAGACATTTCATTAAACCTCCCTTGCAACAAATGTACCAACATTCTCCCCATTTAAAACCTTAATTATATTCTCTGGCTCATTAATACTAAATACCATTAATGGTATATTATTATCCATACAAAGAGATGTGGCTGTAGAATCCATTACTCCTAATTGACGCTGCAGGACTTCAAAATAAGAAATCTTATCAAATCTCTTAGCATCAGGATTTTTCTTCGGATCACTATCATATACCGCATCAACATTTTTAGCTAGCAGAATAACATCTGCATCTATTTCAGCGGCTCTAAGTGCAGCTGCTGTATCTGTGGAAAAATATGGGTTGCCTGTTCCGCAGGCAAAGATAACTACCCTGTTCTTTTCAAGATGTCTAACTGCTTTCCGTCTGATATAGGGTTCTGCGATTCTTGGCATATCAATGGCAGTTTGTACTCTGGTGGGTACTCCTCTGGATTCAAGAGCATCCTGCAGAGCTAAGGAGTTCATAATAGTAGCGAGCATTCCCATATGGTCTGCAGTAGTTCTATCCATATCATTACTGCTACGGCCTCTCCAGAAGTTGCCCCCTCCCACTACTATGCCTATTTCAATGCCCAGATCCCATGCAGATTTTACTTTGTCGCTGATGTTTCCTAAAACCTCGGAATTGATTCCAAAACCTTGTTTTGCTGACAGAGCCTCACCGCTAATTTTTAACATAATGCGTTTAAATCTTAATCCCATAAGTCCTCCATAAAATACAAAAGTATTTGTTAGGAAAAGGAGGTATATGATCTTAATCAATATACCCCCTTTATTTGTCTTACTTAATCTGTTTCATAACCTCATCGGCGAAGTTTTCTTCTTTCTTTTCAATTCCCTCGCCCATTTCAAAACGAGCAAATCTTCTAATATTAATGTTCTCGCCTATCGTTGAAATTTTTTCTTTTAGAACCTGTTCTACTGTCTTGTCGTTCTCTTTAATGAAAGGTTGCTCTAAGAGGCAAATTTCATTGTAATACTTTTCAATTCTTCCGTTAACCATTTTTTCAGCTATGTGCTCAGGTTTACCCTCGTTAATAGCTTGTACCTTAAGAATTTCCTTTTCCTTTTCAATAATATCTGCCGGAACTTCTTCTCTTCTAACATATTGGGGGTTCATAGCTGCTATCTGCATAGCAATGTCTTTTACAAATGCACGGAAATCTTCATTTTTAGCAGCAAAGTCTGTCTCAATATTTACTTCAACAAGAACGCCTATGCGCCCGCCGCCGTGAATATAGGACTCTACAATACCTTCAGAAGCAATTCTTCCGGACTTATTAGCAGCTTTAGCAATACCCTTTTCACGAAGATACTCTATAGCCTTTTCTATATCACCATTAGTCTCCACAAGAGCCTTTTTACAATCCATCATTCCGGCTCCGGTGCGATCACGGAGATCTTTTACCATACTAGCACTAA
Organism: Clostridiaceae bacterium; assembly: GCA_012523705.1. Lineage (GTDB taxonomy): Bacteria > Bacillota > Clostridia > DSM-8532 > DSM-8532 > DTU059. The sequence continues at coordinate 57,572 of JAAYTU010000089.1, forward strand.
TACTCATTTAATAATCCTCCTGTATGTTAATACTATTCTACT